>JACQQF010000062.1 GCA_016207095.1 Candidatus Methylomirabilota bacterium | reverse complement strand
GCGCAGCAAGCAGCGCCCCTACGATTCAGATACCACAATGACAGGCAATCCAGTTCCCCACACCATTCCCTGAAGAGCCTCAATTAGATAGCAAGAACCGGATAGTCAGGCGATCCCGTTGGTGAGAAGATGCTTCATGAAAGCAGTGGCATCCAAGGCTGATTATTGCGAGATTTCACCTCGGGGGTTGCCCCATGAGCGTTGCACAACTAATGAAGTGCTCGACAGATTCGTCGCGGTGGGAGGCGGTGAAGCATCGTGACCGGCGAGCCGACGGACTGTTTCTCTACGGCGTCAAAACGACCGGCGTCTATTGTCGCCCGGCCTGTTCCTCACGCCTGCCGAACCGCGGGAACATGGCTTTCTTCACGAGCGCAGTGGAAGCGGAAAGGGCGGGTTTCCGCGCATGCAAGCGCTGCAAGCCGAACGTGCCTTTGGCTCCCGAGGCGCACACACGAGCGATTGTTCGTGCGTGCAAGCTGATCGACGAAGCTGAGGAGCCGATCTCTCTGAGGAATCTGGCAACTGCGGTCGGCCTGAGTCCGTACCACTTCCATCGGATATTCAAGGAGATCGTAGGAATCACGCCGAAGGGCTACGGCGCTGCACGACGCGAACGAAAACTGCGGGAAGAGCTGCACCGAGGCGCCTCCGTCACGCGAGCGATCTACGACGCCGGCTTCGGATCAAGCAGCCGCTTTTATGAGGGCGCAAGAGACATGCTCGGCATGACGCCGTCCAAGTATAAGGACGGGGCGGCCAACCTTCGCATCCGCTTCGCCATTGCACAATCCTTCCTGGGTTTAGTTCTGGTGGCAGCGACGAAGCGCGGTGTCTGCACGATTGACTTCGGTAAAACGCCGGAGGAGTTGACCAATCGCTTGCGAGCGCGATTCCCGAGGGCAATACTGCAAGGCGATGATCCCGGCTTCGCGGCTTGGATTGCAGCGGTTGTGGCCTTCATCGATGCGCCACGTCGCAGTCTTGGCTTGCCCTTGGATATCCAGGGCACGGCGTTCCAGCAACGGGTCTGGCAGGCCTTGCAGGCGATCTCACCGGGCACGACCGCGAGCTACGCAGAGGTTGCCAAGCGGTTAGGCAATCCGTCAGCGGCGCGCGCCGTGGCGCAGGCGTGCGCTTCCAATACTATCGCGGTGGCCATCCCATGCCATAGGGTGGTGCGCAGTGACGGTGGGACCAGTGGTTACCGATGGGGTGTCAAGCGCAAGCGCGCGCTGCTTGAGCGCGAATCTCCGCAGCCACAATTGGCTCGCCTCGATCATTCCAAGAGAGGCCGCGCTATGGCGTGGCCCACGACAGGCGCTTGACTTGCGCGGGGTAAGCAGATACCCTGAGGGCGGGTCGGATACTAGTGCCGTTCCAACTATTTGCGCCAAAATGGTGAGGCTAGGCAAAGCGATCGTTCTTAGGAGGGCTGCTGTCGGCGATTAGCCGCAACAAGTTGGAACGGCACTGGTCGAGAGGTCTTTTGACATGTTGAGTGGTGTGCTGACGACAAGAGAGCATGCGCTTCCAGGCTACATCCCCCCTCACAAGCGGGATAGGCGGCGCGCGGACAGCTACCTGAAGACGCTCGAGAACCGTCAGAAAGAGAAGGCGGCGCTCGAACAGCAGTTGGAGGCGAACCGCCTGAAGCGCAAGGAGTTCTGGGGGCGGCACGGGTACGGCTGGCTGCTACGCCTCGACCGCTATGCAGCCTGGAAGGAACGGTACGGGACCTATGCGGCCCTCAACCGGGAGCGGGCGGAACTGACCGGGAAGGTTCGCCAGAAGGTGCTGGATCTGCATCGCAGCCCGGACGACAGGGACGGAGATGGGCTGGTCGATACCGATCAGTACCCTGATAAGATCGGTCAGAAGAAGGCGAAGCTGGGGTGGATGGCGCTTGTGGATGAAGCCAACTGTTCCGGCTGCAGTGGGCACGATGTCAGGAATGGGGAGTGGGTCACGCCGTGTCAGTCCGTCTGTCCGGTGGATTGTATCTCACACCTGACGCCCGAGCAGGTCGCGGCAAAAGGGTACGATCGCAGCGTGCATGGGTATGTGCCGCCCGTCCAGATTCGGTTCGATGAATGTATCAGTTGCGACAAGTGCGCGCAGGCCTGCGCCAGAGACGCGTGGAACGCCATCACGATGGTGAAGACCGACAAGCTTGAGGAGTTCTTCGGGGTCAAGATCACCAATAAATACCCCGGCCGCGCTTCGAACGATATCGACCTCAACAGGTTGGATCAGCTCACCGACGAGCAATACGTCAGCCTCTACACAGAAGTCTAGCGCCTCGCCAAAACGATCCCTCCGGCTGAGCCACTGCCGTGTAGGACCTACCAAAACAGGACCTTAAAGGGCTTTTGGCTCCGGATCTCCTCAAAATCTCGCCGATTGCAGGTTATCAATATCGCCCCGATGTCTCTGACAGAAAGGGCGATCAGGGCATCGAAGGCCAGTTCTCTCAACTTGTTCTGGCCATAGCCCTTTTTTCTACGAATGATCGAAAGGATTTCAGCGGATTCCAGCCAGTGACGTTCAGCCGGGGTGATGATCTGGATCTTTCTGGCCAGCTCGTTGACAAATCGCACCTCAAGGTTCGTTCTTGCACCCCGGCGAAGCTCGTGAAGTACCACGGACGAGCAGCGAATGATCCACGGGGAGCGCAGGAGGTCCAGCGTGAAGCGCCCGGTACGAAAAATCTCAATGTAGACCGACGTATCCAGTACAGCGAGGTTACCGGTCGGCAAAGGAATGCTTCCGGCCAACACTGCTGTATTTGCGGAGGATGGCGTCGTGCGCGGCCTTTTCCGTGGCCAGAGCCAACGCCTTTTCGATAGCCTCCGTTACGGTCTTAGCACCCAGGGCTCTCTGCGCACGGGCCAGTTGGCCCTTCTCCAAGCGGACTGTGACCTGCGACTTGGACATATTCCCTCCTCATGATGTCTTACGTTTTACCGCACTGTGTATGACACTGTCAAGGAAAAGAAACTTGTCATTTGAGGAGACAAACGTCATCAGCGCCTCATCCGAGGCGGTACAACGGGGCAAGCATTCCGAATGCCTGGAGCGCAGCCTGCACGAATGCGCGGGGCTTCAGGCGGAGTACCTCGGCCGGGTCCAGCCGGCGGCCGAGGACGAGCTGGCCGTCCTTGCGCCGCGTCAGTTCGCCGGCGAGACGGCCGATCTCCTGGAGCGAGAGGCTCGCCAAGAGCGCGGCTGGCTCTTCGTCGTGCTCGTTCTTGTACCACCCGAGCCCCGGCCTCTTTCTGAGCTGCCCTGCCAGCCGGCCAGCCTCACGCTCCCAGATCCGCACCCACTTCGCCTTGTCGGCATACTCCGGCCCCATCTCGAACAGAAGCCGGATGCAGTGGCGGGAGATCGCCAGCTTAAAATGCTGCGCCTTCTTATAGCCCCGCTTCTCCGGACCGAAGACCACCCAGGTGTCCTCCGGCGGATTGACCGTCCGCCTCATGTGTTTCGCCACATGGGGGAACGTTTCACTGCCGACGATCGGCTTGAGCTTCGGGCCGATCTCCTCCGCCAGAGCGAACAGCTTCGGCTGGATATGCCCCCTGATCGCCGCCATCCGGCCAGGGAAGTCGGGGATGGCGAACACCTGAAAACTCTTCGCGGTAAAACCATCAAAAGGCATGTTTATCCTCCTCGGGAAGATCTATTCATATTGGTCGCATGTGACGATACCATGCCGCTGTGCCCATTCTAAGTGCTCAGTGAGTTGATTGCAATCGCTCAGGACTCCGGGCTCGCTTGTCATCCTGAGAGGAGATTCTTCGAGGAGTTTACCCTGAGATGCTTCACGTCGCTCAGCATGACGAACGAAGGGCGCAGAATGACAGGCTGGGGCGCAGATTGGGGTCAGGGTCGGAAGGTGCGGCGCTTGACACACCGGACTTCTCCGGGTAGGCTGAGCCATCATCATGATGAAGGGAGAAAATCGTGACTCCAAAGACCCGGCGGGCGCACCTGTTGGTCGAGACAGATTGGCTGGTCAAACATCTGAATGATCCCTCCCTTCGAATCGTGGATATCAGGGGGATCATCCGGCCCCCCGACGCGCCCCACCCACACTACGAGGGAAACCGCATGGCCTACCTAGAATCGCACATCCCGGGGGCGGTCTTCGTCGATTGGGCGCTGGACATTGTGCAGTCGGACGCTCCTGTGAAGATGACGGTGGCCGGGCCGGAGCGATTCGCCGCTCTGGTGGGGCAGCTCGGGATCGGCAATCAGCACACCGTGATCATCTACGAGGATGGCGTGGGACAGATCGCGGCGCGCCTCTGGTGGGTCCTCAACTATTACGGTCACCCTGCGGTCAAGCTCCTCAACGGCGGCTTCCGCAAGTGGATGGCAGAAGGCCGGCCGGTCACGCCCCAGGTGCCGCGCCATCCGGCGGAAACCTTCACGCCTAAAATCCAGCCGGACTGGCGGGTCGGCAGCACCAATGTGCGAGCCGCCATCGGCGACCCGAGGACCATCCTGCTCGATCTGCGCAGTCCTCATGAGTTTCGAGGCGAAATCGGTCGGGGGGATCGGAAGGGACGAATCCCGGGCGCGCGTAACGTCCCCGCAGGCACCCTCGTCGGCGGGGAGCACAAGACCTTCAACTCGGAGACTGAGCTACGGCGAGTCTTCGAGGCGGCCGCCATCGGCTCCGACAAACGGGTCATCACCTACTGCAACGCCGGGGTGTCGGCCTCACTCGGCCTGTTCGCCCTCAAGCTGATCGGCCATCCGGCCGCTACCAACTTCGCCGGCTCCTGGTACGAGTGGGAGCGGGACCCGCAGAACCCCACCGAGACCGGCTAAGGAGCAGCTTTCAGCAGTCAGCAATCAGCTATCGGCTCTCAGGAAGTACCTTAGGATTTGCGCTGACCGTTGAAGGCTGAGAGCTTGCCAGCCAAGGAAATGGGTATGAATCCAACTCTTGTGGCGCTCCAGGATCTTCATCGTGCTGAATGGCGAATGCCAAAGCCCACCTCGCCCATCGGCTCCTCCCAGATCACCTCGACCGAGCTGACCCGCGCAGCAGGAGGGCCCTTCCGGCACCAGGCGATCATCGCCTCGACGACCGCCCTCTCTCCTTCAAACACCGCCTCAACGCGACCATCCGGGATGTTCCCCACCCAGCCGGTGACTCCTCGAACCGACGCCTCATCGACGGTGTAGGCTCGAAACGCGACGCCCTGAACCCGCCCGGCGATCCAGACATGTGCCCTGACCTTGCTTTGGCCTGTCGTCATCTACACAGAGACCGGCACACCCCGGCGCAACAGCCGGTAGTACCGGTCGAGGCCGGCGTTGGAGACGACGTTCGCGCAGGAGCGCACCATCAGCGCGTAGACCACGCGCCGAGGGATCTTGATGGTGACGCGTGGATCGAGCACGTTGGGCGATTGCCCGATCAGCGCCAACGTCTTGAGGCCGATCAGCAGCGGCCAGGCGCAGGCGAGTCGCATCCGGATTTCCCGTCGCGGCACTGCGAGCGCATAGGCCCAACCCTCTCGGTAATGATCGAGAGTCACACCCAAGAGGTCCCCGAGCAACGGCTTGACCTTCGTGGTGGCTGTCGGATCGAGCAGGTCGGCCGGACGAAGTCCCAGCTTCTCAAGATCTTGCCGCGGCAGGTAACAACGTCCGATCCGGAGGTCCTTTGAGAGATCGCGCAGGACGTTGGTCATCTGCAGGCCCTTCCCGAAGCGGACGCCGCGCCGGACCATGACCTCCCGATCCCATCGCACGAGGGAAGGACGATGGGCGAGATGAATGTCCGTCCAGAACTCCCCCACGCACCCCGCCACGTAGTAGGTATAGCGGTCGAGGTCGGCTCGCGTCTCCAGCGCGACCAAGCGGCCCTCCTCCTCGCCCGGGAAGGTGGTGAGGTCCATCGCCATCCCTTCCGTCAGGGTGAGGATTAACCTCCGGATCATCGACTGGTCGGCCGGCTCGAGGGTCTGCAGGAGGGCGAACGCCTCTTCCACGCGGGTCAGCAGCTCCCGCTCCGCTGCGTTTCCGTTCGGCGCCGTCAGTGCCTCGCGGACCGCCCCAAGGTGCCCGGCATCCCCATCTCGGAACGCTCCGCGGAATAGCTCCAGATGTTTGAGGCGGTCCGCGCGGCTGATGAGGGCGGTGTCGGCGATGGTGTCCGCGGCGCGGGCGAAGAGATAGGCGAGGCCGATCGGCCGTCGCACATCGCGTGGAAGGACTCTGAGGGTCAGGTAGAAGGAGCGGCTGACCCGCCTGAGTGTGGGGCCAAGCAGGTCGTGAGCCTTCATCGCCTTGGAGGTGCGTCCCGTAGGCTAACCAGTCTTCTTCTCTATGGCATTGCCGAATCGGCCGTCGAAGACAAACTCCTCGACGGGGCGCCGCGCCCGGGTGCGCTGCTCGTATGTTCTTTGCTCCTCCGTCAGCGTCTCCAATGCCGCAGGGTACCCGAGGGCCATCATCGCCACCGGCTCGTACCCCTCGGGGACCTGGAAGACGGCGCGCGCCTTCTCCACGTCAAACCCAGCCATCTGATGCCCGAACAGGCCGAGCGCGGTCGCCTGGAGCAGCAGATTCTCGGAGGCCGCGCCGACGTCGTGGAACGCGTGCCGATTCGGTTTGCCGTTGCGGGCGAAGGTCAGTTGAGCGACGGTGCAGACTAATACCGGCGCCTTGGTGGCCCACGCATTGCCGGGAGACAAGACGCTCTGCGCCTCCTTCAGCCGTTCCGGATCCTCCTGGCTCGTCACGATATACCGCCAGGGCTGCTCGTTAAACGATGACGGGGCCCATCGGGCCGCCTCAAGAAGCCTGAGCAGGACCGCTCGCTCGACCGGCCTGGGGTCGAACGCCCTCGGGCTCCACCGGCGCTGAAGGAGCGTCTCGATCGGATGCGCCACCGGCGCATGCTTTTCCATGGGCGTGCTAGTCGAGGTCGATGTCGCGAGTGGGTTTGGCGATCGGTTCGTCTTTGGCCTTCTTGAGCAGCTCTTTGAATTTCCGCTCAAGGAGCTTGGCCTTTTCCTTCTCCGCTTCCATCGATTCCTTGAACCGAGCCTCGCGCCTGCCTGCCTCGCCCTTCAACTCCTCGGCTGCGGCCTTCAGATCGGTCACCGACGCCGCCTTTGGCGGCAGCTCATGGTGTAAGACCGCCCCAAGGGCGGGGTCAACGGTCAGCTTCGCCTGGCAGGAGGGGCAGGTCAGCTCAATGGTTTGTTTCGCTTCCTCGCTCATCGCCGCTTCCTATTCTCTCCAACGCGTCGGCGCAGAGCGTAACACAACGCAAATGCCTTTGTAAAATCCTCAGACGCGCCAGCGCGCCCCGCTGAACTTGAGTGGCCCAAGTGGATGGCCCACAAAGGTCATGTCACAATCCTTAGGCCTAGTGCTCCTCCAACTATTTTGCCCTAAGTTGGGGCGCAGTATGCCGGGCCAAGAAACGAGCATAGCAAGGCGCTGGCCCCGGAGCCGCACCCACTCCGCGGGTACCCGGCGTACAGCGTCAGGTACGTCGCAGGGAGCGCGCCGGGGACAGCAACGATGCTAGGCGAAGTTAGTTGGAACGGCACTAGATGGAGTATTTCTCGACAAAGATCTTCTTCTCCTTAGGAGTGACAAAGACTTCCGCATCCTTTTTCAGTCGGAGGTCTCGGTAACGCTCCTGAGAGATCTCTACCTGAACGGGGTCGCCCCATTCGCTGATTAACTCCACCTTCACGAGGGGCCCTGCCGGGTTGATGTGTTCCACCCTGGCGCGGAAATGATTCGTATTCGTCGGCTGATGGTCGATCTCCAACAGGTGCGGGCGGACATAGACAACTGCGGTCTCGGCATCCGGCCGCATTTGCTCCGGGAGCTCCATCGCCATATCGCCGATATGGACCTTACCCCCTTCGACTCGCCCATTGAAGAGATTCACGTTGCCGAGGAAATTGTAGACGAAGGGGTTGGCCGGGTGGTGATAAACCTGATCCGGCGTCCCAACCTGCTCCACCCGCCCCTCGTTCATCACCACCACGCGGTCGGCCACCTCCAAGGCTTCCTCCTGGTCGTGCGTCACGAAGACGCTGGTGACGTGAAGCTCGTCGTGAAGGCGCCGGAGCCACCGCCGCAGTTCCTTCCGAACCTTCGCATCCAGCGAGCCGAATGGCTCATCCAGCAGCAACACCTTAGGCTCGACCGCCAGCGCCCGCGCCAGGGCGACGCGCTGGCGCTGGCCGCCGGAGAGCTGGGATGGATAGCGTGCCGCCAGCCAATCCAGTTGCACGAGCTTGAGTAACGCGGAGACCCGTTCGCGAATCTCGCTCTCAGACGGCCGCACCTTGCGGGGCCGGACCCTGAGGCCGAAGGCGACGTTCTCGAAGATGGTCATATGCCGGAACAATGCGTAATGTTGGAACACAAAGCCAACCTGCCGATCACGGGAGCTCCGACTCGTTGCGTCCTCGCCGTCAAAAAGAATGGCGCCGCTGCCGGGATCAGCGACCTCCAGGCCCGCAATGACCCTTAACAACGTGGTCTTGCCCGATCCTGATGGCCCAAGCAAGGCGATCAACTCGCCCGTCGGTATCTCGAGGCTGACCTCTTTTAGGGCGGTAAAATCGCCGAAGGTCTTGGTGATATGACGGACCTCGATGCTCATCTTACTTTTCCTTCAGCAGCAGTTCTCTTACCGGCTGCCATTTGTCGTTGAGATTTCCACTCTACGATGCTCTTGGCGGCCAGTGTGACCAACGCCAGCATCGCCAGCAACGAGGCCACGGCAAAGGCAGCCGTGGAGTTGTACTCGTTGTAGAGGATCTCGACGTGCAGCGGTACGGTATTTGTGAGCCCACGCACATGGCCCGAGACTACCGATACGGCGCCGAACTCGCCCATCGCCCGTGCATTGCACAGGATCACCCCGTACAGCAGACCCCATTTGATGTTGGGCAGCGTGATGCGCCAGAACGTTTGCCATCCGCCGGCGCCAAGCACACGTGCGGCCTCTTCCTCTTCGGTGCCCTGGGCCTGCATGAGGGGAATCAGCTCGCGCGCCACGAAAGGGAAGGTCACGAAGATTGTAGCCAGCACGATGCCCGGCACCGCGAAGATGATCTTGATGTCGTGCTCGGCAAGCCAGGGGCCCAACCAGCCTTGCAAACCGAACAGCAACACATAGATCAGCCCCGACACGACCGGGGAAACGGAAAAGGGCAGATCGATCAACGTGATCAACAGGTTCTTGCCGACGAACTCGAACTTGGCGATCGCCCAGGCCGCGGCCACGCCAAACAAGAGGTTCACTGGCACGGCGATCGCCGCGGTCAACAGCGTGAGCCGGATGGCAGCCAATGCGTCAGGCTCGCGGAAGGCGGCAAAGTACGCTGCGACGCCCTTCCCCAAGGCCTCGGAGAACACGGCGGCAAGCGGTACCGCCAGGAACAGCCCGAGGAACACCAACACCACACCGATCAAGGTCCACCGGACGAGCGCCGGCTCGGTCGTCGCTCGGGTTCGAGTGATCGATGTTGCGGCAACGCTTAGCGCGACAGTCCCCGCCATACGTGTCCCTCCGTGCTCTGTTCGCCGCCCCGAGACGCTCACGCCCCCGCGGGCAGCTCACCCCTCCCGCTCCGTTGCGAGATCGTCCTCAGGCGTAGCGCCTGCGACTCCACCACTGCAGCAGATTGATGATGAAGAGCAGCGCAAACGACATCACGAGCATGACCACCCCGATCGCGGTGGCGGCGGCGTAGTCGTATTGCTCCAGCTTGGTGACGATCAAAAGCGGGGTGATCTCTGTGCGCATGGGCATGTTACCCGAGATGAAAATGACCGAGCCGTACTCGCCCACCGCCCTGGCGAATGCCAGAGCAAAGCCGGTCAGTAAGGCCGGCAAGAGGGCCGGCAGGATCACCCGGGTCACGGTCTGCCATCGACTTGCGCCCAAACTGGCCGCCGCCTCCTCGATCTCCGCGTCCAGGTCCTGCAACACCGGTTGAACGGTTCGGACCACAAAAGGCAACCCGATGAACGTGAGCGCGACGACGACGCCAAGCGGGGTGAAGGCGACCTTGATCCCGCGTGGCTCGAGGTAGCTGCCGATCCATCCGTTTCGCGCGAAGACGGCGGTGAGGGTGATTCCCGCGACGGCAGTGGGCAAGGCAAAGGGCAGGTCCACCATCGCGTCAACAACCCGCTTGCCCGGAAAGCTGTAGCGCACGAGCACCCAGGCGGCCAGCATACCAAAGACCATATTGATCGCTGCCCCGATCAGCGATGCGCCGAAACTGAGCCGGTACGAGGCCAGCGCTCTGGGTTCGGTGACTGTATTCCAGAACTGGCTCCAACTCATGGCAGCGGTCTTCAGGAAGGTCGCGGAGAGCGGGATCAGGACGATCAAGCTGAGGTACAGCAGGGTAAAGCCCATCGTCAGCCCGAAGCCCGGCAGGACGCTGCGCTGTTTCAGAGATAGAGCCATTACTTTTTCTCTTTCGTCATTGACTCAGACTCACACCATTTACCTGCCGGGCTGGTAGATCTGGTCGAACATGCCGCCGTCCGCGAAGTGGACTTTATTGATTTTTTGCCAGTCGCCTACAATCTCCCCGAGCGTGAATAGCTTCACCTTAGGAAACTGGGCGGCATATTTTGCCGCGGTCTTACGGTCCACCGGTCGATAGTAGTGCTTGGCCGCAATCTCCTGACCCTCAGGGGAATAGAGGTACTTCAGGTAGGCCTGGGCGACGGCCCGGGTGCCGCGCTTATCTACCACCTTGTCCACCAGGCTTACCGTGGGCTCGGCAAGGATGCTGGTCGGCGGCACGACGATAGCGAACTTGTCGTTCCCCAGTTCTTTGCCACCCAGCAGAATTTCGTTCTCCCAGTTGATAAGCACGTCGCCGATGCCGCGTTCGACAAAGGTGGTGGTGGCGCCGCGCGCGCCGGAATCGAGCACCGGTACGTTCTTGTAGAGTTGGGTGACAAAACCCCTGGCCTTGGCTTCGTCGCGGCCCGATTTCAGTAAAGCGTAGCCCCAAGCGCCAAGGTAGTTCCAGCGCGCGCTGCCGGAAGTCTTGGGATTGGGCGTGATCACCGACACCCCGGGTTTGACGAGATCGTCCCAGTCCTTGATCCCCTTCGGGTTGCCTTTGCGCACGAGAAACGCGATGGTCGACGTATAAGGCGCACTGCTGTGGGGCAGGCGCGCCTGCCAGTTCCTGGGGATCAGCTTGGCCTTTTCCGCGATCGCGTCGATATCATAGGCCAACGCTAACGTCACCACATCCGCCTCCAGACCGTCAATGACAGCTCGGGCCTGCTTGCTCGATCCTCCGTGGGATTGCCTGATGGTCACTTTCTCGCCGGTCTTCGCCAGCCAGTGCTTCGCAAACGCAGCGTTGAACTCCTGATAAAGCTCCCGCGTCGGGTCGTAGGAGACGTTCAGCAGCGTAATCTCTTTTGCCAGGGCAGGAAAAGCCGGCCCCGCGATCAGGGCGCCAATCGTCAGGAAACAAATGAGTCTCTTCAGTGGCATTTGAGTCTCCTTCAACTTGCTGAAAGAACATTGTCGATTATGATAGTTACAGTTACTCCAGTTATCCTATGGAATGAATAGTCTAATTAAGACAAAAAATCAGATCGAGTAGGCTAGCTTTTCTTTCTCCGCCTTCATGACCCTATTAACCCGGCCCAGAACATCCATCAGGCTCGTGCTGTCTAAGATTCTCGCCGTCGCATCACGGACCTCTCTCATGACGATCCTGATGCCGCATGTCGCCTCGTCCTTGCATTCCTCGCACTTCAGGTAGGCCGTCTGGCTCGCACAGGGAAGCGGCGCGAGGGGACCGTCGAGCGCCCGAATGACATGACCCAAGGTGATCTTTTCTGGCGGTCTTCCCAGAAAATAGCCGCCCCCTTTTCCCTTCTTGCTCTGCAAGACGCCCTGGTTCTTTAAGTCAAGCAGGATGAGCTCAAGGAATTTCTTTGGAATGCTCTCTCTGTGTGCGAGATCAGAGATGAGAACTGGCCCGCGACCATGCTCCTTGGCCAGCAATAACAGCGCCCTTAAGGCATATTTGGCTTTCTTTGACAGCATTTTATCGTGTAGTCCACTAAGTCTATCTTATTAGTCGAGTAATATACACCAGCCGCTGCCGGTGTCAAGCCTTTTCTTGGCTATCCGGATTGATCTGTGGAAATGGGTTCTGGGGAGCACTCGTCAAATAGCCTCGACATTGTAGAACTGGTCTCGCCAAGATCCTCAGTTCTCACGAGCCCCATGCCCATGGAATCGCGACCCCACCCGTCATTCGGCATGCGGACTTGGAGGTGGTGTAGGGTGAGGGCTGGCGCACCATTAGATAGGCTGTGCTATCTGGATGTCAGGAGGGAGCTGTCCGTTGAGATGAGGGGGCGGCTCCTTGAGGAGAGGGCTACGAAGCGCACATTACGGGGGTGCAATCTAGACCCCACTCGGTGGCAGACACGGTTCCCGCGAGCACCACTCACCTACACTCTGGCGCCTCACGTGCGGCTCCCAGGGGGCCTCCAGATGATCGCTTCGAGCAGGCGACACCGGGCTCAACAGGATCCTGGCCTGTTTCCCTGACGGGGCGACGATCGGAATCACATACCCAGCGGCCTACTGCCCCCTAAGTGGATAGCTCGTATTAAGGCCCGATTTGTCATAACGTCGCCTATCCAACGCGACCCGTGTGCAACCGTATGTCCCCCCCCTGTACGGCGCAGACAACGCGCCTGTCAAGCGCTCGCAGCGGAGGTGTGCGATCGGCGTTGCCCCGTGGTTTGTCGTGGGTCGGGTCTCGCCGAGGGGAAGCGCGCCCACGCTGCCGCGGGTTCGATCCAAGCGGAAATTCATTGTTCAAATCATTCCAATGAGGTCGCGATAAGCCGCTCAACCGCAGCCTACGCGAGGTGGTGAAGGCGCCGGCCGGGCTGAGGCGCACGCCCTCGGCATGGCCGACGGCCGGCATTTGGTGGCTCGATCGCCGGCCGAGCCGCGGCCCGTCGGGTGGGGCCCCTCGGCCCCCTACTTGGAGCACACCCAGGCGGCCACCGTGCATGCCTTTCCGGTAGCGGCGCGGCAAGCGGCCAGGCTGCGGTCCTCGGCTTCCTTCCTGGTCCCGCCGAGACCGGGGCTGACGTCTCTCCGCGTCGTTTCCGCGATGGCGGCGCACTGGTCCACGACGTTCACCACGACGCGGCAGTCGGGCGCGCGGCGCTCGCAATAGCCCAGCGCCTTCCGGCTCGCGCGGGCTTGGCTGTCGTGGTCGTATGAATAGCCCCACGCGCCGGTCTGGCGGGAATAGGCGATGGCACCGTGGGAGTCGGAGCAAACCGTCTTGCAGGAAGGGGTGTTGCTCCTGCTGCATCGCCAGCGTTCGTTCTCGGTAGCTTGGTCGCAGCTCGCCGAGGGCGTGCAGACCACACGGCAGCCGGCCTGAACCTCGCACGCCCAGCCGATGCCCACGAAGAGCGCGAGCACACCCAGCCGCTTCACCAGGGTCGCCAGCCGCCCGTGGATCGTTCCCTCCAGGTGGAACTCCTCAGGATCGATCTTTGCCGGGCAGATAGCTCGTATTAAGGCCCGATTTGTCATAACGTCGCCTATCCGACGCGACCCGCGTGCAACCGTATGTCCTCCCATATACGTCGCAGACAGCGCTCCCTCGTCGCCAAGGCGCTTCCTTCACGGCTCAATGCCCGGGGCCTTCGCACAAAAAACCGCGAGCACTTACCTCATATAAGCGTCCGCAGTCTTTTGGCAGCCCCCTTTTTTGGGGCTGCGAAACCCGATCGCTCATTATCACGGAATGGCCATAATCGTTCAACTGGGAGATCGAATCGAATCTGTGACGCTAACCGGCCCTGATGTGTGAATGCTTAGTGCTGTGTTTCATAAGTATGGCGACGTATTCTTCTGGAGAATCGACTACCGCCTCTCCCTTCGAGACGGCCTTCCAGGCCTCCTCAGGGCGAGCGGATTCGTAAGCGTATTTATGAAATGCTGTACTACGCTAGCGCGATGACTCTCAAGTTCCTTTACACATTCCGTTCACTCTGGGGCCTTCGATGGGGCGTAGCCAGGAAACATGTTGTGTCCTGGTGTCAGCACATTTTTCGGATCGTACCGCTGCTTCGCGGCTCGGAACGGTTCCCAGGCTGGTCCATAGTGCCGGATCCAATCGGCCTGCGACATCGGGATCGCGCTCGACGTCAGTCGTGTTCCGCCCATATCGCGCGCCCGCTCGTAGAGCGTGCGATTCAACGCGATGAAGGCCGGAATATCAGCCGATGCCGGCAGCACCCGCGAAAGCTGGAATCTGTAGACCATATCTTCGTTCGGCACACGGGCGAGCGGACGCTTGAAGTGGCTCCTCCTCCACGCGGACATGCGCGGAACGACATAGGCCGCCTCTGCAGGATTGGCGAGCAGTTTTGACGTGTACTCGACGTATCGAGACGCGGGCAGGCAGAGGTACACAAAGGGTTTTGGCGTGGTGGTGGGACAGATACCGCACACCTCTTCGCGGCGATAGTACTGCTCATAGGTCATCACGGTGGCGCTTTTGCTCGCAAACCTCAAACACTGCGGTGTCGTGCAGCCTATTTTCTCTCCGGCGCGGGCGGCATTTCACGGCCCCCCTGGGGATGTCGAGCGTTTTCAATAACTCTAGTCACCGAGGTCCACCGAGGCGACCTTACATTCTCCCCTTGGAGGAGTGAGGATTAGAACCCCCAATTTGCACTGGCCCTGCTATGATTGGGCTGAATGGACAAGCCGCAAGGGATGAAAAAGGCCAAGATCAGGGAAGGCGCCGTGAGAGATCCTGGTATACTATTGCGGCGGGTGTCTTACCTTCGGTGAAACGGCAGGAATTGGTGGAGTGTTTCACACCAAGTTCGAACCTATTTTGAACGTCAATGAATCATCGTCTGTCTCGGGTTCGGCCACGCCGAGCTTGTCGAAGGGCGGCCTGGCCCTGCACCTTGGGCAAGCAGCCCGCCACGTCGCCACGCTCCGTATCATGCTGCTTGCAATCTCCCGCTCCCGTACCCCACAGGTCTCCACAAACCAGGCATCCATCTGCCTGACGGAAGGTGTTCCCGGCATCGAGATGCGCGTGTTCCTCCGAGACAAGAACCCGGATCTCATGGACCAGTACCTGAACCAGGGAATCTACCGGTCGATCCCGGTCTTCGCGTTCTTCGACGAGCAGATGAACGAGGTGACGCGCTTCATCAAGCGGCCGCCAAAGGTCACCGAACAAATCGAGGCGAAGATGCTTGCGGTCCGAAGGGCGCTCCCCGCCGAAAAAGCCCTCAAGTGGCGGCAGACTGTCGTCGATGAGGTGCGCGGGCTTTTGAAAGCGTAGCGGCGTGCCGGTCCACGGGTGTGTCGGTCTGGCTGTCATCGCGGCCGCTGAGGCGCTGCTCTTTTGGGGACACCATTTGACAGGGGAGTGGTTCACTCCCATTGTCTGGACGGGGTATATCCTCTTCGTCGATGGGCTCGTGGCAGCGCGGACCGGGGAGTCTTTCCTGACAACACGGCGCGTCGAGTTTTCCCTGGTGTGTCTCGCGTCGGTGGGATGCTGGTGGCTCTTCGAGCTTTACAACGCCCCACGTTTTTGGCGGGGCGGAGAAGACCTCCGAGGGCTCTGGTGGCAGTACCATAACCTTGAGCCGAACCTGTTTCTTCGTCGGCTGGGCTACGACTGGGCCTTCGCGACAATCTTTCCCGCCCTCTTCCTGACCTCGGAGCTATTCAGGGCCAGCCTGTTTAGGGGGCTCATGGGTCGGCGGCCATTCCGCCTCTCGGAAGGGCAGCGGCACGTCCTGATCGCGGCGGGAGCGGTGTCGGTGACTCTGCCGCTCCTGGTGGTCTCGGCGTGGCTCGTTCCGCTGGTGTGGGTGGGCTACGCGCTCCTGCTGGAGCCGATCAACTACCGGCGCGGGGCCCCTTCGTGGCTCCGGGAGATCGAAGGGGGCGACTACCGGACCCTTGCCTCACTCCTCACGAGCGGTCTGGTTTGCGGATTGCTTTGGGAGTTCTGGAACTACTGGGCGCTCGCGAAGTGGACATACACGGTGCCCTATGGGGAGGGCGTGAAGCTGTTTGAGATGCCGCTCCTGGGCTACCTCGGGTTTCCGCCTTTTGCGCTGGAGGCGTTTGCCATGTATCATTTCCTCCGCTCGTTGATCAGAGAAAACATCGCGCACGCTTGAGCGAGGTCTGCCGATGAACGTCGCCCGGCCGCTGGAGCTGTCGGCCTTCTTGTTCCCCGACCGCGTCACCCTCATCTTCAAAGACCGCCGCTGGACCTATCGAGAGCTGGACATGGAAGCGTCGGCCCTGGCCCCTTCTGGCCCATCGCCGCAAAAATTCAAATTGGTGGAGGGTAGGGGATTCGAACCCCCGACCTCGGCGTTGCGAACGCCGCGCTCTCCCAACTGAGCTAACCCCCCATGTCTGATAACGGAGAAGTGGCAGGAAGCCAAGCTTAGCGGAAAGCGAGACGATTGTCTAGGGCGAGATTGCTTCGGCCCCGACGTGTCGGGGCCTCGCAATGACACTCTAGTAAACGCGTGTGCATCAGATGCCGAAGAAGGACTTGATGAGGCCGAGGAGTTGACCGGCGGGGTCTGCTTCGGGTCGATGACGGACGGTGCTTCGCTCCCTGGCCACAACGGCCTCCTGTTCCTTTTGGCGCTTGCTCAGGATCTGGCTGAGCGACTCTACCACCATCGGATCGGCCAACAGGATGTCCCGGAAATCCGCTTTGCCCAGAAGGAGTAGCTCGGTGTCTTCAAGGGCCCGGACCGTAGCCGTTCTGCGGGCCCCGGTCAGGAGCGACATCTCCCCGAAGCACTGACCTCGACCGAGAGTCGCCACCGGTTGCGCGTCAATTTCCGTGTCTCCTACCCAGACCCCCACCCGCCCACGAGAGACGAGAAAGAAGGTATCCCCTTCGTCGCCTTGGCGGACCACCATCCGGCCCGCTTCGAACAGGAGAGGGCGGAGGGAGTTGGCCACTTGAGTCAACGCGTCGGGTGTCAACGGCTTGAGGAAATCCACCTCCCGGAGAAGGGCGAGGCGTTCGACGACTTCCCCGGCCTGCATGGCTCGCTCGGTGTCCTCGGTGACCGTATGCATATGCACGGTGCGGATGGGGAACGGGATCTCGAGTCCATGCCGCTTGAAGGCGTACCAGATGCTTGCCAATACCGCGCCCTCGATCTTACTGGACTTCTCAAAATCCAAGATCCAGTAGCGGAGTCTATACTCGATTGAGGAGTCCCCGAACTTGAGGACCCGAGCGGTCGGCGCCGGCTTTTCTTCCACACCCCCCACTCCCTGGGCGGCCTCCAGAAGCGCAGTGATCACCTTGCTGGGGGGAAGTCGGTAATGTGCACCGATGCGCACCTCCTGACCGTTGATGGGCTCTGGCCGGGAGTAGTTGATGACCTGCTCTTTGGCCAGGACGCTGTTGGGGACGATCAGGTAATCATCTTCCTCGTAGAGTTCGATCTTGACTGCACGCCAGCCCATCTCCATCACCTGGCCCACATGTTGTCCCACCCGGACCCATTCCCCTGGCGTGAACGGACGCTCGGTCGCAAGCGTGACGCCGGCAAAGAAGTTCGAAAGCGTCTCTTGAAGGGCAAGACCAGCCACCAACGACAGGACCGCTGATGTCGCCAACAGCGGCATCAGGTTGATGTGGAGCACTGTCGCCATGATGATCAGGAGGGCAACACAGTACAGAATGACGGAGATCAGTTCCCGGAGGATCGACGGAGGGAGGAACTTCCGCCTTCTGGCGATAAAGAAGTCCACCAACAGGAGATCGCCCAGCTTGATGGCGAGATACGCCATCGAGAAGAGTAACAGGGCATGATAGTACCGCGCCACTGCTGGACTGGCGAGGGTGGGATTGGTGCGCAAGAAGACTGCCGCCCCCGCGCTGAAGGCCAGGAGATAGAGGGGGTTTGTGAGGTGCCTCAAGGGTGGCCGGCGGGTGGCGAGGCGAATGAGAAAGACGCCGACACTGAAGACGGCGACGGCGTACACGATCCCGCGAGACATCTCGTTCAGGAACACAGAACTTTGCATGTCAACTCGCACTGCTCGCCGCGCGCTCTGCTGGACGTTCGATATGGGGCGCTGATCTTTTTCAAGGCGACGTCACCTTGACTTCCCCGCGGCGCGCATCAAATTCTCGGTGGTGTAGATCGACTCGAGCTCATACCCCTTCTTTCGTAACTCTTCCAGGCCCCCCTCCTGCCGGTCCACGAGGGCCAGCACCGCCTGAATCCGAAACCCTGCATTGAGCGCGCCCTCGATCGCCCTGAGGGTCGAGACGCCGGTGGTGACGACGTCCTCGACGATGGCCACGCGCGCGCCCGGCTGTTCGAACCCCTCCACCCACTTCTGCGCCCCATGACCCTTTGGCTCTTTCCGGACGCTGAAGGCCTGGATCGGCATCCCCTGAAGGGCACTGTGATAGGCGATCGCGTACGCGATCGGGTCTGCGCCAAGGGTCAGCCCTCCGACCGCGTCGATCCGCTCATTCCCCCTTCGCTCTCCTGCTTTGATCCGCTCGAAAAAGAGGCCCCCCAGAAGTGGCATGGCCTCCGGCATGAAGGTCGTCTTCTTGCAGTTGATATAGTACCGGCTCTTCCGGCCGGAAGCCAGGGTGAAGACCGGGTCAGCGTTCTGTTGGAACGAGTGCCGGACAAGCAATTCCAGAAGCCGTTCGCGCGTATTCTCCACGGCGTAAGGATACACGAGCGGCTCGCCGGGTGTCCAGCGGGTTTCTCAACCCGAGAACAGAGATAGAGAAGCTGACCCTTCCATTTGTCTGTCATTGCGAGCACGCGAGGGGTGCGGGGCAATCCGACGGGGGATTGCGGACTCCGGAATTCGGAAGGAAGAACGAGACTGTAGGGGCAGGGCTTGCCCTGTCCAAGGTGGGCGCAGCAAGCAGCGCCCCTACAAGTCCCCAAGGGTGGAGCTGCCTATTCGTAGGGCTTGACGGCGGGTGGCGGAGAGTCTTTTCCGCCGGTCCCAGAGGATTCTTCGGTAGTGGCGCAACCGGCGAACACTACAGTGGTCATCAGCAGAGCAACTACCAGATATGTCCGCATCACACGGCCCTCCCTTGTCAAGGTGCGCTACTTTTTTTATCTACCATGAAGGTCTTCAGTATGTCAATGGGGATTGGGAAGATGATCGTCGAGTTCTTCTCCAATCCGATCTCGGTCAGCGTCTGCAAGTATCGCAGTTGGATCGTGACCGGCTCCGCCGCCATGATCCTGCCGGCCTGCGCCAGCTTTTCGGAGGCCTGTAGCTCGCCCTCGGCGTGGATGATCTTCGCCCGCTTCTCGCGCTCCGCCTCTGCCTGCTTGGCCATGGCGCGCTGCATCTCCTGCGGCAGGTCCACCAGCTTGACCTCCACCGCCGCGACCTTGACCCCCCAGGGGTCGGTGTGTTCGTCAATGATCTGCTGGAGTCGTTGATTGATCCGGTCTCGCTCGGCCAGCAACTCGTCCAGCTCCGACTGGCCGAGGACGCTCCTGAGGGTCGTCTGCGCGATCTGCGAGGTGGCGAAGAGGTAATCTTCGACCTGGATGATGGCGCGGTTCGGGTCGATGACCCGAAAGTAGATAACGGCGTTGACCTTCAACGACACGTTATCCTTGGTGATCACGTCCTGGGGGGGAACGTCCATCGTGACGGTTCGCAGGCTCACCTTCACCATTCGATCGAGGAGAGGGATCAGGATGATCAGCCCTGGCCCGTTGCCCTCGCCGCCGACGTTGATGATCGCCTTCGCGACGCGGCCCAGGCGGAAGATCACAGCCCGCTCATACTCGCGGAGGATGCGGGCCGAGGTGGCAAGGATATACACGGCCGCGATGATGATGAAGATCATCGGGATCACTTGGAAGACGGAGAAAATATCCAGGATCTGCATGCCTACCTCCCTGATCTGTCCTGTGTTGGTGCCGCGTGAGCCTCGACCGCCACCGCCTCTTTGCCGACGATCAGCGTGAGCCCCTTCACCGCCTGGACCCGCACCTTGTCGCCGGTTTCCGCGCCCCCCTCACATCGGGCCGACCAGAGCTCTCCACCGACGAAGATGCTGCCTTCCGGTCGCAGCGGCGTCCGAGCCGTCCCGACCTGCCCGATCAGCCCTTCCACCCCGGTGGTCGTCTTCTGCCGCTGTGTCCTGAGGGCCATCGTAACCATGAAGATGAAGAATGCGGCCGTCGCCCCTGTGGTCGCCAGGATCGCTGCCAGAGAGATCCGCATGAACGGCTCGGAGCTCTTGATCAGCATGAGGGAGCCAAGGATCATGGCCGTAATCCCGCCGGCTGCAAGCAGGCCATGCGACGCGACCTTGACCTCGGCGATGAACAAGATGACTGCCAGGAGGATGAGAAGGAGCCCCGCGTAATTGATGGGAAGGGTCTGAAAGGCGTAGAAGGCCAGGATCAGACAGATGCCACCCAGGATCCCGGGCAGGATCGCCCCAGGGGTCGAGAGCTCAAAGTAGAGTCCAGCCAGCCCCAGCATCATGAGCATGTAGGCGATGGTCGGATCGGAAATCACCTTCAGGACCTTGTCCCGGAGGCCCATCTCGATCCGCTTCACCTCCGCCCCTTTGGTGCGGAGGGTGACCTTCCCGGTCGCAGTCGTGACGGCCAGTCCGTCAATGGCCGCAAGCAGATCGTCCAGCTTCTCCGATACGAGATCGATGACCTTGAGCTTCAGCGCCTCTTTCTCGGTCGCTGAGACGCTCTTGCGCACCGCGTCCTCGGCCCACTGGACGTTGCGGCCGCGCCGCTCGGCGATGGTCCGGATGTACGCGGCGGCGTCATTGGTCACCTTCTTGTTCATCTCCTTGTCCATCTGGCCCCCCATGTTCACCGGGTGGGCCGCGCCGATATTCGTTCCCGGCGCCATGCCGGCCACGTGGGCCGCCAAGGTGATGAAGGCGCCCGCCGATGCCGCGCGAGCCCCACTGGGCGAGACGTAGACCACGGTCGGTCGCTCGGCCGACAGCATCTCCTTGATGATGGAACGCATTGAGAGGTCAAGGCCCCCCGGGGTGTCCAGCTCGATAACGAGCGCCTGCGCCAGCTCGCGATCCGCCCGCTTGATCGCCGAGATGATATAGTCGGCGGAACTTGGGGCGATCACCCCTTCCACCCGGATCACCAGCACCGGACGTGCGCCACCCTCTGAACCCGCCGAGATCACGACGGGCCACAGCAAGGCAACCGCCGCAAGCCCCAGAAAGGCGATGGACCATCGCATCGAAGAGCTGACCGGCTCACGCATGGTCCGCTCCATTGATGGCCCCGCGCTTGCGAAGGTATCGCAGCAGCGCCGGCGCGACGTCGGCCAGCGTTCGTATCTCGCGCGCCACCGCCTCGCGGCCTGTCCCCCACAGCATCGTCGGCACAGGGTTCTTTGTGTGGGTCCGGGTGGTCAGATCCTCCACGTTGCCGTGATCGCTGGTCATCACGACGAGCAACTCATCGGGATCGGAGGCACCCAGCACGCCATCCAACAGGAGATCAAGCTGCTCAAGGAGGAGCACCGCCCTGTCCATGTCGCGGGCGTGCCCTGCCTGATCGGTTTGAAAGTGCTCGTACATGGTGAAGTCATGGGAGAGGGCCAGGCGGGCAAGTCGCCGGCCCGCTTCCTCTGGATGAACTTCCGGGACATGATACCCGCGTTCACGCACGTCACGATTGGTGATGTCATGAAAGACCGCCTCCCCCCTCGCCAGATCGTCGAGATCCCTGAACGGGAGCCCGGCCTGCTTCATCGCGACGGTCGTGACCGACAGGAAGCGACGCTCTCCACGGAAGAACTCCGGGGTATAAGCATTGGCAAAGGTGACCCGCCCGCCTTCCCTCCTGACGCGCGCGAACAGCGATGCGCCATCGAGGATCCCCGCCAAGGCCTTGGTGCAGAACCCGTGTACGTGGCGTCCCACCTGACGGGCGGCGTTGATCCCGGTCAACAGCGTCGTCTGCCCGGAGGCGCTCTGTGGCAGGCCATCTACCCCCAGCGTCGCATCGGTCGGCACGACCAGGACTCCTGCGCGCAGCTCAGGCCGATCCGGAACCCCGGACGCAGCGACGAGATGCCTGGTTCGAGCGCGGGCGAAAGGGTTGACAGCCGGGTTGTCATCACCGATGCCGACGCCGTCCACGAAGATCATCAATACCGACATCTAGTGTCCCAAACCGGACATTCGTCGACTACTTCCGCCCGCCATCCAAACCCTCTTTTCCCCTCTCCCTCTGGGAGAGGGTTCGGGTGAGGGTATCTGCGGTCCGAACGCCCCCTCACCTTTGTCCTCTCCCCCAAATGGGGGAGAGGGAATTCTATTGTGCAAATGTCCGACTCAGGACTCTAGCCTGCCATATTGTCAGAACTGAGAGATTGTTCAAGGTAGGCGGAGGGACTCCTCGTCCCCGCGTGTTCCCGTGATCATCTAAATAACCTGGCTGGAGGGTGCGCGGCGATGGGAAGTCGCGGCCAGTATTCCATACGCCCATCAGGGTGTCAAGCGAGCGGCAGGCGCCCGGAGGCCTTCGCCTCTTCCCACAGGCTGTTCATTTCCTCCGGACTCGCCTCCTTCAGCCGACGCCCTCCTCGCTCGATGGTCTGCTCCATGTAGCGGAACCTGCCAGTGAATCGTGCGATGGTCTTGCGAAGGGCGTCCTCGGCACTGAGGTTCAGGAATCTGGCCAGGTTCACCAGGCTGAACAGCAGATCCCCGAGTTCCAACTCAATTTCATTCGGAGCGGCGGCCTGCATGGCGGCGTTGAGCTCGTCGAGCTCCTCTTGGACCTTCGCGATCACCCCCGAGATCTCAGGCCAGTCGAACCCGGCCCTCGAGGCCTTGTCTTGAAGCCGTTGAGCTTGGAGTAAAGCAGGCAGCTCCTTGGGAACGCCGTCCAGGGCCGAGCCGGGGACGGCTGCCACGGCATCCCGCTCCTCGCGCTTCAGCTTCTCCCACTGTTCCAGGACCTCACCGGCCGTCGAGGCCGTGCCGTCCGAGAAGACATGGGGGTGGCGGCGCACCATCTTGTCGGCCGTCGCCGCGAGGACCTGACCGATGGTGAACTCGCCCCGCTCGGCCGCCACCTGGGCGTGAAAGACCACCTGGAACAACAGGTCACCCAGCTCCTCCAGGAGCTGTTCGGTATCCTCTTCGTCGATGGCCTCAACAACCTCGTAGGCCTCCTCGATGAGGAATGGTTTCAGGGTCTGCCGGGTCTGCTCCCTGTCCCAGGGGCATCCGCCATCCGCCCGGAGCCGCTCCATGATCTTCACCAGCGCATCGAAACGCTCGCCGCTTGACTCCTGCATTCGGCCTCCTCGGATATTTGCGATCAGCCTCCCTGCCGGGCACGATTATACCTCCAGGCGCGCCCCAGGGAAAGCGAATCTCCCTCGCACTGGGGAGGGCGACAAATCCTTTGACAAGAAATGGACGATTGGCTAAGGTACGCTTTCACCGCTATTCCCGGGGACGCGAATGGACTCCTTCTATATCAGCCTGGCGTTCGGCGGCGCCGCCGCCTGCGCGAACGTGGTGGGCGGGCTGCTGGTGACGATCAAACGGCGATGGGACGAGGCGCTGCTCAAGCACTTCGTCGCGCTGGGGGCCGGCTTTATGCTTGGGGCCGCGTTCCTGGGCATGATGCCCGAAAGCGTGCGTCTCACGAATCATGCCCCGCTTCTGCTCCTGCTCGGCTACCTCCTGATCCATTTTTTTGAGCACACGCTCGCGTCCCATTTCCACTTCGGTGAGGAAACTCACGTGGAGGCTGTTCTGGCGCCATCGGTCAGCCTCTTTGCCCTCACTGGCCTGCTGATCCATACCTTCTTCGACGGCGTGTCGATCGCGTCAGGCTTCCACGTCGGGACAGGGCTTGGGGTCTTGATCTTCGTCGCCGTCGCCCTCCACAAGATTCCCGAGGGGTTCACGATCGGCTCCATTATGCTGGCCTCGGGCAGGAATCGTCGGGCGGCGATGGCGTCGTCGATTGCCCTCGGCCTCTCGACCATCTTCGGCGTGCTCTGCGCCTCCTTCCTCGAGGGGCTGCTCGGATACCGGCTGGCGTTGTCCGCAGGGGTGATGATTTACGTGGCTGCGTCCGATCTCATCCCGGAGGTGAACCGCGAGAAGGGGATCCTGATGGCGGTTATGGTCTTCGTCGGCGTCCTGCTGTTCTACGTGACGGAGCGGTTACTGGCGGGATTGGGTTTCTGAGCCTCCCTAGGGGCTGATGTTGTTTGCAGAGGCGGACCTACTCTCCCCTCATGCGGTGGCAGTGGATTCAGACCCATTTCCCAACGACCGAAGGCTCGCGAACAGATGCTCTACGAGGAGCTTTTCAGGGGGCTGGCTGCTGCAAGAATCCGCTACGTCGTGGTAGACGGAGTCGCGCTTGTGCTGCACGGCGTGGTGCGGTTCACGGCCGATCTCGATCTGCTGGTGGCGCTGGACCCCGAAAACCTCGATGCGTTCCTCGAGGCCATGGAGGATCTCGGCTACAAGCCGAAGCTTCCTCTTCGGGCGAAAGCGTTTGCGGATCCGCAGATGCGGGCAGAGTGGAAGGAAATGCGGGGAATGCAAGTCTTCACATTCTACCATCCACGACGGCCGGTGGAACTGGTCGATGTATTCATTGATGAACCCATCGACTTTGCCGCCGTAGAGCGAGATAAGCGGATCTTCACAGCCCGCGGTGTCGAGATTCCCGTGATTTCCATTTCTCATCTGAAGCAGTTAAAAGCCCTTTCCGGAAGGCCACAGGACTTGGCAGATATTCAGGCGCTGGAAGATCTAGAGCGGGATGAACAGGCGTCATGAGAAGAGATAGTGGTCCTCCAGGTGACTACACCTTTCGACCGTCACGCGAAACGGTACGGGCCTTCAAGAATCTCCCCGCCGAGGTGAAGCTGGACTGGCTTGAGCAGGCGGTCCTCTTCGTGGAGACGTTCGTCAGCCCTGAAAAGCGGGCGCGCTGGGATCAGCGTTGGCGACGGGATCACGTCCCAGTGACCCGCGGTGAGGGAGGCTGGCCTACTCCGGAACGGTGATCGCCAACTCGTTACTGGCGGGATTGGGTTTCTGAGCCGCCCGGCGGGCTGATTTTGCTTGCGTCCGGCGGTCGGCTCTGCTATATGGTAGAGACTTTAACGGTGGGGGCTGAAGCAGGAGATTGAGTGGGGAAGAGTACGCTGCTCGCAACGGCGCTGATTGGCTTTGTCCTGATATGGGCAGGGCCGGCTCCGGCAGAGATCTATTATCGGATCGACGAGAACGGGGCCGCCCGCTTTACCAATGCCCCGACAACACCTGACTACCGGCTGCTCCAGCCGGGGGTCCTGCCCTCCGCATCACGCCTCACGGCGTCCAGTATCGATGGGTTGATCGAGGCATTCGCCGCCGAGCACAGCATCGACTCTGCCCTCATCAGGGCAGTCATCAGGGCGGAATCCAACTTCAATCACCGGGCCGTCTCTCGCAAGGGGGCGCAGGGATTGATGCAGCTCATGCCTGCCACGATCTGGCGGCTTTCAGTGGGGGACGCCTTTGACCCCCACGAGAACATCGGAGCCGGCGTCCGCTATCTGCGGAAGCTCCTGGACCAGTTCCAGGGCGACTTGACGCTGGCGCTGGCCGCGTACAACGCCGGGGAGAACGCTGTCCTCCGTTACGGGGGCGTCCCTCCTTATCAAGAGACCCGCGAGTACGTCAGGAAGGTCCTGAGCCTGTACCGGCGAACGCGGGGAGAGCCTTCGAGGATCCAGGTGGCCAGCGCAGTGTCGCGAGCTGCCGAGTCGCCGCCGCCGCCTCCCCCCCCTCCACCACCGCCCCCTACCCTCTACAAGGCACATGAGGCGTCAGGCACGATCCTCTATTCCAATATTCCCCCCATCGTCCGCGTCGCCACAGGCCCTTGACGGGCCACACGTTCCCCCCCCCTTTTACCTTGACAAGGCAAGGGTGCGGGATTACCATTTCCGCTGACTTAACCCATCTTGCCACCCCCCATGAAAGGAGTCTCAGGGTGAAGCGCCTCATCGATGTAGACCCAGAAATTGCTGAAGTTATCCGGCTCGAGACCGAACGCCAGGCGACCAAGCTGGAGCTCATCGCCTCGGAGAACTTTGTGAGCGCCGCGGTGATGGAAGCGGCGGGCTCCACCCTGACCAACAAGTATGCCGAGGGCTACCCGGGGCGGCGCTACTATGGGGGGTGCGAGTTCGTTGACATGGCGGAAACCCTCGCGATCGAACGGGCGAAGCGACTCTTCGGGGCCGACCACGTCAACGTCCAGCCACACTCCGGCTCGCAGGCCAACATGGCGGTCTACTTCGCCTTGCTTCAGCCGGGGGATACGATCCTCGGATTGAACCTCTCTCACGGGGGGCACCTCACCCACGGCAGTCCGGTCAACTTCTCGGGTCGCTTTTTCAAGGTGATCCCGTACGGCGTGGACAGGACGACCGAGCAGGTGGACTTCGATGCCCTCCGGCGTCTGGCCAAGGAGCATCGGCCCAAACTGATTGTGGTCGGCGCCAGCGCCTACCCCCGGATCTTCGACTTCGCGACCTTCGGCGAGATCGCCCGCGAGGCCGGCGCGCTCCTCATGGCCGACATCGCCCACATCGCCGGGCTGATCGTGGCCGGGCTGCATCCGAGCCCCGTCCCTCACGCCGAGGTCGTCACCACCACCACCCACAAGACGCTTCGGGGTCCGCGGGGCGGGATGATCATGTGCAAGGCGGACTACGCCCCCGTCCTGAACAAGCAAATATTTCCCGGAATACAGGGCGGCCCGCTCATGCACATCATCGCCGCCAAGGCGGTGGCGTTTCAGGAGGCGCTCGCCCCGGAGTTCGCCTCCTATCAGCGCCAGATCGTCGCCAATGCGAAGGCGCTGGCGGAGGCGCTGCAAGGACATGGTCTTCGCCTGGTCTCCGGCGGAACCGATACGCACCTCGTCCTCATCGATTTGACATCGCGCGGGCTGACTGGAAAGGCGGCCGAGACCGCGCTGGATCGCTCGGGAATCACGGTCAATAAGAATGCCGTCCCGTTCGACAAGGAGAAGCCGGCCGTGACCTCCGGCATCCGGCTTGGCACGCCGGCCGTGACCACCCGCGGCATGCGGGAACGGGAGATGCGGCAGATTGCCGACCTGATCGCCGGCGTCCTCGCAGATGTAGAGAACGGCGCGATCCAGGTGAAGGTCGCGGCCCAGGTGAAGGAGTTGTGCGGCTCCTTCCCCCTGTACCGGGAGCAACTCGCCCTCTCCTCTCCCCACCTGGAGTAGGCCTCTCCGAGGGATTCCTCTGTGAAGTGTCCCTACTGTGGTAGCCTCAAGGAAAAGGTCGTCGATTCCCGCGAGGGCAAGGAAGGCGAGGTCGTCCGGCGGCGGCGGCAATGCCAGCACTGCATGCGGCGCTTTACCACCTACGAGCGGATCGAGGAGATCCACTTTATGGTGGTGAAGCACGACGGACGTCGGGAGCCGTTTGACCGCCACAAGATCCTGGCGGGGCTGCTCAAGGCCACTCAGAAGCGGCCCGTGAGCGTCGCCCAGCTCGAACAGATCGTCGATGAGATCGAGGCCCGGCTCGCCGAGAAGGTCGAACGGGAGATTGCCGCCGCTGAGATCGGTGAGCTGATCATGGAACGGCTCCACGATATCGACGAGGTGGCCTACGTCCGCTTCGCCTCGGTCTACCGCCAGTTCAAGGACGTGAGCCAGTTCGTCGAGGAGGTGAAGGGTCTCCGCGAGGGCGGGCCGCGCCGGCGGGCCCCGTAAGAAGACGCCAGGATCGGTGGCAGATAACACGATGCAACTCACCCTGTCGTACCTCGCACTGCTGCTCTACCTTGCGGCGAGCCTCGGGTATCTGGGCTCGCTGAGGGTCAGCCACGGAAAGCTCCTGAGGGCGGCGGGTGTCCTGGCCCGCACCGGATTCGCCCTGCACACCGGGGCCCTGGCGATCCGCCTCTATCAGGAAGGCCACCCGCCCGGCAACCTTGCCGAATGGCTCTCCTATTACGCCTGGGCGATAGTTGCCGTGTATATTCTCACGGAGGTACGGTACGAGAGCAAGGTGATCGGCTCGTTCGTCATCCCTCTCGCTGTCCTCCTGCTCGGGACGTCCGCCGCCCTCCCCAAAGCGATCGAGAGCCTGTCCCCCCCGTTGAAGAACATCGGGGTCTGGACCCACGTGATCCTCACGCTGCTCGGCAACGCCGCCTTCGCCCTCGCCTGCTGCGGGGCGCTGATGTACCTGCTTCAAGAGCGGCAGCTCAAATCGAAACACCCGGGGGTTCTCTATCATCGACTGCCCTCTCTGAACCTCCTTGACGACCTCTGCCACCTCGCCCTCTCGCTTGGCTTCCCCCTCCTCACCCTCGGCTTGCTTAGCGGCGCGCTCCTGGCCTATTCCACATGGGGCTCTTTCCTGACGTGGGACGGGAAGCAGATCTGGTCGATCGTGACCTGGATCTTCTATGCCGCGTTGTTGCACGGTCGGTTGGCAGGGGGCTGGCGTGGCAGAAAAGCGGCCATCTTGTCGATTATCGGATTTTGCGGCGTCGTCTTTGCGTCCCTCGGGGCGAATCTCCTGATACGAGGCACCCACGCCTTCTGAAGAACGTTCGAGGTGCGATGAATACGGTGCGAGGTCCGAGGAACATTCCACCTCGCACCCTGTACTCCGCACCACGCACTCGTTAAGCCATGGATATCATTGTCCTCGGTCTGAGCCACAAGACAGCGCCACTTGAACTCAGGGAGAAGCTCCACATCCCGGAGTCGGACCTGCCTGATGCGCTGGAGGGCCTTGGCGCCTGCGGGCAGATCCTTGAGCGGATGATGCTCTCGACCTGCAACCGGGTTGAGACCTACGCCGTCGTAGACGAGGTGGAAGGCACGCGGCGGTTTCTCGTCGAGTACCTGGCCGAACGGAACAAGCTCTCGCCGGAGGACTTCGAATCTTCCCTTTACCTGCTCACAGCCGACCACGCCGTCCGGCACATCTTTCGCGTCGCGTCGAGCCTCGACGCGATGGTGGTCGGCGAATCACAGATCCTGGGCCAGGTGAAGGCGGCGTACGGAACCGCACTGGAGCGGGACGCCACGGGCCTGATCCTGAACAACCTCATGGAAAGGGCCTTCCGCGTGGCCAAACGGGTGCGGACCGAGACTGAGATCGCGACCTCTGCCGTCTCGGTCTCCTCCGCTGCCATCGAGCTGGCCAAGAAAATCTTCGGCGACCTCAAGGGTCGCGCCGTCATGCTGATCGGGGCCGGGAAGATGTCGGAGCTATCCGCGAAGCATCTGCTGGCCGAAGGGGTCGGCTCGGTCATTGTCGCCAACCGGAACATCACCCGCGCTGTGGAGCTGGCCGAGCGATTCAGTGGGCGGGCGGTCCACTATGACGCAGCCAGGGCGGAGATGGTCCGGACTGACATCATCATCAGCTCGACCGGGGCACCCCACCAGATTCTCTCCAAGACGGACCTCCAGGAGATTATTCTGCAGCGCCGCAACCGGCCGATCTTCGTGATCGACATCGCAGTTCCAAGGGATATCGATCCAGCGGCCAATGAGATCGACAACGTCTACCTCTATGATCTCGACGACCTTCAGGGGGTGGTGCAGGCCAACCTTCGCGAACGGCAGCGCGAGGCAGATCGGGCGGAGGTGCTGATCGACCGGGAGGTTGCCCAGTTTACCCACTGGCTCGAGAGCCTCAAGGTCATCCCCACGATTATCGCCATGCGCAGGAAGGTGGAGTCGATCCGCGAGGAGGAGCTCGAGAGGGTTCTCGCAAAACTGCAGGACCTGAGCCCCGAGGAGCGTCAGGCGATCTCGCTCCTCACCAGCTCCATCGTGAACAAGATCCTCCACGACCCGATGACGGAGCTGAAACGACAGTCAGCCCTGAGGGACGGCCACCTCTACGTGAGCGTGTTGCGGAGGCTTTTCGCCATCAGGGATGACTGAAATACTGTGCGGGGTGCGGGGTAGGGGCGCCGCTTGCTGCGCCCTTGTAAGGGTGCGGGGTCCGAGGTGCGAGGTGCGGGCTAGATGGCAGCGAACGGGTCTCAGGAGAGGATGAGGCAATAGCGTGGAGCGCGGTGTATTGAAGCTCGGGACACGAGGAAGCCCTCTCGCCATGCGCCAGGCGGAGCTGGTCGCGCGGGCCCTCAGGAACCGATGGCCGGATCTGGAGGTCACCCTCATCCCGATCAAGACCTCTGGCGACAAGCTCCTCGATGTCCAGCTCGCGCAGGTGGGCGGAAAGGGCCTGTTTGTCAAGGAGATCGAGGACGCTCTCCTTGCGGATCAGATCGACCTAGCGGTCCACAGCCTGAAGGATCTGCCGGTCACGTTACCTTCCGGCCTCCGTGTGGGCGCCGTCATGGTCCGCGAAGACCCGCTGGACGCGCTCGTTGCCCGGGATGGTCGTCAATTCACCGGGCTTCCCACCGAGTCGCGAATAGGGACCAGCAGCCTCCGGAGACAGGTTCAGCTTCTGCATCGCCGACCCGACCTGCTGATCGTCCCGCTCCGCGGCAACGTGGAGACCCGCCTCAGGAAACTCGAGACGCTCGGACTGGACGCCGTCGTGCTGGCTGCTGCCGGCCTCATCCGTCTTGGCTTGCAGGATCGGATTACAGAACGCCTCCAGCCGGACCTGAGCCTGCCGGCGATCGGCCAGGGGGCCCTTGCAATCGAAATCCGGGAGGACGACCAGCGGGTCGCCTCGCTTGTTCATGGGCTCGATCATCGCGAGACGCGGTTGGCGACCACAGCCGAGCGGGCGTTCCTTCGACGCCTCGGCGGAAGCTGCGTCACCCCGATCGCCGCCTTCGGCCAGATCGAAGGAGAATCGCTGCGGCTCACGGGGATGGTCGCCAGCCTGGACGGAAAGCGGATGGTGAAGCAGGTTCATCGGGGCGACGCCGGCGCGCCTGAGGAGGTGGGACACGCCTTGGCGGAACAACTGCTCGCAGCAGGCGCAGAGGAGATCCTGCGAGAGATCGACCCTCACCTCTTGGCGAGGCATGGATGAGCGGGAAGGTCTATCTCATTGGTGCAGGGCCGGGCGATCCCGGCCTCTTTACCCTCCGCGGTGTCAGATGCCTCCAGCAGGCCGATGTGGTCGTCTACGACTACCTTGCCAATCCCCGTCTGCTCTCCTATGCCAAACCCGACGCAGAGCTGATCTATGTCGGCAAGAAGGGCGGTGAGGCCGATCCGACCTCACAGGAGAAGATCGGTCGCCTCCTGATCGAGAAGGCTCTCAGCGGAAAGGTGGTGGCGCGGCTGAAGGGAGGCGATCCGTTCATCTTCGGGCGAGGCGGCGAAGAGGGCGAGGAGCTGTTTCAGGCCGGCATTCCCTTCGAGGTCGTCCCGGGGGTGACCTCCGCCATCGCCGTCCCGGCGTATGCCGGCATTCCCCTCACACACCGCGATTACGCCTCCACGGTGGCGTTCCTGACGGGACACGAGGACCCCTCGAAGGAGGATTCCACGATCCCTTGGGAGAAGGTTGCGACGGGTTTCGATACGTTGGTGTTCCTGATGGGTATCGGTAATCTCCCTCGCATTGTCGAGAAGCTCGTCACCCATGGCCGAGCCATCGACACGCCTGCCGCCGTCATTCAGTGGGGCACCAAGCCCGAACAGGAGACCGTGATCGGAACGCTCGATACCATCGTCGGGCTCGTTGAGGAGCGTGGATTGGGACCGCCCGCGATCCTTGTTGTCGGCGAAGTGGTGCGGTTGCGAGAGCGGCTGTCATGGTTCGAGCGGCGGCCGCTCCTCGGCAAGCGAGTCCTGGTCACCAGGGCGCGCGAACAGGCGCGCGACTTCGTTGAGCTTCTCGAGGCGCAAGGGGCCGAGGTCGTGCAGTTCCCCCTCATCGAATTCAGGCCACCCGAAACCTGGGCGCCCCTCGACAAGGCGATCAAGCGACTCGAAACGTACCGGTGGGTCATTTTTACCAGCGCAAACGGCGTGGCAGCCTTCTTCCTCCGGTTGGGGGCACTCCGGCAGGATGCCAGACGTCTGGGCGTAGCCAAGATCTGCGCTATCGGCCCCGCCACCGCGGACGCCCTGGAGAGACACTCGGTCATCCCCGACGTTGTTCCGAACGAGTTCAGGGCAGAGGGGATCGTCGAGGCCTTCACACAGTACGATCTCCGTGAGGCAAGGATCCTGCTGCCCAGGGCCGAGGCGGCAAGAGACCTGTTGCCGAAGGAGCTCGAAAAGCTTGGCGCGACAGTGGAGGTTGTGGCCGCTTACAGGACGGTAAGGGCTGATGCCGACCGAGAGATGCTCAAGCGGCTCCTCCAAGACCGAAGGATCGATCTGGTGACCTTCACCAGTTCCTCGACCGTCACCGCCTTCATGGAGGTGTTGGCGATCGAAGACCCGACAGCGCTCCTGGAAGGTGCGCGGATCGCTTGCATCGGGCCCATCACTGCAGAGACGGCTGAGCACGCGGGCCTTAAGGTCGACATCATGCCGGATCAGTACACCGTCCCTGCGTTGGTAGAGTCCATCCTTCAATACTATTCGGTTTCCGCATCTCCCAGCGAGGGGTAGTTTTGTCAGGCAAAAGCATGAACACCAGTCTCCCGGCTCGCCGACCCGCCCACCAGGGACTGCACGGATGAAGATCCTCGTCACCGGCGGCGCAGGATATATCGGATCTCACCTGGTTGACCGTCTGCTCAGCCGTGGTGATGAGGTGTTCGCCATCGATAACCTCTCGACCGGGAAGATCGCCAATATCCAGCGGCACCTCGAAAGCGACCGGTTTCACCTTTTGAACGACACGATACTGAACGAGAGCCTCCTCGACCGCCTGGTCTCGCAGGTCGATCTGGTATATCATCTGGCTGCCCTGGTCGGCGTGAAGTATGTTGTGGCCGATCCGCTAGGCGCCATCAAGACCAATGTGACCGGGACCGAGGTGGTGTTAGGTGCGGCGTTTAAGTATTGGAAGAAGGTGGTGTTGGCATCAACCTCCGAGATTTATGGCAAATCGGCCACGATCCCATTCCACGAGGAGGACGACCGGGTTCTGGGTCCAACCAATGTGGGCCGCTGGTCCTACTCGACCTCAAAGGCAATCGACGAGCATTTTGCCTTCGCGTATTCGGCCAAAGGGCTCTCCGTCGCTATCGTCCGTTATTTCAACTCCTATGGCCCTCGCCTGGATGAAAAGGGTTACGGCAGCGTCGTGGCTAACTTCGTCCGCCAGGCCTTGAAGGGCGAGCCGATCACGGTCCACGGCGACGGATTGCAAAGCCGCTGTTTCACCTACATCGATGACACCGTGGATGGGACGCTCCTGGCCGGAGAGGTCAAAGCGGGAGAAGGCCTGGTCTTCAATATCGGGAACGATGCGGAAACCACGATCCATGACCTGGCGGTTGCCATCAAACGACTGACGGGTTCCAGGTCTGAGATCATCCGTGTCCCTTACAGGGAATACTATGGGGAGGGGTTCGAGGACACGCGGCGGCGAGTCCCATCCATCGACCGAGCCAAAGAGGTTCTGGGGTTCACCCCGAAGGTACGGTTGGAAGAGGGGCTCATGCGCACCATCGCCTGGTGCCGTGAGCACTACAGCAATTGACCGACCTTGCCGGAGAATCGATGTCACATCGAGCATTTACTCGAAAGGTTGAGACCAAACAAGCAACCGTGGCCGTCATCGGCCTGGGCTATGTTGGGCTGCCGATCGCTGTGGCGTTCGCGGAGTCTGGCTTGACGACAGTGGCTCTGGATATCGATCACGAGAAGGTGGACCGGCTGCGCAGGGGGGTGAGTTACATCCCCGATGTGTCATCCGACGCCGTGGCGGCCCAGGTGCAGGAGGGCAGATTGTTGCCGGGAACGGACGAAGCGGTCCTCGACGGCATGGATGCGGCCGTGATCTGTGTCCCGACTCCGTTTACCAAGGCGAAGTCCCCTGACTTGACGGCGGTCGTCGCCGCGGCGGAGATGGTGGCCCGCCACCTGCGCTCAGGCCAACTGGTTGTGCTCCAAAGCACCACCTATCCCGGCACCACCGAGGAGGTGGTCCGTCCGATCCTCGAGCGGACCGGCCTTGAGGTCGGTCGCGACTTCTTCCTCGCATTCTCGCCCGAACGGATCGATCCTGGCAACAGGCGCTACGGGGTCACAAACACACCGAAGGTGGTAGGTGGATGCACGCCGGCATGCACCAAGGTGTGCGCCGCCCTCTTCGCGTCCCTCATCGCCTCCGATCAGATCCATCAGGTCCAGGGACCAAGGGCGGCCGAGATGTGTAAACTCCTTGAGAACACCTTCCGGAGCGTCAACATCGCCCTGGTCAACGAGCTATTGAAACTGTGCGACCGGATGGGGATCGACCTCTGGGAGGTGATCGATGCCGCTGCGACCAAGCCCTTTGGCTTCATGCCGTTCTATCCGGGCCCAGGGGTGGGCGGCCACTGCATCCCGGTCGATCCCTACTACTTGGCCTGGAAGGCCAGGGAATACGACTTCTATACCAAGTTCATCGAACTGGCCGCTGAGACGAACGCCAGCATGCCGTTGTATACGGTCCGGAAGGTGACCGAGGCCCTGAATCGCGCTGGGAGGCCCGTCAAGGCCGCGAAGATCCTGATCTTGGGGGTTGCCTTCAAGCGGGACATCGATGACCTGCGCAACAGCCCGGCACTGGAGGTTCTGAAGGTGCTGGCCAGGCAAGGCGCTGAGGTGACCTATCACGATCCATACATACCGAAGGTCGTCCTGCCGGAGGATCGGTTCCTCACGGGAGCCTCCACCGCCACGCTGGAGTCGGTTCCTCTGACTATCGCCCGCCTCGAGGCCCAGGATTGCGTCCTGGTTGCCGTCGCGCATCGTTGCTTCGAGTTTCCCTGGATCGTGCGCCACAGCCGGCTAGTCGTAGACGCTCAGAACGCCACGAAGAATATCGAAGAGGGGCGCGAAAAGATCGTGAAGCTGTAGGAGCGGATATGGACTACCTGCGCCCCCTCGCTCAGGCGGTGCTCCCGATCTACCTCTTTTCCATCTGTCACGCGCTGACGGCAGCCCTGGTAACTTCTATCACCCTCCGGCGTTCCCGGCTGGCCCTCGCCTCCCGCGCCGCCGTCCTGTTCATCTTCGGCACGGTGCTCCAGAGGGCGAAGGTCTGACGCGGCAGGGGGACAACAGAAGGGAGGATCGAGTGCCAAAACGAGGTGACAGCGTGATCGTGTTGTTGGTGATATTGATTCTGGGAGCCCTGATCGGCACGGTCATCGGGGAGGTCATCGCGACCATTGCACCTGGCGGCACGCTGGAAAAGATCTTCAGCAGGGGGATCAACCCCGGTTTGGCCCCGCCCGCGACCCTCGATCTGAAGGTCATCAGCCTCTCGTTCGGCTTCAGCGTGAAGATCAACCTATCGAGTCTGCTCGGCATCGGGCTGGCCCTCCTGATCTACCGAAAATTGTGATGACCTTGGCGTCCGCCTCACCCCGGCGGCAGGCGCTTCTGCGGGCGCTCTGGATCGAGTTCCGGATCGTCCCCAGCCTGGCCGACGAAGCGGGACCGCTCCCCGACGACGGAGGCCGAAGGGCCGAAGCCTTAGCGCTTCGAAAAGCGGCCGAGGTGGCCACCCGAGTGGGGGCAGGGTTGGTCCTCGGCGCCGACACCATCGTCGAGTGTGACGGCCGGCTCTTGGGCAAGCCTCGCGACCGGGATGAGGCCCGGCGATTCCTCCGGCTGCTGAGCGGGCGAAACCACCTGGTGGTGACCGCGCTGGCCCTCGTAGAGGCAGGCGGCGGCCGAACGGTGACCGGACAGGAGGTGACCGAGGTGTGTGTGCGACCTCTGATGGCCGAGGAGATCGACGCCTACGTCGGGACGGACGAGCCGCTGGATAAGGCGGGTGGCTACGCCATCCAGGGGGCTGGCGGGGCCTTCATCGAGGGGATCAAAGGGAGTTTCACCAACGTTGTTGGACTGCCGCTCGGCAGGCTGCGTGCCCTGCTCCTGCGATTCGGGATCGACCCGCTCTCTCGGGAGCGCTGGACAGATAGCGCTCGCGGTCAGCGGGCCCTAGGATCGTCATCGCTGATTGCTGATCGCTGATAGCTGATAGCTGAACGCTGATCGAGGCTTTGCGCTTGACACACTTTCCGGCTCGTGCCAGGGTATTGCGAAACCGCGATGAAACGGCTTGAACCAAGAGAGGAATGCATTCTGGGGATCACCGGGGCCAGCGGCGTCGTCCTTGGCATTCGGACGCTGGAGGTCCTTCATGCACTCAGCCTGCCTGTCCATCTCATCGTCTCCGAAGGGGCCAAGATCACCCTGCGAGAAGAGACCGGACGGGAGGTGGAGGATCTCAAGCGTCTCGCCACCTTTTTTCACGACGATCGCGATCTCGGCGCCTCCATCTCCAGCGGCTCCTACGTCTCGCCTAACGTGGCATCGATGATTGTGGCCCCCTGCTCTGTAAAGAGTCTGGCCGCCATCGCTGCCGGGTACTCAGACACCTTGATCGCGCGATCGGCGGGGGTCGTTCTGAAGGAGGGCAAGAGGCTCGTCTTGGTGGTCAGAGAGAGCCCGTTTCACGCCATCCATCTGGAGCAGATGCTGACGCTCGCCCGGTCCGGCGTCCGGATCGTCCCGCCCGTGCCCCCATTCTACCAGAAGCCGCGAACTGTGAACGATCTCGTGGACCAGATCGTCGGACGGGTGCTGGATCAGATCGGGCTACACACCGACCTGCCCAATAGGTGGCGGGGCACAGGCTAAAGACCGGGCTGTCTCAGGAGATTCACTGCTTCGCACGTTCGCAATTCACTTCCGCTCGTTCCTATTTTATGTTAAGATTACACCTTGCATTCTCCCCTCGCTAGGGTCCGTGGGGCCGTGCTTCGATTCGACCTAAGCTCTGCGAGGCCGGCGCGATCGGCCATCCGGCACCGATGACCGGCTCATCGGATGCCGTTGGAGCGTTCGGGGGAAAAGAGGCCCTTCCCATTACCCTTCTCACGAGGACTGCTTCATGATGGGACAAGGATTTTTCCATCTTATCGCCCAGGGCGGGATCACCATGGTGATCCTCGCCCTATTCTCGATTTTCTCCCTTGCGGTCATCGGCGAGCGGATCTATACGTATTACAAGGCTCACCGGATCACTCAAGAGGTGGCGGAGAAGGCAATGCAGTATGTGGCCGACGGAAAGATGACGGAGGCGCTCCGACTGTGCGAGCAGAATACCGGGAGCCCCGTGGCCAGGGTCTTAGAAGCCGGTCTCGTGGCGGTGAACGACCAGAGGAACCCCATCCAGTCGGTCGAGCGGTTTTCGCGCCGGCTCGAATCGTGTAAGGGTGCGATGCAGCGAACCACCGCCTCCGAGATCGCCCGTCTGGAGCGCTACCTGGGCTCCCTGGCGACCCTCGGAAATGTCAGTCCCTTCGTCGGCCTCTTCGGGACGGTCCTGGGGATCATCCGGGCCTTTGAGGCGATCGCCAAGACCGGATCTGGTGGGCTGGGCACGGTCTCGGCCGGGATCGCAGAGGCGCTCGTGGCCACCGCTGCTGGCCTGTTCGTCGCCATCCCCGCGGTGATTGCGTACAACTACTTCCTGGGCAGAGTCAAGCTGTTTGCCAATGCGATGGATAGCGCGGCCTCGGAGATGGTGGACAGGCTTCTGGACCAGGCAGCTCATCAGGAGGGCTAGTGCCGTTCCAATTAACTTCGCCTAGCGACGTTGCTGGCCCCCAGGGCGCTCCCTGCGACGTACCAGACTGTACGCCTCGATCGGCCCTGGGGTCCGCGCCTTGCCATGCTCGTTTCTTGGCCCGGCACGATGCCCCACCAAGTTAGGGCGAAATAGTTGGAGGAGCACTAGGGGGCAAGCATGCAGGCTGGTAGCGCCAAGGATCGACGGATGCTCTCCGAGATCAACGTGACCCCTCTGGTGGATGTCGTCCTGGTCCTTCTGATCATCTTTATGGTCACGACACCAATGCTCCAGCGTGGGACTGACGTCCAGCTTCCGACGGCGCGAGTCTCCGGGGTAAAAGAGGAGGAGCGAATTACCCTCACGGTAACCCGGGACAACCGGATTTACCTAAATAACCAACCGGTGTTGAGGGACAATCTCGAGCCTCGGCTGAGGGCCCTGGCCGCTTCTGGCAAGGAGCGGGTCCTGTACTTTCGCGGGGACGCTAGGGTCCCGTATGGCGTCGTCATCGACGTGATGGACGCCATCAAATCCTCCGGCATCGAAACGGTCGGGATGATCACCGATCGGCCCGGGCCCAGATAGTTTTCAGTGCCGCCCGCCTGCTCTCTTTTCCTCAGTGAGTTCAGGGATCACCGTCTCGGTCGGCGCGGGGGGTCGCGCTGGCCGCCGTACGGGAGTGCGCCTGCATCTTGCTGGTTGGGGTACCCCGGTCCCCTTCCTTGGATCGGGGCTGGAGAGGAGTCCTGAATGTTCAGACTGATCCCACGGGAAGAAAAGTTTTTTGATTTCTTCAAGGAAGCCGCCCACAACATCCTGGAGGGAGCGAAGGTCCTCGTTCAAATGACGGATGAACAGGGAGGAGACCTTCAGGAACGATGGAAGCAGCTGGAAGATTTCGAGCACGAGGGGGATAAGATCACCCATCAGATCATGCGAAAACTCAACCGGACCTTTATTACCCCGATCGACCGTGAAGACATCCACAGCCTGACCGTGGCACTGGATGATGTCATGGATCTGATCGAGGCGGCAGCCGCCCGGATGTGTCTCTATAAGATCAAGCAACCGACCGAGGAGGCCAGGAAGCTTGCCCAGTTGATTCTGAAATCGGCAGAGGAGATCGTGAAGGCGGTTTCGAACCTCGAGCGCATGGACGATGTGATGGAACATTGCATCGAGATCAACCGGCTCGAGAACGTGGCGGATGATGTCAGCCGAGAGGCGATCGCCGGGCTTTTTGACAGTGACCACGATCCGATAGAAGTGATCAAGTGGAAGGAGATCTACGAGACGATGGAGACGGCCACCGACCGATGTGAGGATGTCGCCAACATTGTTGAGTCGGTGGCCCTGAAGAACGCGTGACCCAAGCAACCCGCCCAGCAAGGATCGGGGGACCTCCTGAATCATATCGAACCCGGCATGGTGGCAACAGACTGAGGGGAGGAGCCGACACTACCCATTCAACTGCTGTCAACAGTGGCTTGGGCGAACAGGGTTCTCTGCGTCCGCCCTCGAATCCCCGATCGTTAACCTCTGACCGAATCTAAGCTTTCACCCGTCTGTACGAAGGACCGCACATGTCTGGACTCGTGGTCTTCATCATCCTCGTCGCATTGATCTTCGACTTTATCAACGGCTTTCACGACGCCGCCAACTCGATCGCGACCGTGGTCTCCACACGTGTCCTCTCGCCAATGCAGGCAGTGGCCTGGGCTGCGTTGTTCAATTTCATCGCCGCATTCGGCTTCGGGGTCAGCGTGGCGACGACCATCGGCAAAGGGGTGGTCCATCCTGAAGCGATCAACGAATATGTCATCATGGCCGGGCTTCTCGGTGCCATCGCCTGGGACCTGATCACCTGGTACTACGGGATCCCGAGCAGTTCGTCCCATGCCCTGATCGGGGGTTTGACGGGGGCGGCGCTCATCAGCGCCGGCGTCTCCGCCCTGATCCCCGCAGGGATTTACAAGGTCCTTCTCTTCCTGGTCCTGTCCCCGCTACTGGGGTTGGTTCTGGGCTTCGGGATCATGGTGGTTGTGATCCGGCTTTTCTGGCGGGCCCGCCCCGGCCGGGTGGACATCTTGTTTCGGCGACTCCAGCTTGTCTCGGCCGCCCTGTACAGTCTGGGTCATGGAACCAATGACGCCCAGAAGACAATGGGGATCATCGCCGGCCTTCTGTTCGCCTCGGGCTATCTGGGTCGAGAGTTCTACGTCCCCACCTGGGTGATTCTGTCGGCCCACGCGGCGATCGCCCTGGGGACCATGGCCGGCGGGTGGCGCATCGTCAAAACTATGGGGATGCGAATCACGAAGCTCAAGCCGGTGGGCGGCTTCTGCGCCGAGACCGCGGGCGCGGCCACGCTGATCTTCACGGCCATTGCCGGGATACCGGTCAGTACCACCCATACCATTACCGGCGCCATAGCCGGTGTGGGGGCGACGACCCGCCTCTCAGCAGTGCGGTGGGGAGTGGCCAGACAAATAGTCTGGGCCTGGATCCTCACGATCCCCCTCTCCGCTGCCATTGCCGCTGCCTTGTTTGTCTTGATCAAACTCTTGTATCTCTAGCTGCTAGTGCCGTTCCAACTATCTCAGCAAAAATTGGTGCGCACTGTGTGCCGGGCCAGGAAACGGGCATAGCAAGGCGCGAACCCCTGGGCCGCACCCGCTGCGCGGTACCCGGCGCACGTGTTGAGGTACGTCGCCTGGGGCGCCCAGGGGGCTAGCAACGCCACTAGGCGAAGTCAATCGAACCTGCCTTCGGGCCCCCGATTTCCCTTGACAGTACAGAGGTTTGATACTAGCCTTCCCTCGGCCTAACGGGATATTCTCTGTCAGAAGCAGCGGAGGATAGCCGGTGCGCCTCAGGGCGGGAGATTGTGGTCGTGGAGACCAGGGTGACCGCCACCAACTCTGAACTGAAGCTCCGGCGAGACGTCATCCCATTGGGTTCTTCCATGCGGGGCAATGCAATACCTTTAGCCGACCTCTCTACGACCCCGTGGCCCATGAGGGCCTGCCGCCGAATGGGCAGCCCGACTGGACTACGCCACCGCCTGCACCAATCTTCCCTTCTCTGTGTCACCGCCTCAGTCGCCAATGGCTCTGTCACCTCAATTCGGCTCATTCCAACAGTCCGCCCGCTATGCTGCGGTCAGTCGCCCTCCACGATCGCCTCTCCGGCCGGATCCAGAGTCCGACCCTGCACGTAGTGGCCAGATGAAAGCCGGATCGCCTTTGTCAGCAGCCGTCCCGGCGTCCACGATACCCAGGGAATCCCTAAGGGCGGGACGCCAGCCTGAACCCTTCAAGCAGTTCCTGTGCCGACCATGAGCTCGCCAGGTGAGGCGATCGAGTCAAATGCCGAGTAGTGACCGAGAAAGTTCTCCGGCGTCGGGAAGGCCGAACTTCCTCTCGACTCGCCCGGGAGACCGGATCGTTCGACCTCGGCGGCGGCGTCAGCCCAGGGGGTTGCGCCGAGTGCTGGGTGTCCCGGCGCTGTACAGTATCGGCTACGGCAACGTTGGGTCATCGATCTATTATGCCCTTGGGATCACAGCGGTCTATGCCTTGGGCGCCACGCCCATCGCGCTCATGGGCGCAGGGGTCTTCTTTGTCTTCACCGCCGCCACTTACGCCGAGGGCGCAGCCCTGTTTCCGGAGGCCGGAGGCTCGTCCAGCTTTGCCCGACGGGCGTTTAATGAGCTATGGAGTTTCATCGCCGGATGGTCATTGATGTTGGATTACATGGTCACCATGGCGATCTCCGCCGTCACCGTGCCGTTCTACCTGGCCTACTTTTTCCCACTCCTGAAGGAGTCAAACGTCGCCAGCACCCTGGTTGGGATGGGCGTGATGGCATTCCTGATGGTGCTCAACATTGTTGGGGTGCGCGAGACGTCGAGGTTCAATATCTTTTGGGTCATCCTGGACCTGGTCACTCAAGCTCTGCTGGTGGTCCTGGGTATCATCTTTCTCCTGAACTTCCCGAAACTCTTGAGCTATGTCAAGTGGGGAGGGTCTGAAGACTGGCCGACGCTGGGGAGCTTTATCTACGGTATCTCCATCTCGATGATTGCCTACACAGGGCTGGAGTCGGTCTGTCAGATGGCCGAGGAGGCCAGAGAGCCGGAGCGAATGGTCCCGCGCTCTCTGATGTGGGCCGTCGTGACGGTTCTCATCATGTACGCCTTCATCTCCGTGATTGCCCTTTCCGCGATGACCCCCGCCCAACTTGTGAACGAATGGTCGAACGATCCGGTTGCAGGCATCGCCCACTTCCTCCCGGACGTGCACCTTGCCGGGCTGACGATCTCGCTGTCCAGGATCGTGGCACCCTGGGTGGCACTCCTGGCCGCGTCGATCTTGCTCATCGCCAGTAACGCCGGTCTCCTGGGGATTTCCAGGCTGGCCTTCTCGCTTGGGCAGCACCAGCAACTGCCAGCCTTCATGGTGAGGATCCACCCGAAGTTCCGGACCCCCTACATTGCCATTATCGCATTCTCCGCGGCGGCGATCCTGCTGCTTACGCCGGGCCTCCTCGCTCCCGGGATCCTCCTGAAGCTGGGTGACCTGTACAGCTTCGGGGCCATGCTCGCCTTCACGATCGCCCACGCCTCGATCATCGCCCTCAGGGTCAAGGCGCCTGATCTTCCCCGCCCATTCGCGCCATGGGGAAACCTCCGGTGGCGAGGTAGCCGGATCCCGGTGTCGGCAGTCCTCGGCATGTTGGGCACCTTTGCCGTCTGGCTGATCGTGATCGCTACTCACCCCTGGGGTCGGACAGTCGGCTTCATCTGGCTGGCGGGCGGGATCGCCATCTACATCTTCTATCGGCGTCGCCGGGGGCTGTCGTTGACACTCACGGTCAAGGCTCCGGCACCGGCCTTCGTCGAAGAAGCAGGCGGACACGGCAGATGATCGAAGCCTCCCGAATCCTAGTGGCCCTCAAAGACCCAGACCAGGTCGAGGAGCTGACCGCTCTGGCGTGCATGCTCGCCCAGGCAGGGAAAGGGAAAGAGATCCATGCCCTCCACGTCATCCAGATCCCGAGGTCGCTGCCCCTCGAGACGGAGCTGACGGCAGAGATCGACGCAGGCGAGGCGATGCTGGCAAGGGCTCAAACGGTGGCGGAAGAGCGCTTCAATCTTGAGATCAGGACCGAGCTGCTGCAGGCCCGAGAAGCAGCGCCCGCCATCCTGGAAGAGGCCAAGGAGAAGGGGGTCGCTCTCATCATTTTGGGATATAATCGACGATGGCGTTTCGGCGATCGGCTGCTGAACGCGACGACGCTCGAGTATGTGGTGCGGCACGCCTCCTGCCAGGTTCTGCTGAGTGTGTCGCCCACGAAGGGGGCGTAGGTTGATCAAGGAGGAGCGGATGAAAGCCATTGTTCTTGGGTGCGGGAGGGTAGGCGCCCACCTAGCCAATTCACTCGTTGAGCACGGCCATCACGTGACGGTTATGGACAGGGAGCCAAAGGCGTTTCGGATGCTCGGAGACGACCTGATGATCGAACACTCCGACGCGGCGCCACATCGGTCCGCTGGGCCCGGGACCCCTCGGGCAAAGACGGTCAGGCAAAAGATCGCCTGCGTCCTGGGGCTCGGAATAGATGAGGACGTCCTTCGGCAGGCAGGAATCGAGGAGGCCGATGCCTTCGCCGCCGTCACCGACAGCGACTATACGAATATCATGGCCTGTCTGATGGCCAAGGAGATATTCCGGGTCCCACGCGTGATCGCCCGCATCAGTGAACCGAAACGGGAAAAAATCTTCCACCAGTTGGGGCTCGAGACGATCTGTCCGAGCATCTTGGGGGCGCAAAGCGTCTTCGATCTCCTACTGAAGGCCAAGTGAGGAGCGCCGTATGTATGTCGTGATCGTCGGAGGCGGAAAGGTCGGCTACTACCTCGCCAAAGACCTGCTGGCGAGAGGTCATGAGGTGACCATCATCGAGCGAGACGAGCGAAAATGTCACAGGATTCAGGACGATTTCGGCAGCATCGTACTCGAGGGGGAGTGCAGCACCGACCTCATGGAGCAGGCCGGGGCATCGAGGGCAGACGTCTTCATTGCCGTGACCGGCGAGGACGAAACAAACCTGGTTCTTTCACAGATCGCCAAGCGCTTCTTTCAGATCCCGAAGGCCATCGCGCGAGTGGTGAACCCCAAGAACCGGAAGACCTTCAATCAGCTCGGGATCGATCTGACGGTGAGCGCCACCGAGATCATCACCACGTTGATCGAGCAGGAGATGGCCACCCAGGAGATCCTCCCCCTCGTGTCCTTGGGGCGGGGCAAGCTCGAGATCGTTGAGATTCATCTCCCCATCGACTCGCCGGCCCTGAAGAAGACAGTTCAGCAGCTCTCCCTTCCTGAAGACAGCATCCTGATCTCCATCATCCGTGGCGACCAGATCATCGTCCCGCGCGGCGATACGGTCTTCAGGCCCAACGACACCGTACTCGCACTCACCGCCACCGCCAGCGCCGAAAAGCTGAAAACGTTCTTCTATCCCTGAGCCGATGCGGGTGGAAGGGCTTGACTTTCCAGCGGGCGGAGGGTAGGCTCGATCACCGAGCAAATCTCGGCGGACGAGGGCACGGTTGAGGAGTTAGCACGATGTTCGGACTCGGAATGCAGGAGATGATCGTCATTTTCGTCATCGCCCTGCTGGTCTTTGGCCCCAAGAGGCTACCGGAGTTGGGGCGGTCACTGGGCCGGGGCTTGGCGGAGTTCAAGCGGGCCTCAGAGGAGTTGAAGGAAGGGCTGGCTGTCGAGCTTTCGGCTGAGGAAGACAAGGCGGCTGCGGTCGCTCACGAAGAGCGGCAGCCCGCCAAGGCAGAAGCGCCCTCGACCGGAGCAGCGGAGGAGAAACCCGAGGGAACCGACGAGACGCGGAATGCCTGATGAAAAAATGTCGTTCTTCTCCCACTTGGAGGAGCTCCGCAAGCGGATCGTTGTGTCCCTGGTGGTCATCGGGATTGGATTCATCCTTACCTTCAGCTACTCCGAAACGATCCTCCGTTTCCTAAAGCGCCCTCTCACGACCAACCTCATCGTCTCTCGAACCTACCCGTTCTTGCGAGCCGTTCCCCGACCCGGCACCCCGATCGACCTGATCTTTCTGGCTCCCGCCGAGGCCTTTTGGATACACATGAAGATCGCCTTCCTGGCCGGCCTCCTGCTGGCCCTTCCTGTCGTGCTTCATCAGATCTGGAAATTCATCGCGCCCGGCCTGCTTCCTCACGAGAAACGGTATGCGGTCCCTTTCGTGGTTCTGGCCAGCATTTTCTTTGTCTTCGGCCTCCTCTTCTGTTTCTACCTTGTTCTTCCGTTTGCCTTGAACTTCCTCCTCACCTACAAGACTGAAAACCTCAAACCCATGATCTCCATCGGAAATTACGTGGACTTCACCTCGAAGTTCCTCCTGGCCTTTGGATTGATTTTTGAGCTCCCCCTTGCGATCGGGATCGCCGCCAAGATGGGACTGGTCACACCCCAGTGGCTGTCGAAGAACCGAAAATACGCGATCCTGATCAACTTCATGATCGCCGCCATCCTTACCCCGACGCCGGACGCCTTCAACCAGGTCCTGATGGCCTTGCCGATGTGCCTGCTCTATGAGGTCGGCGTCCTGGCCGCGCGCCTCCTGGTCAAAAAGCCGACCGCTGCCCAGCAACAGGCGCCCGAAGGGATTTGAGTTCCCGGGTGCCTGACCCAACTCTGCTTCCGGAATCCTTCCCCGATCTACCTGCAATCGTGTTCCCAACCACCTCCGGGAATATATGCTCTCCGTACATTTTCACGGCCGCGCACGCTCCTCCGGTCATCCTGCAGCGTTATGACGCATCTCCCAGCCACAACGAAGGCGCGCCCATATCGCGCTCGCAGGTTGCCATCGATCAACATGGTTGCTCCTTTCGCGTCATGACGGGGGCACCCTCCCGGTAAGGAGAAGGGTCAGGAGCAACAGGCCGAGGCCGATCCGATACCAGACAAAGAGGTAGGTGGTGTGGGTCCTGAGATACCGCAGGAGAAAGCCGATGGCGAGATACCCGGTCAAGGCCGAAATAACCGTCGCCACGACCAGGTGTAACACCCCGGCCCCTCCCAACCCGCCTTGTAGCAACTCGCGGAGCTCAAAGAGGCCACTGGCCCCGATGGCCGGGACGCCTAAGAGGAAGGAGAACCTGGCAGCAGTCTCCCGGGTCATCCCAAGAAACAGACCAGCCATAATGGTCGTGCCGGACCTTGATGCGCCGGGCACAAGGGCGAGCGCTTGGCAGAGGCCGACGGCCTGTGTCTGGACAAACCCGATCTGTTCCATATCGAGGCGATGGTTGCCCGATCGCTCCGCCACCGCAAGCAGGATCGCCAGGAGGATGAGACTCCCGGCGATCACGTAGAGGGAGCGGGCCTCGTTCTCGACAAACCGTCTAAAGACCAGGCCGCAGACGCCGATAGGGATCGTTCCGAGAAGGATATACCACGCGAGACGGGCCTCGTGTGAACCGAATGGTCGCCCCTCCCTCACGTCATGCCACGCAGCGCGAATCAGACCGTAAAGGTCGGAGGCGAAATAGAGGAGAACAGCGACGAGGGTGCCCAACTGGAGTACGGCGGAGTACGCTGCGCCCGGATCTTTCCATCCGAGCAGGGCCGGGATGATCCGCAGATGGGCGATGCTGCTGATAGGCAGGAACTCGGTGAGTCCCTGGATCACCCCCAGGATGACCGTCTCGCGCACTCATCCGCTCCACGATACCATCTATTCGGACGCTGCTCATGAATGTTTCAATGCTATTGATTCTACCACATCGGCCACGTCTTCGCACCGATCCGTCACAACCTCCAGGGTCTCGTAAATCTCCTTCCACTTGGTGATCTCCAGGACCGGGCGCACCCCTTCGAACAGAGCGGCGACGCTCTCCCGATAGATGGTATCGGCCGCGTTCTCCAGCCGGTTGATCTCGACGCAGGCGGCCTCCACGTCATCGAACCTCGGGAGGTGCGAGACGGCCTTGACGATCTGCTCGGCCGACGCGACGATCATGGTAACGATCTCCCGGGATTCGGGGGTCGGCTGTTCGATCTTGTACATCACCATCCGGGAGGCGACGGTCTCAATGCCGTCCACCACATCGTCTAGCGACGACGCCAGGGCATGCAGGTTCTTCCGATCGATAAACGGGATGAAGGTCTGGTTCAGCTTCTTCATGATGGCATGGGTGATGCTATCGCCTTCGTGCTCTGACTCCTCCACCTTGCGCCACCGCGCTTCAGGATCGACGTAGTCGTCAAACATCGCTTGCAGCGCCCTGGCAGCCTCGAGGACATTATGGGCGGAGGATTCGAGAAGGCGGAGAAACTCGCTCTCCTCCGGCATCAGCCTGGTCTCCGATCCCGAATCGTCTTGGGGGGGCTGCTCCGTCAGCGAGGCGGTCTCACGGTGCTCTCCAGGACGCCTCAGGCCCTTGCGAAGCTCCTTATCGCCTCGCTCCCGGATGTCCTCGCCCCTGACGATATAGATCACATCCTCCGCGATGTTGGTCGCGTGGTCGGCGATCCGCTCGAGGTGGCGCGACACCAAGATCAGGTCAAGGGCTCGAGGAATCGTCGTTGGATCGGTCATCATGTACGTCAGGAGCTCTCGAAAGACCTGGTCCCGCAGAAGGTCGATCGAGTCGTCCGATTCGATGACGATCACGGCCAGCTCCGCGTCCCGCGCGACGAAGGCATCCAGGCTCCTCTTGACCATCTCCTGGCAGAGCTGTGCCATCCGTGGGATGTCGATCAGCGGCTTCAAGAGCGGCTGAGAAATGATAAACGTGGTGGCGTGAGCGATGTTCACCGCGAGGTCGCCGATCCGCTCGAGGTCACTGTTGATCTTAATGGCCGCTGCGATGAAGCGAAGGTCCCTGGCCATCGGCTGCCGCAAGGCCAGCAGGGTGAAGCACCGCTGATCGTTCTCGATGCAGCGCTGGTCCATCTCCTCCTCGTGGGCGAAGACCTCCTGCACCAACGCCTCGTTTCGGTCCACGAGCGCCTTCACGCTCTTGACGATCATAGTCTCGGCCAGGCTCCCCATGGCCAAGAGGTGTTCCCTCAGCTCCTTTAGTTGCTCGTCGAATTGCCGCTCCATCGTCTCGTCCTCGCCTTATCCGAACCGGCCGGTGATGTAGTCTTCAGTCTGCTTCTTCGAGGGATTCACGAAGATCTGTTTTGTGAGATTGTACTCGATCAATGCCCCGAGGTAGAGAAAGGCGGTGTAATCAGAGACCCGCGCGGCCTGCTGCATGTTGTGGGTAACGATCACGATCGTATACTGCTTCTTCAGTTGAGCCATGAGCTCTTCGATCTTCGCGGTCGCAATCGGGTCCAATGCAGAGCACGGTTCGTCCATCAACAAGATCTCCGGCTCCACCGCAATGGCCCTCGCGATGCAAAGGCGCTGCTGCTGCCCGCCCGACAGGCTGAGCGCGCTCTCCTGAAGGCGGTCGCGGACCTCACCCCAGAGCGCGGCACCCTTCAGGCTCCTCTCGACGATCTCGTCCATGGCCAATCGAGGGGGAAGGCCCTGGATCCTCGGCCCGTAGGCAACATTGTCATAGATCGTCTTCGGGAAGGGGTTGGATTTCTGAAAGACCATCCCGACGCGCTTACGAAGCTCGGTGATCTCCAGGTTCGGATCGTTGATATCGGTCCCGCCGATCCGGATCGTCCCGGTGATGGTCACGCCGTCCACAAGGTCGTTCAGCCGGTTCAGGCATCGCAGGAGCGTGCTCTTCCCACACCCCGATGGCCCGATGAAGGCGGTGACTTTGTGCTTCAGTATATCGAGGCTGATATCTTCAAGGGCGAGCTTCTCGCCGTATTTCAGGTTCAGCTTGCGGATCTCGATCATCGGCTCCATCCTTGTCCTCGCTTCCCCAGCCTGGCCCTGAACCCCGGTATCGCCTGGGACTCCCCTATTATAGCCCCTCTGACCCTCGCCAGAAGCCCTGACCGAGACTTCTCCTCTCAGCTCTTCAACCGCCATCTCCGCCCGAGTCGCCATCCGATCTCTCCGCGCCCTAGAATGTCGAGGAAGCGTACTTCCTTCGCAGCATGTTCCTGAGCAGGATCGCCGTCAGGTTCAGGACCAACACCACCAGGAGGAGCAGGAGGGCGGTGGTGTAGACCATCGGCCTGGCGGCGTCCACATTAGGCGATTGAAATCCCACATCGTAGATATGAAACCCAAGGTGCATGAATTTCCGCTCCAGATGAAGGAACGGCCAGAAGCCGTCGATCGGCAGGGACGGGGCGAGCTTGACCACCCCGGTGATCATGAGGGGGGCAACCTCCCCCGCCGCACGGGCCATGGCCAGGATGAGCCCGGTGAGAATCGACGGCATGACGGCCGGCAGGACCACCCGCCAGGTCGTCTCGAACTTCGTGGCGCCGAGCGCCAGGGATGCCTCGCGCATCCCACCCGGAATCGCCGCCAGGCCCTCCTCGGTCGCCACGATGACGACCGGGACTGTGAGCAGCGCGAGGGTAAGGGACGCCCACAGGATGCCGCCGGTGCCGTACGTCGGCGTCGGGAGTACCTCGGGGTAGAAGAGTCGGTCGATGCTCCCCCCGACGAGGTAGATGAAGAAACCGACCCCGAACACCCCGAACACGATCGAAGGGACCCCCGCCAGGTTGTTAACCGCGATCCTGACCGCGCTGACGAACGCCCCTTGCTTGGCGTACTCCCGCAGGTAGAAAGCGGCCAGCACCCCCAACGGCGCGACCACCAGGCTCATGATCATGACCATCATGACGGTGCCGAAGATGGCGGGGAAGACCCCGCCCTCAGTATTCGACTCCCTTGGCTCCCCCGCAACGAACTCCCAGAGCTTGGACAGATAGAGACCGCTCTTGGCCCAAAGGCCCATCGCGTTGGGTTGATACGCCCGGACGATCTGGGCCAGCGACAGCTCCTTCACCTTGTCACCAGCGGCCGAGACGACGAGGCTCTGCCGAGAGCTCTGGCGCAGTTCGGCGAGCCTCGCCTCCTGTACGCGGTACTTCGCCGCCAAGGTCTCCAACTCCTGCTGGAGCTGCGCCACCTCGGGACTCCCCTCGCGATCCCGCATACCTAACTTCTTCATCCTGAGGCGGATCTGCTCCTGCGCATAGTTGATCGCCCCGATGTCTTTCTTTTCGACCCGCCTGATCTCTCTAGAGGTGGACATCGCCCCCGGGAGAGTGGCCTGGAGGCCCTTCCAGCCATCCACCGGCCCTCGGGCCACAACGCGGTCGCCGTCCCGGACTTCCTTGATGAAGCCGTACAGGTTGCCCCATTCCTGTCGCTCGATCAGGACAGCCTCGGCGGGGAAGTCGCGGCGAACGATGTTGGCCTCCTCGACCCAGACGAAGTCGGCGCCGTACAGGTCACGGTTTCCAACCCTGACCTGGATCCGATACCGCTCAGGGGTGCCCGGCGGCGCCCCCGGTTGTGGGATCTTCTCGCGCTGGGCCACCTGGCCCATCAGCTCCTTGCCGCCGGCCAGGGTCAGCCTCACAATGGGCGATGGCCAGAAGGAACCCAACCCATTCACCAACACCAGGATGACGAGGCCGGCTACCATAACGAGGCTGAACGCTAACGCCCCGCCGCTCAGCCAAATGAACGGATCGCCGCTCTTCCAGAATCGCCTCATAGATACCGGTACCTTCGCCGGAGCTTCAGGCGAACGAGCTCGGCTATCGTGTTCAGGAGAAATGTCATCACGAAGAGGAGGAAGGCCGCCAAGAAGAGGACCCGGAACAGTGTGCCACCCTCTGGGGCTTCCGGCAGCTCCACGGCGATATTTGCCGAGAGGGCCCGGAAGCCGTTGAAGATGCTCCAATCCATGACCGGCGTATTTCCCGTCGCCATCAGGACGATCATGGTCTCCCCAACAGCCCGCCCAAAGCCGATCATGATGGCCGAGAAGATCCCGGGGCTTGCCGTGGGCAGCACGATCCTGAGCGCGGTCTGCCAGCGGGTGGCACCCAAGGCGAGCGATCCGGCCACCAGGTGTGGAGGCACATTGGCGAGCGAATCCTCGGCGATGGTAAAAATGATCGGAATCACGGCGAAGCCCATGGCAAATCCCACAACCATGGAGTTTCGCTGATCGTAGGTCAGCCCGAGTGCGTTCAGAAGCCAGCCTCGGTAATCGCCGGACAGAAGCAGGTGCTCGACCACGCCCCCGAGCTGGAACGAGATCCAGCCGCCGAGGATGACGATCGGGATCAGCAACCAGACCTCGGTGCCAGCCCTGACTCGCCGGCGGACCCCGACGGGGGCAAATCGCCAGCAAAAGACCGCGATCAGGATCAGGAGCGTGGTGACGATCGGCATGAGAAAGAGACCGGGCACGACCTTCTCGACTAAGGGCGCAAGCCACAGACCGGCCAAGAAGCCCAGGACCACGCTCGGGAGGGCGGCCATGATCTCCACGGTCGGTTTTACGATCCCCTTCAGCGTCGGATGCATGAACTGAGAGGCGTAGAGTGCCCCCAGGAGCGCCAGCGGGATGGCGAAGAGGAGGGCGTACAATGTCCCTTTCAAGGTCCCGAAGATGAGCGGGCTCAGGCTGAACTTCGCCTCGAAGTCGTCGGTCCCTCCCGTGGACTGCCACACGTATTCCGGCGCGGCGTACCCCTCGTACCATACCTTTCCGAAGAGGCTTTTCAACGTGCTCTCGGGGTGAGGATTATCCAGGACCCATTGCGACAGACGCCCCGCCGCATCGACGGCGATGACGCCGTCGGCCTTGGGAGCAAGGACGACCCCCTCAAATCTCTCTCCCTCCCCTTTGATCGTCAGCAAGGTTTCCCCGGTGGTACCGTAGCGGAGAAGCGTGACGCCGGAGGCATCAGCCGTGATGAACCCCTTGTCCCGGCTGGACGGGGCGAATGCGACGACGGCCCCGGCGTGCGGCATAAAGTCGTAAACCTTCGTCAGGCGCCGCTCACCCCCATCAGCCTGGAGCAGCTGCCAGGAGCTGACGCCGCCCAGCGTGTCGCCCACCACAAGCGTGCGGTCGCCGATGAGAAACCCCATGACGCTCACCCCGGCCCCCGGTCGGTTCGTGGCAGCAACGGCGCCTGCGACCTTCGGATCGCTCGGATCCCGAAGATCCACCCTAAGGACCTGGCCCGACGAGGTGCCCACGAACAGATCCTCGCCGCGGCCGTCAAGGGAAAGCGTTGCGATCTCGCCTTTGATCGGCAGGGGGAGGCGTTGGCTCGACGCCTCCTTCGTCGAAGGTCCGATCAGCGCCTTCGTCTCCTTGACGGTGAGCAGCACGATCTCTTTCGGTCCGACGGCAGCAGCCGTGGTGGGACCGGCCGGTGTCACAACATGGGCGAGCCTTGTGATGGGACGTTTACCCGGATCGGCCGCGATCGGGTCACCTACCAACAATTCGGGGACTACGCGACGCCCTCCCTCCGGGAAGGAGACTGAGAACTTGACCTCCGCCGGGATCACGCGACCATCGGACAGTCCCACGGCGAACGGACCTCGCCTCGGGGGTGAGGTCCCGACGACCGTCGCCCCCTTCAGGCCGGCAAGAGGGCTCGGGGCGATCGGCGCTCCATCCTTCACCCCGACGAATTGCACTCCGGCGCCCGTCACCAGGTAGGCGATCTCGCGATACTCGTCCACCCCCGCGGCAAGCGGGGCCGAGTCGGGTCTGGCGGCCACAGTTCCCACAAGACTCGCCGTCGGCTTCTTGAGGAGGGGATACACCTCGGCAGCGATGACGAAGATAATGGCCAGGATCGAGAAGATAATCGCCACCCCGCCAAGGGTGACGAGGCGGCGGGCGAGCCGATCGACTCTGATCCGACGTGTGACCCGCCCGCCGGTGACCGACAGCAGGCGAGCCACTCCACGCGGCTCGCCTGCTGCCAGGACCTTAGCGCTATCCACCATATCGTGGCTCGATGCCTCGTTAGAGAACCTTGCTCAGCTCTTCTTTGGCGATGGAGTTCGGGACCGGATAGTACCCGTCCTTGATCACCGCATCCTGACCCTGTCGCGTGAACATGAACTTCACAAACTCACGCATTAAGGGATCGAGCGACTTCCCAGGCGCCTTGTTGACATAGACGTAGAGGAAGCGAGAAAGGGGAAATTTGCCGGAGTAGGCGTTATCCGCCGTTGCCTCAACGCAACTTCCACCTTCCTTCGCTGCGAGCGGAACTGCCCGGACACCGGCAGTGGCGTAACCGATCCCGCTATAGCCGATGGCATAGCGATCCACGGTGACTCCCTGGACGACCGAAGCCGAGCCCGGCTGCTCCTTCACCGCGTCCTTGTAATCGCCGTTCTTCATCGCGTGCTCCTTGAAAAACCCGTAGGTGCCGGAGGCCGAATTCCGGCCGAAGAGGCTGATCGGCCGGTTCGCCCAATCGCCCGTGAGGCCAAGCTGCCCCCAGGTCTTGATGTCCTCCTTGTAGCCGTAACGCCTCGACTTGGAGAAGATGGCGTCAAGTTGGGCGAAGGTCAGGCATTTGATCGGATTATCCTTATTCACGAAGACGGCCAACGCGTCCACGGAGCTGCGGAGTCCCGTCGGCTTGTAGCCGAATTTCTTTTCGAAGCCATCGATCTCGGTCCCCTTCATGGGACGGGACATGGGGCCGAGCTGAGCGGTCCCGGAGATCAGCGCCGGCGGCGCAGTGGATGACCCCTTCCCCTCGATCTGGAGCCTCACGTTCGGATAGAACTTGCCGAATCCCTCGCCCCAGAGGGTCATGAGATTATTCATGGTGTCCGACCCGATGCTCGAGAGATTGCCCGAGACCCCGCTGACCCCCTTGTAGCTGGAGAGCGCCGAATCCACCTTGAGCAGATCGGCCAAGCCGAGCGCCAACCAGAGAGAGATCGACCCCACGGTGACGGAAAGAAGAAGTAGAAGGAGCCGCCTGCTTCCTCGTCTTTTGATGGTTCCCATGGTCTGTGGTCCTCCTTCCTCTGAAACGATATCAGAGATGTTGTGACGCTTGGGTTACACACATGTTACAGATATGTTACATTCGCCTGTCGGCTTGGCCTCGTTCTCACCCCCTCGCTAGAACCACAGGGCCAGGCGGGTAAAGATCTCCCACGAGGTGTCCTCGCCCGTGATCGGCGTCATCCGGTCATTCTCGAACCAGTTCTGAGCCCAGTTGAACATCATGCGGACGTTCGGGCTGAGATACCAGTTAAAGCCGACCGTCAGAGCATCCACCTTGTTGGCACCCGCCTTGCCACCCTTTGAGGGGCTGGGGCCGGGCAGAAGACCGTCTGAGTTGAAGTCAAGCTGGGCATAGCGCGCCACCAGCTCGAGCGCCCCGTAATCGCCGGTGCGGAAGTTGGCGGGCTTGACCTTGGGCGCCCTGCCGTGGACCTTCTCCTCGCCTGTGGCGAAGAACGTACCGGCCACGTACCAACCCTGGCCCTTGAGGTCACCGAGGTTGCTGCCTCCGGCCCCGAGGTTCCGCTCCTCGTCCGTCTTGACGTACTCGCCGTAGAGGCCGAAGGGACCAAACGCGTACACCGCCTCCGCGCCGTAACGCGTCCGATCGCCCCGGTTCGGAATCCGCGGGAAAAAGACGAACCGGCCGTCGGTTCGACCTTGGAGGCTATTCGAGGGAGCCGGACTCGGGGCGGGGTTGACGTCCTGGTTGCCGTGGGTGAAGTGTCCGGCGATATGGAGCTTCTGCAATGCGGGAACGCCCATGAGCTGAAACGGCCGGACGAGTAGCCGGCCGGCGAAATCCTTGGAGTCGTTGTTCTCGAAGTTATTCTGACCCGTTCCGTTGAAGATGCCGACGCCGTAGTCCACCATCCCCCCGAAGAGGCTGCCATGGACCATCGCACCGACGTCACGCGCCGGCACCAGGTTGTTGACCACCGACCGTTCCACGAAGTCGATGAACCGCGAGGAGGTCAGTTCCTCGAAGCTGAACGGGACCTTGAACTGGCCGCCCCTGATCTTGAATTCCCGCCAGTAATTCAGCTCACCGTAGCCATCGGTGAGAATGAACGGGGTCCCCTGTTCGCCGAAGTCACCTTCGACTTTGAAATCGAGGTATTTGAAGAAGGTCGCATCGACCCCCAGCCGCGCCCGGCGCAGGCGGAAGTTGGTAACGAGGTCGCTGCGAGTCGCACTCACGTTGCTGCGGTTGCCGTCCAGGTTGCGGGAACGCTCCTCATAGGCGCGCATGTCGAAGTGGACCCGCCCGTGAAACTCTATCTTGTGCTCGCCGTCTGCGGAGCTGATGTAGGGAGTCCAGCCTTTGAAGCCGGCCAGGATCTTGCCCACCCCCTCCTTCTTCGCCCGTACCTTCAGCTCCTGATACTTCTCCTCGGTGATCTGGCCTTTTTCCTTCAGGATGTCCAGGACCTCATCCAGGACCGCTTTGTCGTCCTTCTTCTCGGCGGCCCAGGCTGGCTGGGACAGGACCACCAACGACAGCGCCGTCATGATGACTGCGCTGATGAACAGCACGTTCTGCCAGGTTCGGCTCATGCTCTGCCTCCTCACGTGATAGGGTTTCGTTCCCTGCCTTGCCCGCTCGTCCAGACTGACTTTCATGCTTGCTTCATCACCCGTTTGGAAACATATCGAAGGCTGGCAACGGCGCCGGCACCCCGCAGGCCCTCCCCGCGCTGCCCTCCCAGTCGGGTTAGGCCGATCGTTTCAGGGGCAGGTCAGGCATCCCCGACAGGCTACTTTCAATGTCGTGGTACAACTCGTAGACCTGGAGGAATGGATTCCGATCGAACCTCGCCCGGAGATCGTCACGAAGCGCGCACAGCCGGAGGGTACCGCCCTGCGCCTTGACCTCCTGGCGGATCGCGTCCAAGACCCCGAGCTCCGGGACACCGATCTCGTGAAGTCCAGCCAGGTAGAGGATGGCTCTTACGCCGGGGCGCCTGAGAAATGCCGAGAGGCCGCGCCTCGCCCTGGCCGCCTCGTCCTCCCGCGCCCTGCCATCGATCTTGATGACCACGCTTCCGTGCAGCTCCTTTATCCGGTATCGCATGCTCCGCTCCTCCTGACCTACGGGTGAGCCGCCCGCCACTGCCTGTCTTGCGGCCGGATGACGATCCGGACTGCCCGTTCCTCCGAATCGACCTCTATGCGTTCGATGGTTCCGTCGATGGGACTTAAGACGACCTGATCATCGAAATAGGGTGACAGGCCGAGCAAATCGCCTCGCTTTACCCACCTCATGGCTTCGCATCGGTTGTGGGAACCCAGATCGACTTTAAGCGTAATCAACACTCACACCTCCTTCAGGGACGGTATCCTGACATCGATTTGTTACGGATGTATGAAGCCGTAATGACAACGGGGTTAATTTCTGTCCCCACTCATGGCAGGTTCAGGCAGCCCCAGATTCCCGGCAGACCTCCAGAACTACCTCGGCCCAGCAATGCTTTTCTCGCTCAGGGAGGACTTCCCCGAGGGTCGGCACGCCAGCGGCACGGGATCCGGGTCGTCCTTCGATGCTGGCGATTCTCACCCTTCCGGACTTCACCAAGCAGCCCAGCCAATAGTTCGCCGATCTATCCGAGAGATGGAAGTGCTGAGCAAGCTCGGCTGGCATCGTGTGAGGTCGTGCCAGCAGATAGCCCATGAACTCCTGTTCCAATCCCTCTGCCCCTCCGTCGATCATCGTGCGCTCTCCTTCGTCTGCGCGCCCGGCATCATGCGAGCGGGTTCTTCCTGCTGATTGGAGAATACCGCGAGGATGTGACAGGGGGTTTACGCTGACGTTGCAGACGTGTAAATTTCCTAGAAGAGGAGGGAGTGGTAGAGCGGGGGCGAGTCACTTACAGATCACGCAAGAGTTTTTCGCGAGAGCAGCCCGGATGAGCGGGCTGGGACAATCAAGCCAGTCGTGGGCGGAAGTGCCAGCAATGGGAGCAGGGGCGGAGCGGGGCAGGACTCAGCGAGGACCTACTATGGGGCGGGCTCCTCCAGATTTTCGAGCCATTGGCGGAGGCGTGCGTGGATCTGGTCGCGGACCCTCCGGAAGGTTTCCAGGCGGTCTTCGTCTGAGCCGGTGGCCTGTGAGGGGTCGTCGAAGCTCCAGTGAATCCGGATTGTTCGCCCAGGGAACAGGGGGCATCGCTCGTTGGCGCTATCGCATACCGTGATCACATAGTCCCATGGCTGATCGAGGAATGCGTCGAGGGTCTTCGAGACGTGACCGGTCAGGTCAATCCCTGCCTCATGCATGGCACGAATCGCGACGGGATGGACGCGTGTTGCCTCGGTGCCGGCGCTGGCCACCTCGAAACGCTCTCCGGCGAGAGCCCGGAGAAATGCCTCGGCCATCTGGCTCCGTGCCGAGTTATGCGTGCAAAGAAACAGGACTCGCAGCTTGGCCATCGAAACTCTCAGAAGAGCATGGGGATAAGCTGGCCAAGGACAACGGGCGAGCTGATGGGAGAGGTCGGCTTCGCCGCGAGGCAATCGCACATCATCGAGTTAGCGTCCCTCGACTTGCATGCTGGCACCTATCGGTTCAGGGGCGCCGCGCGCGAACCAGTGCCGGGTGCGATTGCAGAATGAGCACACGGAGAGCATCACCGGTACCTCGACGAGCACGCCGACTACGGTGGCCAGCGTTGCGCCGGAGGTGAGTCCAAAGAGCGAGATGGCCGTGGCGACGGCCAGCTCAAAGAAGTTGCTGGCGCCAATCAGCGCCCCGGGCGCGGCCACCGAGTGAGAGACCTGTAGCCATCGCGCCAGGCCATACGCGAGCCCAGAATTGAAATAGACCTGGATCAGGAGCGGGATCGCAATGAGCACAACGTGAGAGAGCTTGCCCAGGATCACCTCTCCCTGGAAGGCGAAGATGATGACGAGGGTGGCCAGCAGGGCCACGATGGTCACAGGCTTGAGCCGCGCGAGGAAGACACCCTCAAACCAGGCTGGTCCACGGGTTCGGAGCAGCGCTGTCCTTGAGACTATGCCGGCGGCGAGGGGGATGACGATATACAGGAAGACCGAGTAAAGCAACACGTCATAGGGCACCATGATGTTCGAGACACCTAACAGGAAGATCACGATCGGGGCAAAGGCGAAGAGCATGATGAGGTCGTTCAGCGCCACCTGGACCAGCGTGTAGGCCGGATCGCCGTCGGTCAGATAGCTCCAGACGAACACCATAGCCGTGCATGGGGCAGCCGCCAGTATGATGGTCCCGGCCAGGTACTGATCTCCGAGAGCGGAGCCGATGATCCCGGCGAAGAGGTGCTTGAAGAAGAGCCAGCCGAGGAAGGCCATACTGAAGGGCTTCACCAACCAGTTGACGAACAGGACGATCAGTATTCCCGTCGGCCGGCGCCCGACGCCCCGAACCGCCGCGAAGTCGATCCGCAACATCATTGGGTAGATCATCAGCCAGATAAGGACCGCGATCGGGAGGTTGACGTGGCTCACCTCCATTTGGCTGAGCGCGCGAACCACTTCCGGACCGAGCTTGCCAAGGGTGACCCCGATGAGGATGCAGAGAGCCACCCAAAGGGACAGATAGCGCTCGAACACGCTGAGACGCTTTCGGGCGTGTGAGTCGCTCATTTGGCGGCGGGCTTCTTGGCGCGCACGAAGGCGCTCATGAACCTCCCGTCCACCTCTGGCGCGATGATCTCGGCATCGAGGCCCGCGCCGGCGAGAAACTCTCGGGCATCCTCCACCCGGTAGATGCGCGTCGGTTCCAGGTCGATCTCCTCGAAGCCGGCCTTGGCCAACTTGTCGCGGTACTCCTCTTCATCCAGCGCCCCGGCTACGCAACCGACCCACAACTCAACGCTCCGGCGGATCTGGGCCGCGACTGGGCCCCGCACCACCACGTCCGAGATCGCCAAGCGCCCCCCCGGTCTCAACACGCGGAACGCCTCGGCCAGCACGCGGTCCTTGTCCGCGGAGAGATTGATGACGCAATTGGAAATGATGACGTCCACCGAATTGTCGGGCAGCGGGATGCTCTCGATCTCCCCCCTCAGGAACTCCACGTTCTCGACCCCGGCCTTCCGCTGGTTCTCTCGTGCCAGCGTCAGCATCTCATCCGTCATGTCGAGGCCATAGACCTTGCCGGTAGGGCCCACCCGCCTGGCCGAGAGGAGCACGTCGATTCCTCCTCCCGAGCCGAGATCGAGGACGGTCTCGCCCTGGTTGAGCTGAGCGAGCACCGTCGGGTTCCCGCACCCCAGCGACGCTTCGACGGCCTCAACAGGGAGCCCCGCGATTTCGTCGGCTTCATAAAGGTTCGATGTAATGGGGTCGCATCCGCCGGTGGCGGTTCGGACGCTGCAGCATGAGCTGTCGCCGCTCGCTATCCTCAAGGCCGCCCGCCCGTACTTCTCTTTCACGATATCCTTGACCTCATGGCTGTTCATCCGACCCTCCTCCAGATCCCATCAACATTCGTTGATGGATATAGGCAAAAAAAATCACTCGCAGCATTTCAAAGCCGCCTGCAGTCTTCCGTTCATCGCCTTCAGGGAGCCGACCAGCTTCTCTATCTCCTCGAGCGCCTCAAGGTTGAGCGAGTAGTACACCCACCGTCCCTCCCGCCGGTCTCGTAGGATCCCGGCCTCTTTCAGCGTCTTGAGATGGAAGGAGAGAAGTGACTGGCCCGTCCCGAGCACGTCGGTCAAATCGCACACGCACTGCTCACCCTCGCTCAGTCGGTGAACAATCCGAAGTCGCGTTTCATCGGCCAGCGCGTGGAACCAACGCGCCGCATGCTCCAGACTCTTCGACATCACGCTTCGCATATCACCAATATATCAACTTTTCTTGATTTGTCAAGTGGCCTGCACGATCGTGGCGCTCAGGCAGGATATTCGTCGGAATGGCTGGTTGGCAGGTGGAACCGGACCGTGGTCCCCTGGTTTAACTGGCTCTCGATGATCAAGTCGCCGCCGTGCGCCTTTACCAGGTGTTTGACAATGGCCAACCCGAGTCCTGTCCCTCCCATCTCCCGGGAGCGGGCCCTATCCACCCGGTAGAACCGCTCGGTGATCCTGGGAAGATCCTGAGAGTGAATCCCGATACCGGTATCTTCCACCGAAATTTCCACTTGATCGGCGTGTGAGGTCATATCAGACGCACTCCGCACTCCGCACTCCGCACACGGCGGGCGGTAACCGTAACTCGCCCGCCTTTCGGCGTGAACTTGAGCCCGTTGTCCAGAAGGTTAATCAAGACCTGCATCACCCGGTCGCGATCGGCCATGACGAGCGGCAGATCTCCTGGAAGCTCCTCCCGCAAGCCTATCTCCTGCTTGACCGCCTGCGGTCGGTAGATGGCGATAGCGCCTTCCAACACCTCCGCAAGGTTGATCGGCCGTCGGTGAAGGGTGATCTTGCCAAGTTCGAGGTTTGAGAGGTCCAAGAGGTCTTCCAGGAGCCGACCGAGGCGCTCGGTGTGCTTGTGGATTACCTCCAGAAACGGACGCGCGTGCTCCCGATCCTCGAGCCCTCCTTCCAGGAGGGTCTCAAGGTATCCCTTGATCGACGTGAGGGGGGTGCGCAGCTCATGGGAGACATTGGCCACGAACTCGGTCCGGATCGTTTCGAGGCGGCGCAACTCGGTGACATCGTGCAACACCAAGATGACTCCTGATGTCCCCTCCCGGCCCTTAAGGGGAGCGGCGTGTACTTGGACGGTCCGCTGCACCGGGGCATAGGTCTGAAACTCCTGCGTGGTGAATGCCCCTTCCCGAAGCGTTCGATTCAGAAGGTCCAGGATCTCTTTGTTCCGGATCACCTCGAGGAAGGACCTACCCTCCGCCCCGACTGACGAGGCGTTGAAGAGGCGGCAGGCGCTCGCGTTGATGAACAGGATTCGGCTCTCCCCATCGACCGCCAGCACTCCCTCCACCATGCTGTCAAGGATGGCCGCCTCCTTCGCCCGCTGTTCCTCCAGTTCGGCGAGGCGATCCTCCAGGCGTTGAGCCATCAGATTGAGGACACGCCCCAACTGGCCGATCTCATCGGAGGAGACCGCGGACACCTTGCGCGAGAAGTCGCCATCGGCCATCCGGCGAGCGACGGCCGTCATCTCAGCAATCGGCCGGGTCACTTGCCGCGCAAAGAGGAATCCGAGGACCGCGGCAGCGCAAAGAGCAATCAGGCCGCCGATGACCAACGTTCGCCGGACCGAGGCGGTGACACGGCTCAGATCCGAGAGCGGCACGGCGAGTCGTAGAACCCCGCTGATCATCGCATCCTGACGCAGTGAGATCGCCAGATAGAGCATATCGACTCTGAGGCTGTCGCTTCGACGGAGAACGCTCCCGACCCCATCGGCGATGGCGGCCCGGACCTCCGGGCGGCCCAGGTGATTGTCCATTTGAGCAACCTGCTGGGGTGTCAGCTCGGAGTCGGCCAGGACGCGGCCCTCAGGCTGCACCACCGTGACGCGAGCCCCGACCTGCTGGGCGAGCTTTCGCGCGACGCGCTGAAGCTCCCCCGAATCCTTGGCGAGAAGAGCGGGATTCACCTGATTCCCCATGAGGCGGGCTTGGGCCTCCAGGCTTGCCTTGAGGCGATCGATCGAGGCGCGCTCCAGGGAGGAGAGGATATAGAGGCCAGCCACGGCCACGATGGCCAGCACGAGGATGAGGTAGGTGGCGATCAACTTGCGCTGAAACCTGCCTTCAATCGCCGACATTCTTGCCGTTCCGCCGACTAGTGCCGTTCCAACTTTATCCGCCTAACATCACAATAACCCGCAGGCATCTGGATGGGCCGTCGCAAAACCTTGTCATTTGTCCGAACAAGTTGGAACGGCACTAGGCGTCCTGATTGAACCGATACCCGACGCTCTTGACGGTGACGATGCGCTTGGCCTCCGGCCCCAACTTTTCCCGAAGACGACGGACGTGGACATCGACGGTCCTGGATTCGATCTCGGAAGCCTGGTCGTATCCCCAGACACGATCGAGAAGATAGTCGCGGGTGAGGGCGCGCCCCTTCGCCAGGATCAAGGCCTTCAGCAGGTCGAATTCCTTGGCCGTCAGCTCTACCGTCCGCCTTCGGATCGACACGGTGTACCGGCCGAGATCGATCTCAAGCGCCCCCACCTTCACGACCTCTTCTCCCGGCACCTCCTCGCTCCTGCGTATCAGGGCCTTGACCCTCGCCACCAGCTCTCTTGGCGCGAACGGCTTGGTGAGATAGTCATCGCCACCAAGCTCCAGCCCCAGCACCTTGTCTGTCTCCTCCGCCTTGGCAGTCAGCATCAGGATCGGGAGCCGAGCGGTCTCGGGCTCTCGCCGTAGGCGGCGGCAGACATCCAAGCCGCCCATGTGGGGCAGCATCAGATCGAGGATCAGGACGTTCGGACGCTCCCGCTTGACGAGCTCCAGCGCCTGGAGACCATCATGTGCCTGAAGAACACGAAATCCTTCCCATTCGAGATGATAGGCGACGAGCGCGGTGATGTCCTTCTCATCGTCCACCACAAGGACCTTCACGCCTTCGCCTCCTCCTGACCGAGCTGATGCAGATTGGCATCCCCACTGCCTTCACTCGGCCCGATCATAGCTTCCTTCCCCCGAAGCCGCAAGCGCATTCCCCAGACCTCACAGGGTCGATGATTCCGCTTGACCCGATGAGCAGAGCATGGTACCAATCTTCGATATGTATAAATAAACATAACGAGGATCGCCGATGCAACTTCAGGTAAAATCAAAGACCTGGCTCGAGGCGAACGGCAAGTTCATCATCGGGGAGGGCGGGATCGCCCTCCTGGAGGCGATCGAGAAGTTCGGGTCGATCCAGTTGGCGGCCAAGCACCTCGGGTGGTCCTATCGCCACACGTGGGGCTATCTCAAGAATATGGAGCGAAACAGCGGCAGGCAATTCATCGTTGCCCGCCACGGCGGGACGGCGCGTGGCGGGACGGATCTCACGCCCGAAGGTCGCAAGCTCCGGCGCGACTACAGGCGATTCCAAAAGGAACTCCGCACAACCGTACGGAAGCGCTCCCGACTGTTGTTCTCGTACTAAGCTGATGGCGGTGATCGAATCGATCGCAGAGGCTTTATGGGCAGCGGATCGGAGGTGAGGGAGATGCAGATGAGCGCAAGGAATCAATTGCCCGGACGGATCAAGAAGGTGAAGGTGGGGAACGTGATGACCGAGGTGATCGTGCAGGTGGGCCGCCAGGAGCTGGTGGCCGCTATCACCAGCGGCTCGGCCAAGCGGATGAAGCTCAAGATTGGTGATCAGGTGTTCGCCATTATCAAGGCGACCGAGGTGATGATCGCCAAGGAGTAGCCCTGGGGCGATTCCCGGAACGATTCACCCTGAATGCCGATCACCCAGGTAGCTCGGACGCAATCCCGGGTTGGCTATCCGATCGAAGGAGATCGAAGGAGTGCCACGATGAATCACCTGTGTTGGAAGACGGTCCTTAGGCGAGCTGTCCCGACCTGGCTGGCGGTGGGCCTGGTCTTGACAGCCCCGGTTTGCAGCGTCCTGGCCGCGAGCAAGACGGTGATCTTGACCACGACCACGAGCACGCAGGATTCAGGCCTGCTCGACGTCTTGGTTCCCATGTTCGAGAAACGAACCGGATATACCGTAAAAACCGTCTCCGTCGGGACCGGTCAGGCGCTTGCCCTTGGCGGCCGAGGCGAGGCTGACGTGGTGTTGGTCCATGCCCCGGAGACGGAGAAGAAGTACGTGGCGGAGGGCAGCATGATCAACCGCCGGCTCGTGATGCACAACGATTTCATCATCGTTGGCCCCGCGGCTGACCCGGCAAGGATCCGCGGTATCCGGAAGGCGACCGATGCCTTCCACAGGATCGCCGGCGCGAAGGCAACGTTTGTCTCACGTGGCGACAACTCCGGGACGAACATCCTGGAAAAGAAGCTGTGGAGGCAGGCGGGGATTGAACCGGAAGGGAGCTGGTATCTGGAATCGGGACAGGGGATGGGGCAGACTCTTGGGATTGCATTCGAGAAACTGGCGTACACCCTGACCGACCGGGGGACCTACCTGGCCTTCAAAAAACGGGTTACGCTCGAGATCCTGGTCGAGCGGGACAGACCCCTTCTGAATATCTACTCGGTCATGGAGGTCAATCCATCCCGTTTTCCCAAGGTCAACGCCTCGGGCGGCAAGGCGTTCGCCGATTTCATGGTCTCGGCCGAGGCCCAGGCAGTCATCAAGACGTTCGGGGTGGAGAAGTTCGGTGAGCCGCTCTTCTTCCCGGACGCAGGCAAGCGTGAGGACGATCTTTAACTCTAACTGAGGCCCGGGGCCATTGAGGGCGTCCAGCCCCACCGGCATACGGAGGGAACGATGCGAAACGCCGTGCTTCCACTCAGTCTCGCGATCCTTCTGATAGGAATCCCCTCGAAGCTCCCTGCCGCCGACAGGCTGGACGACCTCCAGCGGGCGCTGGAGGCCCAAAAGAAGACGATCGAGCTGCTCCAGCAAGAGATCAACGCGCTGAAACAGGAACGCACCCGCCAACAGGCGTTGGAGCAGGAGGTGGAGGGCCTCAAGCGGGCGCAACGGGAGAGCCAGCAGCTTTCCCGTGAAGTGGAACAGCTCAAGGCCACTGCGAAGCCGAAGTTCGAGGCCGGCTTTGAGAAATGGCAGCCGTACATCCGATCGACCGATGGTAATTTCAAGTTGAGCCCGGTCGGCCGCGTCCAGGTTGATTTTCGCGCCTATGAGGAGGGCTCCTCCCTCAAAGACAATTTCCTGGTCAGGCGCGGTCGGATCGGCCTCTCCGGGACGTTTTACAAATATTTTGACCTCTTCGTGGAGGCTGACTTCGGCCAGGGGGCGGCTGTGCTGACCGATGGATACCTCGAGTTCCGCTACTGGCCGGAGCTCAGGGTGCGTGCCGGCCAGTTCAAGGTCCCGTTCAGCTTCGAAGAGCTATTTTCGGATAACAACCTCGACTTCGTGGAGCGGTCGGTCGCGGACAACCTGGTCCCGTCGCGAGACCTGGGCGCGATGCTACACGGGTCGCTATTCGGCGGCGTCGTCAGTTACGCAGGAGGGATCTTCAACGGCACCGGCCAGAACACGGCCGACACCAACAATTCCAAAGATCTGGCTGGCCGCCTGGTCGTCTATCCGTTCAAGCAAACCGAGCTCGTCTTCCTGAGGAATCTGCATGTGGGGGCAGATGTCGCGTGGGGCGAACAGGACAGCGGCCAGAGCCTCCGGGGGCGAACCGACGGCACATTTGTGTTCTTCAACCGAATCAACACGAGAGGAGACCGCCTGCGCTACAGCGGGGAGGTGGCCTACTACACCGGGCCGTTCACAATCTATGGAGAGTATATCCAGAGCGAGGAGGAGCGGAAGGGGCTCGGGGCTGGGGGGCGCGATCTCCCTGACCTTTTCGGTCGAGGGTGGTACGTGACGACGACCTACATGCTCACCGGCGAGACCAAGGTGCCGGGGCAGACGGTCGTTCCCAACCGCTGGGCGACGCCCGTGGGGCCCGAGCGGGGATGGGGCGCCTGGGAGTTGGCGGCGCGTTTTGCTCAGCTCGATTTTCGAGCACGGGATATCACCGGCAACCGGGTCAATGCCCTGACCCTTGGGGTGAACTGGTACCTGACCCCCAATGTGAAGTGGCTCACCAACTTTGTCCAGAACTGGGTTTCCGATGAGAAACGAAGTCCGATCAGCGGCCAGGATGCGTCATGGGAGCTCCTTACACGCCTGCAACTCTGGTTCTGAGAGGAGAACGGTGGTGGGCAGGGGCGGAATCGAACCGTCGACACCAGGATTTTCAGACCGAACACTGGAGAGGCTGAAAACCCGCTCCAGGAGCGGATTTGCTGGGAGTGACGCTCACTTAGAGCGACAGCGCGACGGCGACTGATAGATACGGAATGAGTTGAAAACGTACAGACAAGAACCATCTCTACTGCCACCGGGGAGGGTGACCGCAAAAGAGAAATTACGGGAACGCGGTCGGATTCTGCTTGACACCCCGACCGAATGAGCTATACTGCTTCGTGAGACATTCTATCAGAGCACATCGAGGATAACCCTCGACAGAGACCGAATCAAGGTCCGCGACCTCTGTGAGAGGCCCGACTGAGGCCCGAGCGAACTTCGCATCGGGCCTTTTTTGTTGGCCCACGGAGGAGATCCGATGGCCTTGACCCCGCACCAATCCCCCCCTCCGCTCCTCACGTCCCTTGATGTCGCCGAGTTGCTGAAAGGGTCTGTCCATTCCGTCCGATCGCGTGGCTGGCGGCACCGCGTGGGCCTTCCAGAAGTTCGCATCGGGAGATCCATCCGATTCCGTGAGGCCGACGTGCGGGCGCTTATCTCTCGCGGAATGCGGAACGGGGGTAAGTGATGAGCGCGACGGCGCCCGCGATTGTTACGCTGGCCCGCTTCCACGCTGAGACCGTTCGCGCTGCGCTTGACGTGCTCCACCCTAACGGGGGCGTGATCGAGGCGCGGATTCTCAACACGCCCCGCGGGACGGTCTCGGGGTACTTTGACGACAAGGACCGTCTCGTGAAGGCCGTCGCGCCGTATGATGGGACCGCGAGTATCTACGTCACCCTCAACGCTGTCTCGCCCGATCTTCTCGCCCGTTCACACAACAGACTGAGAGAGGGTGCAAAGGTCACGACCAAAGACGCGGAGATTCTCTCCCGACACTGGCTCCCGATCGACCTGGACGCCGAACGGCCAGCGGGGATTTCCTCGACCGACGCGGAGATGGCCGCCGCGATCGCACGGCGGGACGTGATTGTCTCCTATCTGTGCAACGAAGGCAGCTACCCGGAGATGGTTCAAGCGAACAGCGGGAACGGGGGCCATGCGCTTGTGCCCTGTTTCTTCCCGAACACTCCCGAGATAACCGACCTCTTTCAACGGGCACTTCACGCCCTGGCCTCTCGTTTCGATGACGCGCAGGTAAAGATTGACCCCGCAGTATTCAACGCGGGCCGGATTTGGAAAATGCCCGGAACCATCGCGTGCAAGGGGGATCCGATTCCAACCCGCCCGCACCGGCGAGCAGAGATAACGTCCGCTCCCGATACTCCGATCCTGCTGACCCTTGACCAGCTTGAATGGCTCGCGGACCAAGCCCCCGTCGCGCGAACGTATAGCGTCCTACCCGAGACACGATACGGAGAGCTTGACGTGCTGGGAGAGTTTCAGCGGCGGGACCTGTATCTCCGGGCGCTGGCCCCTCCGAAACACGCGGTGACGTGCCCCTGGCAAGGGGAGCACTCGACCGATAGCGGACTCTCCGAGACCTGCATCTTTGAACCGGCGAGCCACGGCGAGCCGTGGGGCTTTAAGTGTATGCACTCTCATTGTTCGGAGCGGAGCATCAAAGACGTGCTCGCGTTGTTTCGGAACGGAGCAGGAGAACGTGATCAGTCACACACAAAAACACCCCGCCGGCTGCTCACCCTGACGCCGCTCCGCGACTTGCTGAATGAGACGCCGGAGGTTGTTCAGTGGCTCCTAGAAGATCGCCTCCCTGCGGGTGGGGTGTCGGTCGTTGTTGCCAAGCCGAAGGTTGGGAAAAGTACGTTTGCCCGCTGTCTTGCTCTGGCCGTGGCGCGGGGTGATCGGTTTCTTGAATGCCCGACAGCCTGTGGAGCCGTGTTCTATCTGGCGCTTGAGGAAAAGCGCGACGAGGTACGCGCCCACTTCGAGGCGATGGGCGCGACTGACGACGATCAGATCTTTGTGTTCATCGCGCCATCCCCAGAAGACGGACTGAAGCAACTTAAAGACGCGGCGGAGAAGCAGCGCCCGGCCTTCATCGTTGTTGATCCCCTGATGAAGTTGATCCGGGTGAAGGATGCCGACGCTTACGCGGCTGTCACGCAGGCGCTGGAGCCCCTCATGAGCCTCGCCCGGCAAACCGGCGCACATATCTTGTCAACGCATCACTCGCCGAAAGGGGATGGCGCGAGAGATATAGTGGATGCGCCGCTCGGATCCACGGCGATCGCGGCTGCCGTTGATACCGTCCTTCTCCTGCGACGCAAGGAGTCGTATCGGACACTGGCATCAATTCAACGCTACGGGACAGACTTAGATGAAATTGTCGTGACCCTCGATCCCGTCACCCGGATGCTTTCGGCAGGACCCTCCCGCCGTGATGCGGATGAAGCACAAGCAGCATCCGCGATCTTGGACTACCTCCAAGGGCGGCCCGAACCCGCTGAGGAGCGGGATATCACCGAAGGGGTGGAGGGGTGGCGAAAGGGGATAAAATGTCACGCACTTCGGGCACTAGTTGAACAACAAAAGGTCACCAGAGAGGGGGCAGGAAAACGGGGTGATCCGTACCGATATTCCATTTCTAGTTTTCTAGTTCCCACCTATACGCGGGAACCAGAAAACCAGAAATCAAAAAACACCGTAAACGGCGATGAACAAACCACCGATTCTCGTTCCCGCGAAAAGGAGGGTTTCGAGCTGTCTGTGAGATCACGGGAACGAGAATTCGAGGAAGCAGAGGAGCTGTCATTATGACCGCCGTTGAGGTGCTGGCTAAGGTGCTCAAGGCGGGCGGCTCGATTGCCGGCGACTACCAGCAACCGAAGCTGCGGATGGTTTGGAGGGATCTGAAGCCGATGGTGGAGGCGCACCGGGAGGATCTTCGCTCCCTTGTTCGTCAATCTCTCACTCTGACCGCCGCTTATCGGAACTACTGGGATCTTTCAGAAACCCAAGTGCGTGATACGGCGCTCGAGGCGAAGTACCGCGGCGAGATCACGCGTCTTGAGGTGCAAGGGAACCCCGCCGTGTCCTGGTTGACGCTGAGGACCAGCGCGACCGCCTACCATTCTGAGACGGGATTTTGTCCTTTTTGCAGGGAACGCGGCCCGCTTCACCTCCTCGCCGAGCAAGTCGAGATGGAGTTTCGCAATGGGCGGTAACGCACTGACTGAGCGGCCTCGAGGCGACTGGCCGCCTCCCGAAGTGACGCGCTGGCAATGCGATCGATGCCTCGCGGTGTGGAGCGTCGAGGGGCTCGCGGAAATGCGATGTCGCTATTGTGGACACAAGGAGGATGAGTAGATGGCTGACACGCAAGGCCCCAGTCCAAGATGTAGCAGCAGATTAGTCCCGTCGGTTGCCGGCGGGGTGAAATGCACCACGTGCCGTTATTGGAGAAGGAGCTGACGCATGGCAGACCTCACGAAGGTTGAAACGTTCGAGCGCTATGTCCCAATCGTCAAAGCCACGCCCGGGGGCTTTGTTCTCGCCCCCGTGTTAATCCCAAGAGTCGTTGACCAGGTGGGCGACTGGATCGAGGAGGAGGAGATCGAAAAAGCGATGGTGAGCTTCGCCGAGAATGGAAGAAAGATCGACCTCCAGCATCAGTCGCTCCTCACCGAAGGCGATGTCACGGTTGTCGAGAGCTACATTTTGAGATCTGCGTCCACCATCAACGGTGTCGCGCTCCCGCGTGGAACGTGGCTTTTGGGCTTGCGCCTCTCGCCACGACTTCGAAAAATGGTCGCCGACGGCCAGATCAATGGTCTCTCGATGAAGGGGCGTGCGGTCAGAACCGAAATGGTCGAATAACCGGAGGGCTCACATGGCACAGCGAAAGTTTAAACTGTCAGAAATTGAAATTCACTCTGTTGGACTCGTTGATAAACCTGTTGTACAAGGTGCAAAGTTCGTGCTTCTCAAAGGCCGCACCGCCTTGACGCCGGAGGAGAGCGCGACACTCGATGTCATCATCGAGAAACACGCACCGCTCACGGCTCGAACGCGCGCTTCCCGTAGACCAGCTCCAGACGCGGTTCCACAGCACGAGCTGGCGCGAGTGGCCGCCTTCCTGGGCAGGCGATGAGCGATCTTCTCACCTTCTGGCTGAGCCTCGGGTTGCTGGCCTACGGGGCCTTCGCGCTCTCGGTGGTGTTTCGCGGGATCGAGATGGAGGTGGCTCCGCTCGAATTGAGGATCTGTTATTTCACCGGTCGTATTCTGGTTGGGGCGGCGAGCCTCGCGCTGCTCTTGGTGATCAGCCGGGGCCTGATCATGTTGGCCGCCTGGGCCATTCGGTAAAACATGTGTTTACCCTGAAAGGAGGCCACGACGTGCTAGGAATACGGACCACCCCGACGACGGCGATCGCCAGTCTGCTCGCCGAGCTCGATGAGGATGTTCGTGCCGAGATCGAGCAGTCCCGTGTGCGGCTGGCGGATCGGCTCCGCGCTGCCGGAGAGACGACGGGATATCGAATACGGAACGCGCTCGAGGGGTTGGGGATGCGCTGGCCTGCCACCTTCGATACGGCGCAGTTCGAGGCACAATACCTGCCGCTCTTCGATGCCCTCCAGACCGCCTTCCACGATGCAGACGCGCTCGTGCACGACTGGACGCAGATCGGCCCATCGCTGACACGGCAAGCGGCCGACCTCGCGGCGAGGATCGTCAACGAGCACCCCGTCTTTACGCAAGGAGCTGTTGAGCCCTTACGGCGGTACGCGACGCTCGTGGCTGAGGCGCCCTGCTACGCCGCCGCCATCCCCGGCCTTCGCGACACCATTGCACGGCTGCTCTCGCAATGGGCCCGCACACAACCTACTGCGTCGAGAAACTGCCAGGTCTATTTGGGCTACGTCCTCGCCCGGAAACAGGTCACACTCACTGAAGTCGCGGCGCGAGCGGCGGAGGCTGTCTCGGGCCGGGATCAGTTTGTCGCCTCGATCGAAGCCACGGCCCGCGCGTTCGCGTCACGCTATGGGATCACCGTCAAACCGGTTGTGGTGGACCGTGTGACGTTCACCATCACGACGGCGAAGGAGGTATGACCATGGGAACACGGGACGGCAAGGTCGTGCGGTTGCCCCTCGATCTGCCTCTCCACTTTCGACGGCGCGTTGCCTCCATCACGACGCGGCTTGTCGGGCTCGAGAACATTGCGGCCGCGTGCAACATGACGCCGGATAAGATTGTGAGGTTGCACAACGAAGCGAGGTTCCCACTGGTCTGGAAGGGTGGGAAGTGGAAGGGGCAGTGGACGACGACGAGCGAGGCGATTGAGAGGTGGCTCCGCTCCCTGCCGAAGCGAGATCCACGGCGGCAGGAGCAGGCGCAGCGCAGTGGGAGCAGGTGACACCGGCTCATGATCGGCCTGCTGTCTCCGCTCCGGGTGATCGCGCAATACTGCGGCGTGACGCCGAGGACCGTGAGGAAGTGGCGGCAGTATTACCGATTCCCCTTGCTGCACCTTCCGAGTGGACGAGCCGTGACATCTCCAGCATTGATCGACCGTTGGCTGGAGGAGGAAGAGAATCGGCGCCCCCCTCGAAACCGCCGTGGAGAACAGCCACGGGCTGCCGTGTGGAAAATGCGGATTCCTCAGAGACAGGAGGAGAGCAGATAAATGGGGAGACGGAAGCAAAGGCCTCCCGAGCCGCCATGCCAAAGGCGCTCCCAGCCAGCGCTGGTACGGAGCGCTCTATGGTGAATCAAGTGACACCAGAACCGGCACCTGGAGCCTAGCCACCAATGAGTGAGCACAGGCTATCCTCAGCCAAGTCTTTGCGTTCATGGGATTGGCCGATGGTGGCGCGGACGTGAGATCACCTGTGACCGTAGGATGTCTACTCCGATCAGAGAGGACCAGGGGGGGGGTGGCCTCTTTTTTTTGCTTGGGTGGGGGGGCAAAATCTTCCCTATGCAGTCACCTGATTTTTTCACCCTCGCTCATGTCCGGGAACCACCGACGTGACCGACCATGCACCCCACCCCGACCACCGGAAGGAGGACAGTGATGAGCGCACTACGACCGTCACGGATTCCGCTGTTCCTGAATGACAGCCCGAAAAGCCGCGCTGGCTTCGATCGATTTCGAGGAGTGCCTACTTCACGTCAACCCGCGACGCCACGAAGCGATAGAGATCGAAGACGTACTGCAGGGCGGTCTGATCGTCGGCCAAGCGCTCGGGCCGATCGCCCAGGATCAGCCGGGATAGCACCACGTTCTGCGTCATGATCGCCGTATACAGTTGTGCAAACTGGATTGGGTCCATGTCCCGCCTCCTGTGCAAAAGGGTTGTGTGGGGTTGGTTGTGCGAGCCCATGCTACCACACAGGAGGCGGGGCCACTACGCAGGAGTCCCGATGACCCTCGCTGACCTGCCGCCAGTCTGTTCCTTCTGGATCCGGGTCTTCCGCCGGCTCTCCTCGGATCCTAGATGAGAACGGTCAAAGCCCGAGCGACCTTGCCTAGTCGGTCGGGCAGGCGGCCTTTTTTTGTACCTCATAGCCGTGTAAACGGCTAGGATGGGGGGGATTATGCGCTGTGAGGAGTGTGGGCAGGACTTTCAGCCTGCGCGCGTCTACAGCCCGACAGCGGCGAATCGACCAAGGTTCTGTTCTGCCGTCTGTCGTGGCCGAGGCTACCGGAAGGCGAAAGTGAAGGCGATAGACCAGGAGCTCGTCAGGGCGCAGGCGGCGATCCAGAGGGCGAGAGAGGTGCTCAAGAGCGGGGGCGAAGAAAAGACTTGACACGGCGTATATATGGCTATATGTTGGAGGTGTGAACGTGAAACGGACCACGATCTTTCTTCCTGATACCCTGCACGAGGCTCTCAGGACCAGGGCGTTTGAAGAACGGACGTCAATGGGAGAGGAGATCCGGAGAGCTGTCGAGCAGTATCTGACGAGGAAAGGGAAGAAGCAGGTAGCCAAGAAGAAAGCGAGAGGCCGCCCTGCTTGAACAGGGACGGCCCCTCTGAGCAAGCCGCACCGTTTATGATCGCGCCACGAACGGAGAGCGACTTGCCTCAGGTAATCCTACAGAACGCGCGAGTAGGAGGCAAGGAGAATGGCAACGAAGAAGCAAGCTCCCTCGGATGCCGACCGTGTTTTTCTGTCCATGCAAAAGCCACTGAAGCGGGCGGCGAAGTCCATCGTCAAAGACCAGCGCCGGCGCGACCGCGAAGAGGCCGCCAGAGAGAAAGCGCGACAAGCGGAGTTGGCCTCCGAGCCCGAAGTCCCGCCCTATCCGGGTCTGGACAGCCTGGAAGTGCAAGCCCGCTTTGCGATGAATACCATAACCCTTGCGCGAGTGGCGCTGCTGGCCGGTGAGTGCGTGGACAGCGACGAACGCGACGCAGCGGCGAACCTGCTGTGGTCGGCGGAGGTATTCTTGACCTCGCTGGACCTCGAACGAGTCGCGCTCGACAAGGCGCGAGCACGGCGGGAAGCGCGCGAGGCGGCCACTCGTGACAGAAAGGCGGCCTGACGATGAAGACGCGGGCCCGCAAGTCAGCTCCAAAGACCATTCAAACACGCACTGAGCCCATCACCCACTACTTCCCCGATGACTTCGATCTCGAAGGCCAGGTCAGTTTCGCTCTGGACTCTCTCAGAGTTGTGGAAGTGATCTTTAGGGGGTATGAGCCCGATCTGGACATGAAGGAGAGCAATGCCATTGGCGTCTTGACCAGTTGGGCCATGGACCTGCTGGATGACTTGGACCTGCCAGAGCTTGCGGCGAAAGGTGCTCTGAAGCGCACCCCGAGGCAGGAGGAAGGATGAGCATGGTGACGCGCACTGGGAAGGTGAGAGGGATTCTTCTTGCGGCCGCGGGGATGATCGTCACCGCCTGTACCTCCTTCCCCACCTGGCGCGACGCCGCGTACCGTGACCTCCTAGCAGGCCGCCCCCATCTCGACTCTTCTCAGATCAGCCCGGGCGGCCCACCGTCCAGCTACCTGGACTTCTACGATGCTGGAGGTCGGCGCCTCGGGTATGGGATCGTGAGGGATGGAGCGGTGGACCTGTACGGGGCGGATGGGAGCAGGCTGGGATATGGGAGACGATAGCCGAGAAGTGAACATGCAGCGAAGTAGCAAGACACGGGGGATCTTCTTTCAGCACCGCCCGGATGGAACCGTGACTGCCCCCCCGCACGTGTGCAAGAACGTGGGGTGTCACGGCGGCCCTGACGGGTGCAAGGTCTGTCAGCGGAAGGAAACGCCGTGCCGCTTCCGCGCCTGTACCCTGAACGGAGAGACGCGGGGCGAGTGGTGGGTCAGGTACTGTGACCAGTACGGGCAGCTCCACCGGGAGAAGGTTGGCCCAAAGGGGTTAGCGAAGGAGGTCTACCAGAAACGCAAGACAGCGATCCGGGAGTGGCGGTTCTTCCCGGAGCAGCTACGGAAGCGGTCTCTCCTGTTTGATGAGGCCGCGAAGGACTGGCTGGCCTACGCGAAGGCGAATAAGCGCTCGTACAACATGGACGTGACGCGGAGCCGACGCCTCCTCCTGGCCTTCGGCGGGAAGCCAGTGGAAACCCTTACGCCGCAGGATGTGGAACGCTTCAAGGCCAACCTCAAGGCTGAGGGGTGGGCAGACGCCACCGTCAACCGCCATCTCGCGTTGCTCAAGTCCATGTTCAACTTCGCAATGCGGAACGGGAAGATCGAACGCAGCCCTGCCAAGGCGGTCAAGCTCTTCCAGGAAAATAACGCCCGGGTCCGCTACCTGGCCGAAGACGAGGAGCATCGGTTGTTCGAGGCGTTGCCTGGGGAGCTACGGCCCCTGGTCACGGCGGCCCTCCACACGGGATTACGCAAGGGTGAACTGCTACACCTGCGATGGGACGATGTGGACTTTCACACGGGAACCCTGACCGTGATCAGGAGCAAACATGGCGAAGTTCGGCGGGTGCCGATGAACCGGGTCGTCAAGGACACGCTCCTCACCATGAAGCGTGAGCAGAAAGTCCTCAGCCAGTATGTCTTCTGCACTCCCCGCGGCGCCTTCTGGCACGCGCTCAGTCGACACTGGTATCCCGCCCTGCGGCGCGCGGCCCTGCTCGATTTCAGATTTCACGACCTGCGGCATTCCTTTTGCTCCAGGCTCGCCATGGCGGGGGTTGACCTGCTGACGATCAAGGAACTCGCCGGCCACAAGACGATGACCATGACGCTTCGCTATTCGCACCTCTCCCAATCCCACCAGCGGCAGGCCGTCGAGCGCTTGATCTCTGGAGCAACTGACACCCGAACTGACACCGCCAAGAAACAGGCCGCTCCTCTGGCAGCGGCCCTGATGAGCTAACGATGCGAATTGCCGAGAAAAAGAGGTGGTGGGCAGGGGCGGAATCGAACCGTCGACACCAGGATTTTCAGTCCTGTGCTCTACCGACTGAGCTACCTGCCCGGGTGTTGAAGGTGGGTCGGTCTAGGAAGGCCCGTTTGTTGTAGCACCGTGGAGCGGTTTTGTCAATACGCGGAGCGGGGACTACAACGGACGAGCATTACGGACGACGTAGGTCCCTGCCAGCACGTCGTGCAGCCCCTGCTTCTGACGGGTAAAGGCGATCATCAGGAAGCCTACGCTGAACAGCAGCAGAGAGATTATCCAGCACAAGGAGCGAAGGCCTGCTCTCCAATAGGTCATCTCCTTACCGTTCACGGCAACGATCCTGAGCCCGAACAGCAATTTGCCAGGGGTCTGACCGCGCGATCCGACAAAGAGCGTAAAATACAGAAAACCGGTCCCCATGACAATAGCCGCGCTCGAAAATCCAGCAAGGGCCATCACCTGATCGTTAATCTCGCCGCCCAAGCGCCCGCCGAACCATATGGTCGTCAGCACCAGAACAGCGAGAGCGATGGTCGCCAGAAAAAGGCAGATGATGTCGGCAATCCAGGCGACGAGTCGAATCCAGAACCCGGCTTTGGCAGCGACGCCTACTTGCTCCGATGCGCGATCCCACGAGCCACGTGGTGGAAGCTCGCTGCCGGGAGAATGATACGGCGGCGCGGCCATGTCCGGAGGGAGAAGGATAGCTGCTTGCTCCCGAGCCTCCGGCCTTGACATGGGCGGCGCACCGAGTGGATCTGAGCGGCCTGCGAGGAGCGCACCCGTCTCCCGCAATCGATCCTCCGCTTCCTGCTGCGAGATCGCTGCGCTCGGCAGAGGCTGTAGCCATGTCGGTCGTGAGGGCGAGACCAGCGGCGCAGCGGTGAATACCGGAACGCCACGGCGCTGCCTTTCCTCCTGAAGGCCAGCCCCGCACTCCTTACAGGCGTCCAGGTGATCGAAACTTACGTAGCCGCATTTCGGACACCGCATCGGCGGATTCCCCCCTCCGTCCTCAGATACCACAACCGTGAGCCCCGGTCAAGGACAAAGCCGTCTTCTCTTGACAGGCGCGGAACGATCTGATAACAGCTTAAGCCTGTAAGAGGTTACGTCCTCCCATGTCGAGAGCCGAGCGCCTCCAGTTGATCGTCTCACTGATGAAATCCTCTCCGGGCATGCGCCCTGCAGATCTGGCCACGCGTTGCCGGGTCTCAGAGCGAAGCATTTTCCGCGATCTGCACACGCTCCAGGCGCTCGGCCTGCCGGTCTACTTCGACCGCGGCTACCGGCTTCCCTCCCCAACATTCTTGCCCCCCCTGCACCTCACGGGTGAGGAGGCGGTCGCGCTCCGGGTCGCGGCCTCCCACGCGGCGGAGCAGGAGGGCCCTATGGCCCGGGCCTTGCTGAGCGCCCAGTCCAAGCTGGCCCTACGACTGGCGCCTGGCACGCCCGTCCCCGAGGCGCAGATGCCCTTAGCGATTCCCGGGGTTCCGTCGGTCTCGACCGAGGCGACCCACCTGCTCTCCCTGCTCCAGGAGGCCGTTGCGACCGGGCGGAGGGTCACGATCCAGTATGCCAGGAGCAACCGAAGCCGGCCACGATCACTGGAGCTCGACCCCCGTCACCTGAGCCTGCGAGAAAACAGTTGGCTGCTGTTGGCCGACGACCCCGCCAAACACCGAAGCTTGACGATCCGTCTCGACCAGGTCAAGGGAGCTGCCTTTTCCGAGCGAAAGGGGCGCCACTCACGATCCGCCCGTCGCCTCAAGGCGCCCGGCTCGCTGGGGGCCAGCCTCCGGGTCAAGCTGAGGCTCCGACCCCCCCTCTCCGCGCTCGTTCGTGACGGCGATCTCCCACCCGGATTACAGATTGAAGGGAGAGACGGCGGGGTCCTGATACTCACGAGCCACGCCTCGGGGATTCGAGAGATCCTCGGGTGGCTTCTCTCGTTTGGTCCGGCCATCGAGGTGCTAGAACCGGTGGCGCTTCGGGCGGAGCTACGACGGGTCGCAACAGAACTGTCTGCCCTTTATGGGGCTGAGGCATAGCGGAGGAGCGGTGGACGATGCCCATCTATGAATATCGGTGTGGCGGTTGCAAGAAGCGGCTCAGCCTCCTGATCCGAAATATCAACAACCCGGCCACCCCGGTCTGTTCCCACTGCGGCAGCCGTGAGATGACGCGCCTGTTCTCCCGGTTCGCCGTGGTCAAATCCGAAGAGAGCAGGTTCGAGAGAATGGCCGACCCGAGTAACTTCGGCGACCTGGACGAGAACGACCCGAAGAGCGTCGCACGCTGGGCAAAGCGGATGGGGAAGGATCTGGGCGAGGATATGGGCGACGACTTCGACGAGATGATGGAGGGGGCCATGGATGAAGAGGCCGCCAGTGAAAGCCCTGAACTCGAGGACTAGTGCCGGTCCAATCACCTTCGCCTAGCGGCGTTGCGGACCACCGGGGCACTCCCTGCGACGTACCTGTCGATGTACGTCGGGTACCCGCGAAGTGGGTGCGGCCCCGTGGGCCGCGCCTTGCTATGCTCGCTTCTAGGACCGTCAGTATGTCCATCAGCTTAGGGAAGGATAGTTAGAGGTGGACAATTCAGTGAACCTCGATCCCCTCCCCCTCGAGCTCGACCCGCTCATCCGGAGCGTCTCCCGCCACCTGAACTGATCTGCTCCCATCCCGGCACTCGACTGACTGATTGTGTCGTGAAACGGCATTGAGCGTCTCTCCTTCATCCTCTTTCCCGCTGGGGGAGAGGGCAATGGTGAGGCGGCACTTGATCCTCGATTCGGGGTGTGGTAAGTATGAACGCGCTGAAGATCGTACGCGGCGAGGAAGTGAGAGGGATATGCTCACCATCGGAACGATAGCGCCCGCCTTCGATCTGCCAGGTGCTGGCAAGGGAGAGGTCGGACGGTACCGCCTCAAAGCCCACAAGGGAGAGTGGGTGATCCTCTTTTTTTACCCGGCCGATTTCTCCTTCATTTGTCCCACTGAAGTCACAGGGTTCCAGAAGTTCAACTCCGAGTTCGCGGCTACCGGCTGCGGCGTGCTGGGCGTGAGCGTCGATCCGCCGGAGACGCACCTGGCCTGGGCCAAGGAGCTGGGTGGGATCGACTATCCGCTGCTGAGCGATCGGGAGAAGGGTGTCTGTCGGGCCTACGGGGTGCTGGACGAGCGGGAGGGCCGGGCCCTTCGTGCCACCTTCATCATCGATCCCGACGGCGTGATCCAGTACGCGCTTGTCAGCCACAAGAACGTGGGCCGAAGCGTCGAGGAGACGTTGCGGGTGCTGAAGGCTCTCCAGACGGGCCGCCACTGTCCGGCCGGTTGGAGGCCGGGCGAACCGACCCTCGAGGGGGCATAGCCGGGAGACCGCGATGGCGGAGCCCACCACCAAGAAAGAAGTCATCGAGCGAAAGGGGCGGATCCGAGAGGTGGTCTTCGGCCTGCAGGATGGCCTAATCTCCACTGTGGGCTTCGTGGCCGGCCTTCACAGCGCGACCGCCGACAACCGTTTGGTGCTCCTGGCCGGCCTGGTGGAAATGTTCGCAGGCGCCATGTCGATGGCGGCAGGCGCCTACCTATCCGGGAAGGCTGAGGTCGAGGTGTACCAGCGCGAGATCGAGGAGGAACGGCGGCAATTCGCAAGGGAGCCATATCTCGCGAGCGAAGAGCTGCTGCACGCGATGACGGATGAGGGGCTCAGCCGGGAGAAAGCCTATCGGATCGTGCACTTGATCCGCGACGAGGAGAACACGTTCCTCAAGACCTTTCAAGAAAAGGTGCTCGGGCTAGGGAGCGTTGACCCCCACACGCCGATCGCGTCGGCCCTCGTGATCGGCATCTGGTTTGCGCTGGGTGCCGCCATCCCACTCCTTCCCTACCTGGTCTTCGCAGAGTACACCTCACTCTGGGTCGCCTTCATCCTCTCTGGCGCTGCGCTCTTCGGGATCGGCGTAGCCAAGGCCGTGCTCGCCCAGAAAAGCTGGTGGCGATCGGGACTGGAGTTCCTGATCGTCGCCACCGGCGCGGCCGGGATCGGCTATCTCTTCGGCCTGCTCCTCCCATCCCACTAGCCCACACAGCAGCGAAAATCCCTCGCCGCGGCGTTCACATCTCCAAGGAATCCGCAGCCCTACGATGCGTGCCGACCGCCTTTAACCTTGACAGTATCGCGCCGCTTTCGCTATAGTCGGCCGGGAGCAACAGACATGTTCAGGGTTCACGTCGCACGCGGGACAGACACATGAAGAAGCGGCACCTTTTGGCTCCAGGCCCGACGCCGGTCCTCCCCGAAGCGCTTCTGGCGATGGCTAGGCCGATCATCTACCACCGCGGCCCGGAGTATGAAGCGCTCATGGCCCGAGTCCGGGAAGGGCTGAAGATCCTCTTCCAAACCAAGAATGAAGTCCTGCTGTTTACCTCGTCCGGGACCGGCGGTATGGAAGGCGCGGTGGTGAACACCCTCTCTCCGGGAGATCGGGCCCTGGTGATCCGCGGGGGGAAATTCGGCGAGCGCTGGGGCGAGATCTGCGAGGCCTATGGTGTGCAGGCGCAGTGCATCGATGTGGAATGGGGTCGAGCCGTGGAACCTGAGCGTGTGGCGGCAGCCCTGAAGGCCGATCCCACCATCAAGGCGGTCTTCGCCACCCACAGTGAGAGTTCCACCGGCGTTCTACACGACGTTGAGGCGATCGCCCGGATCGTCCGGGCAACGCCCGCGATCCTCGTCGTGGACGCCATCACAAGCCTGGGGGTTGTGGACCTGCCGATGGATGCCTGGCGCGTAGACGTCGTCGTGGGTGGCTCCCAGAAATCGTTGATGATCCCGCCGGGCCTCGCGCTCTGTGGGGTCTCGGACAAGGCCTGGGCCATGGTCGAGCGATCCCGACTCCCGAAGTTCTATTTCAACTTCACGGCAGAGCGGAAGAGCTTGGAGAAAAACCAGAACACCTTCACGCCCGCGGTCTCGCTGGTCGCGGCACTCCACGAGTCCCTGGCCGCGATCAGGGCCGAGGGCCTGCCCGCCGTCTTTGCTCGCCATGACCGACTCGCCAGGGCCACCCGAGCCGGCGTCATGGCACTCGGGCTCGAGCTGTTCGCGGAGCGGCCGACTCCGGCCCTGACCGCCGTCACGGTCCCGCAAGGTATCGAGGCAAGCGCCATCGTCAAGACGCTCCGGACGGCCCACGGAATCACCATTTCGGGTGGGCAGACCAAGGTCAAGGGAAAGATCTTCCGCCTGGCCCACCTGGGATATGCCGATGAATCCGACGTCATCGTCTGCCTGTCGGCGCTCGAACGGACGCTGAACGACCTGAGCTACCCGATCAAGCTTGGGGACGGCGTGCGTGCGGTCCAGGAAGTCCTGGCCCGAGCAGGTTGAACGCTCGTTCGGCGGGGTGCCTCTTCCCATCACACAGACGAACCAACTCAGTCGAGGACACAGAGTGCGAATCCTTGTTACCGATGGCCTCTCCCCGCGGGGTATCGAGGTCCTGCGCCAGACCGAGAAGTTCGAGGTCGATGTGCGGCAACGGCTGAGCAGCGACGCCCTGCTTGCCTGCATCGACAACTACGATGGCCTGATCGTCCGCAGCGCCACCAAGGTGACCGCGCCGATCCTGCAGGCCACCCGCCGACTCAAGGTGGTGGGCCGAGCGGGCGTCGGGGTGGACAATGTGGACGTCGAGGCGGCGACAGCTCGCGGGATTTTGGTGATGAACGCCCCGAGCGGCAATACCTTGACGACCGCCGAGCATACCTTTTCCCTCCTCCTGGCCTTGGCCAAGAATGTCCCGCAGGCCACTGCCTCGATGAAGGGAGGCCGGTGGGAGAAGGGCGTCTTCCTGAGCGTCGAGGTGGCGGGCAAGACGCTTGGGGTGATCGGCCTGGGGCGGATCGGGAGCGAGGTCGCCAGACGCGCCAAGGGGTTCGCGATGCGCGTCATCGCCTTCGACCCGTTCATCTCCGAGGAGGCGGCCAAGGCGCTCGGGGTGGAGTTGGTGGAGATACCCGACCTGTTCCGGAGATCGGATTTCATCTCTATCCACACTCCCCTGACACCCGAAACCCACCATTTGGTCGATGGCAAGGCGATCGCCCAGATGAAGCCCGGTGTTCGGATCGTCAACTGCGCCCGTGGTGGGATCATCGACGAGGCGGCCCTGGCCGAGGCGTTGAAGACGGGCAAGGTCGCGGGGGCCGCCCTGGACGTGTTTGAGCAGGAGCCGATCACCAGCTCGCCCCTCTTCGGCTTGAGCAACTTCATCTGCACCCCGCACCTCGGGGCGGCGAGCGAAGAGGCGCAGGAGAATGTCTCTGTCGAGATCGCCCAACAGGTCGTCGATTACCTCCAGAAAGGGCTCATCAGGAATGCCGTGAACGCCCCGTCGATGGACCCGGAACTGTTCAAAGCGCTCCAACCGTACCTTACCCTGTCGGAGAAGTTGGGTCGCCTGGCCTCTCAACTTGCGGAGGGGCGAATGCAGGAGATCCGGATCGACTACCGGGGCGAGATCGCCGGCTACGATCCCGCGCCCCTCACGGCCGCCGTCGTCAAGGGCTCGCTGGACCCCTTCATGGAGGATGCGGTCAATTACGTCAATTCGCTCGCCCTGGCAAAGGGCCGGAGCATCCGGGTCATCGAGAGCAAGGTGCTGGAGGAGGCTGACTACACGAGTCTCATCACCGTGGCGGTCAAGAGCGACCGTGGCACCAGCGAAGTCGCCGGGACCCTCTTCAGTCACCGGGAGCCCAGGGTCGTCCGGATCAATGAATTCCGCCTGGAGGCCATCCCGGAAGGCTACCTCCTGATCTTCTCCAACCTCGACGTGCCTGGTGTCATCGGGACGATCGGCACCCTGCTTGGAAAGAACCAGGTCAACATCGCCGGAATGCAGTTGGGGCGGGAGCGGCCGGGCGGCCGGGCCGTATCGGTGGTCAACGTGGACGCCCCCATTCCCACCCACGTCCTGGAGGAGATCCGGCGCCTTCCCAATATCGTCTTCGTGAAGCTCGTTAAGGCCTGAGTAGAGATGGAGCCGTCGGCCATCAGCCGTCAGGTATCAGCCAGAACGTAAACGCTGATCGCCGATCGCTGATCGCTGATCGCTGATTAGTTATGGACGAGCGCGACCCTCATTCCAGAACTGCCATCCCAAAAGGCGTCCGAGTCTTCCCGCCCGAGGAGACGGCGCTTCGGCGATGGGCCGAGCGTCGCATCCTCTCGGTCTTTGAGCGATGGGGGTTCCGGGAGGTGATCACGCCGACCTTCGAATACCTGGAGGTCTTCTCCCCGGACTCCGGCGAAGAGGACGGCGAGAAGATCTTCAAGTTCGTAGACCGGCAGACCGGCCGCTTGCTGGCGCTGCGGTACGACCCCACGCCGCAGGTGGCGCGCTTGGTGGCGACCAGTCTTCGCCATCGCCCTCTTCCCCTGCGCCTTTCGTATGCCACGAGCGTCTTCCGCTACGAGGCCCCTCAAGCCGGCCGACAGCGAGAGTTCGTCCAGCTCGGGGTGGAGCTGATCGGCCTCGAGCGACCAGAGGCCGATGCTGAAATGGCGGCGATGGCGGTGGAGGTGTGTCAGGCCCTCGGGCTGCGTCGCTTCCAGATCGATGTCGGGCAGGTGGAGTTCGTGCGGGGGGTGGTCGATGCCCTTCGAGTCACTCCCGACCAGCGCCGGCAGCTCGTGTCGGCCATCAGGCGGAAAGACGCCTTCGAGCTGGAGCGGCTCCTGGAAGGGCTGAACGCGGACCAGGGGATGAAGCAGGCTGTCCTTGACCTGCCGACCCTTTATGGCGGCAAGGAGATTCTGACTCGCGCTGCGCGGTTGGCGGCCAACCGCCGCTCTCAGGAGGCCCTGGACAACCTGACCCGGGTCTACGAGATCCTGGAGCACTACGGTCTCACGGATCACGTGATCATCGATCTCGGCGAGGCTCGCGCCTTCGAGTACCACACCGGCGTCACCTTCGTCGCGTTCGCCCATGGCTTGGGCTCGGAGATCTCTCGCGGCGGCCGGTACGACAACCTGATCGGCCGCTTCGGCTACCCCTGCCCCGCTACCGGATTCGCGTTCGAGTTAGACCAGGTCCTGCTAGCCGTGGCTGCCGGGGGGAGCCCCCCCGTCGTGGCCGGCCCGGGATTCCTCATCATCGACTTCAACCCGGACAAACGCCACGCCCTGCGCGTCGCTCGGACCCTCCGAGAGCAGGGGTACTCGGCCGCGCGGGACATCATCAAGCGGGACCTCGAAGGCTCGCTCGACTACGCGAAGGCTTCCGGGATCGGCCGGGCGATCGTGCTCGGCTCGCCGGGTGTCAGTCAGGACGAGCTGGTCCTCAGGGACCTGGCCTCCGGTGTCGAGGAGCGCGTTCCCATCGAGCGGTTCTGCGCCGAGGTCGAGCGCGGGGAGCGGCGATGGCCAACGTAATCGTCGTCGGCACACAGTGGGGCGATGAGGGGAAAGGCAAGGTCGTCGATCTCCTCTCCGAGCATTTCGACGCCGTGGCCCGTTATCAGGGCGGGACGAACGCCGGCCACACGGTCGTCGTGGGAGACGAAAAGATCGTGCTCCACCTCGTCCCGTCCGGGGTCCTGAGGAAGGGGAAGGTCTGCATCCTGGGCAACGGCGTGGTCATCGATCTGCTTGCCTTGATCCAGGAGATGGACCAGCTTGTCAGGCTACACGTCAAGATCGATGAAAACTTCTTCATCAGCAAGAACGCGCATCTGGTCCTTCCGTACCACAAGCTCCTTGACACCGAACTCGAACGGCTTCGAGGGGGGAGGAAGATCGGGACGACCAGGCGCGGGATCGGTCCGGCGTACGTGGACAAGATGGCGAGGACGGGGATTCGCATCGGTGATCTGACTGACGCCACGCTCTTCAGGGAGCGATTGCGCGCCAATCTGGAGGAGAAGCAGGCCCAGTTTCCGCACCACCAGGAGCTCCGAGAGCTCGATGGGGAAAAGGTCGCCGCAGAGCAGATCGAGCAGTTCGAGCGAGTCCGCGGGTTCCTGGTGGACAGCTCGCTCGTGATTCACGACCTGATCCGGGCCGGCAAAAGCATCCTCTTCGAGGGGGCGCAGGGAACCCTCCTGGACGTCGATCTCGGGACCTATCCGTTCGTCACGTCATCCAGCGCCACGGCAGGGGGCGCCTGCACCGGGACCGGGATCAGTCCTTTGGCGATCGACGGTATTCTTGGGGTCACCAAGGCCTATACAACCCGTGTCGGCGAAGGACCGTTCCCGACCGAGCTGGCCGATGCCACGGGCGAGTGGCTTCGTGAGCGAGGCCAGGAGTTTGGGGCCACAACGGGCCGGCCGAGGCGGTGCGGCTGGTTTGATGCGGTCGCCGTCCGCTACAGTGTCCGGGTCAACGGCCTTTCGGCCCTTGCCCTGATGAAGCTGGACGTCCTGGATGCTTCCGACTCGATCCGGATCTGCACCGCATACCGGCGAAAGGGAGAGCTCCACGAGGAGTTTCCGAACGAGACAGGTCTGCTGAAGGGGTGCGAGCCGATCTATGAGGAGCTGCCTGGCTGGAACGAGAGCATTATTGGCACTGCCTCGTACGATCGTCTTCCAGCCCGTTGCCGAGCCTATGTGGAACGCCTTGAAGCCCTGACCGGGGTCGAGGTGGGCCTCATCTCCACGGGACCGCGCCGGGACCAGACGATCATCCGACCGACGCCGTCAATACGGCGCTGGGGACTCGCGCGCTAGGAGCGCGTACCGCCCTTTTCGGGTTGACCACCGACCTCCACTGAGATAAGCTTCCCCTAGGACTCTTCCCCCACGTTGTTTCCGCCTGTTGAGACCCGTTAGCTCAGTCGGTAGAGCTCCTGCCTTTTAAGCAGGGAGTCCGGGGTTCGAGTCCCCGACGGGTCACCATACAAATATTCTGTGACTTCCCGCAGCAGCGCCCCGTAGCTCAACGCACCGCTGAACGTATAGGTGTGCTTCGCGTTCCCGATCTCAACAGGGGTGAACGTCACCCGGTCCACCAGGAGCTTCTTGCAACTTCCTCAGCTTGAACGTAACTCCAAAGGGCCCACGGCTTCTCCACTGCTTATTTCCCCTTCTGGGGTTGGCTGTGGAAGACGAGAGACCACAAGAAGTCTGTCTTCACGTATGTGGCAAGGCCGCCATAGTGAGGCGGAATGTAGCCATCATTAGCTGGATTGGTTGGGGTCGGTGCCGGCCAGGCCGCCCGCATGTGACAGTTCATACAGTTGGACCGTGTGCCCGCCATCGGGTCAGGCGGGTAGGACCTGCTTCCGACAGCGTACGGCTTCGTCGGACCCAGATCGGTTTCCAGATACGGATTGAAGCAGATGTGCGGGCTGCCAGTGGGAGTCCGCGGAGTGACCATGCTGTAGGCGGTGCACATCTGATAGTTCCTCCAGACACCCGTTACGTTGGGTGTGCGGAAATCGCCGTAAGGCGGAGCATCCGGTGTGGGTGACCACCAAAAGGTTTGGAAGGTCCAATTGTCCATCTCCTTCGTCGTCACGTGCATGGCACATAGCACGATGTAATCGTTCAACTCCGGGATCCGGCCTTGATTCGTCACGAACCGTTCCTGTTCGCCCCCCGCCCCCGACAGCACCGTCATGAAGTATCTGGCGTTCTCCACGTCCTCCTTGGTGGTCAGCCGAGACGTATAAAAGTGATTCAATCTAACGACCTCTGCCTCGACGCCGCTTCGCCCATTGCAGGTGACCTGTTGCTTCGAACCAACTGGATACCTGCCGGCGGGGTCCACCGCGACGCACTTCGGCCAGGTCAGGTGGGTCGGTGTCTGCCCGTCGGGCGGGGGCGGATAGTTGGGATCCCAGTAGGGAAGGGCGGTGAGGCCCTCTTCGCTCTGAGGGCTGTCCGAGTTCTTGATGAGCCAGAACACGATTTTCAGCGCCACCGCAGTCCGCGGAAGCGGCTTGATCTGCCTTTGCTCCACCGGAGTGTGGTTCTCGTTGAACCTGGCGTTCAAGTCGTCCAGCGCGCTTCTCAGATAGTAGTTGTTGTCCCAGATGAACTGTGCCGCAGGTTGGTTGAGTTTGACGAACGACATGACCGCCGCTGATATCTCGTTGCGGGAGGACGTCTTGTGGACGGATTGTTTCGGGATTTCGAGGTGGCGCGTGAAGGTTCTGCGGGGTGCCGGTTCGGTGCTGGTCTTATAGCGGTGCTCAAATACCTCGGTTGCCGAGTACCACGTCTCCCAAATCGGAAGCGGATTACCGTTGTGGGTCGATCGTGACTGTTGGGTGAGGCCAGCCCAGATATTCCAGGCGTGTTCGCGGATCGCCTGCCGATTCTCGGAGTAAACATGGCCAAGCAGCACATTCTCATCAGCCGGGAAATCGAAACCGGCCGGTATGTCTTGCGCGACCAACGTAGGACTTGACGAAGACAGCGCCCTTATCAGACAGGAGCTCAACAGGGTTGGTGCAAGGACCGCGAAGGCGCCCGCCCGCCAGACCGTAGAGACATGCCGCATGAGAATCCCCCTCCGGAAAGCTCCGGCACCCCTTGACGGATGCCGCTGATGTGGTCTTTCCTCGTCGCTCACAGTCGCTGCCACCTTCTCCGATAGGTGGGTACTGGACCCCGTGGGGGGAATCAACATGGCCGGACCTGAGCCGAAGGGCAAAAACCTAAAAGAGGTGGACTCCTACCAACGCTACTACAGAGACGGATTGACTACAACGGTGTTGTATCGCTGAACAGCAGAGATAGACCCTGCTGAGATGCGGTTATGAGCCGGTCACCGCTGTTTTAAAAACCTGTGACCAGCATGGTCGGCGAGGGGCGGGGATCTTTGCCGCAGCTCGCCCGCTCTCGCGGCCGCTCGGGGCCCGGGTCACCGGAGCCAAGCAAGCTCCGGCCCCTCAATCTTCCCGACGCGCCGCGTGTGCGCACCTGGGGTGCAGACGGGTACAGCAAGGCACGCATTTAGCCCCCAGGCCGCGTGGGAATCGGCTTTTCCCCTCCGGAAGGGTAGGGGGCTGAACGTTATGCTTAAGTTCTAACAGCCCTTATTCACGGTTGAACGCCACCGAAGCGCGCTCCCGTGGTTGCTGTGTCTCCGCGAACAAACCGGTTCACTTTGGGGCGTCTGGGTTCCGCTTCTTCCATGAAACGTCCGGTTCCGTCCCGGGATCAAACCAAAGCGGTCGCGTGGTGTTGGTGTTGCTCACGAAATACTCGGTGCAGTTGAAGCGTGTGCGCCGGTTAAGTTCATCCACCCATTTCTCAGGGGCCGGGATGTATCCGCTAACCCCGCGGCGGTTGAGCAAGACTATCTGGTGCGGCGATACAGGGAGGGTGATTTCAATGCTCTCATACATCAGCGCGGGAGTTTGGTAATACGGCGGTCTCTTGTACGCCTCCGGGTCAGACCAAACGCAAGGATTATCGGAGGTAATAAACCCGATACCATTGTTGCAGGTAAAGACAGCGAAGTCCAGTTGCGTAAGAAGCTGAGCCTCTTCCTTGATGAACAAAACCATTGAAGTCTGAAGCGGCTTTTCGGCCAGAGCCTTTACTTCGCCGTACGTAAGGCTCCGCTCTTGATTAGGAGGTGAGAGACTGGCGGCGGCGAGTTTCTGTTCAAGCGTTGCTGTCTTCTCCCATTCCATCATCTGGTCCGCCATCGCCAATACCTTCCCCCATTGTTCGGCGAAGTGATCGCGCCGTGCCGGGGTTCGCGCATGCATGGCAGCGACGAAAGCACAAAGAAGAGCATGCTCGGCAGGCTCCAGCGGTTCGAGCGACCTTAGCTTGGTGTCGCGTATGGAGACGAACTCGCTCTCCAGTTGGGCCAGGCCGTGCTCAAGCACGAGATCCCGCCCGCCGCCAGGGAGTTTGATGGTGTACAGGTCGGTCTCGTGAAAAATGTTGTGGGGAGCCTTACGGCGCGGGTTGGAACCATCACTCGAGAAGAGCCACACGTATGGCTCCTGGCCTTCAGGGGTGTTCTGGTCGCACCAAGCTCTCAGATAGCTCTGTGGGATGAAATGCTGCGTTTTGTGATCGGCCATCCTGACCCCTACCCTAAGGGTTGGTCGCATCACCAGGTGGTCACACTGCCCACGACTGCAAGGCTTAGGGCTTCCTCTTCACCCCTGGCCCATAGACGGCATCGGCCGGCACGCACGTCCAGTGGCGATATTGTTCATGGACTGCTCGCTCCATCGGCTTCCGCGCCACCACTATCTTGTCGATTTTCTCTTTCCATTCTTGCCACGCTCGCCCCTTTTTCTGTTTCTGCTCTTCGGTCATCATTGCTTCCTGTCTTTCAGCTTCTTTGAGTCCTTTCTCGATTGTTTCACGGTCTTTTTTGAGGACTTCCTCGATTATTTCATCGAGGGTTCGCGGCGGCGCCCCGCTGGGATCTGGAGGAGATGGGTACATAATCCACACCGTCCTTAGGGCCTCATAATGGCTTTTGGTCTTGAGGTCTTCGCATTCCTGCGCCGTGTCGAAAGCCCGCACCTGTGTCCAGCGATCCGGCGGGGCATGTACCTCGAACTTAGTGCCGCCTTCTCCGTGTCCAGGGAGCTCGGGTGGCGCGAGGAGCAACCACCCGGAGCCAGCTACAACAGGTGCCGCGAGCACTGCTAGCGAACCAACTAGGGCCAATCCCAGGAGTCTATGCTTCAAGATCATTCCCCCGTCTCTCCGGCCCAGTGATATGCTAGTAGGCACTCTAGAGCAAAACGTCGGTGACACCAATAAATGTGCACTCTTGCTTCCTGAGTTGGACCGTCTTCTGCAATTCGCTCGCAGGCGGCATGATGTGGGCACTGGAGACTACAGGCTCGCCACAGTAGAGTCGCTCGCTCTTCTTTGAGCGAATCTGACCATCATCAAGATATACGATCGATTTCAGCGCATCGAGTACCAACTTATCCAAGTTATCCAAGTCTGGTGTGTGGCCAGTACGGCGATCGAGTACGTAGAAAATCTGCACAGAGAGAGGCACTGTCCACGGGGTTTGAAAACGCTGCTTTCCACAGGTCTTAATATGTTCGATGTAGCATTTCTTAATATCAGAACGTGGCGGAGCAGCGAGGGGACGCCCTAGAACCTTGATCCATTCAACTTTCATAGATTCAAATGCCTAACTAGCGAGTGTGCTGATCGCCATCTCCTGGTCCTCCCACTTCCCACGACTGCGGCGATTCTCGCGGGTTTTATGGGAACCCGTCTTCGTGCGCCCAATCTATTTGACAAGACCCCTGCTCCTCAACCACGTCACATCTCGAATGCCGTCCTTAATCAGCCGTTTGTGGATCACATCTCTAGAGACGGCGAAGGCGTCGGAGACATGATCTTCGAGGTACTCCCATGCTAGATCGTCGTGGAAATCAATCCGGTGCCTCAAGGCGGCCCGGGCGGCCCGCTCTACATGGAGCTTGAGTTCCCTCCCCGGGACGAGGACGAGACCCGCAAAGCTGTAGGCTTGGTATTCGAACCAGGTGTACTCGTCTGCAGGGAACTCAGTGATGAAGTGTTTCCATTCCCTCACAGACCGAAACTGCGAAGCATCATACAGCTCTTTATGTAGGGTAATGTGCCCCACCTCGTGCGCGAGGCTGAACCGATACCGGCGATAGCGACTCTTGTACACGAAGTTATCGACGTGGATTTCTCGTCGATCGCTGGTCGTGAAGGCTTCGATCTCGAACGTTTCCTGCAAGCCCGGAAGGGGAACTATATGGATCGCCAACAGGAGTTCAACGATCTCTTCGATGGGGATAGGCAGCTTGCGAGACGGGTGATGCTTGGAAAGGAACGCGTCGGCGGCGCGACGGATCTGTTCGTAAGACAGAACAGGGGCCTTGATTTCCTCAGGCACGGCGGCTCTTCCGAATTACCTTCACGAGTTCATCGAGCATGTTCTCATCGATCTGATTCCCACGAAGGGTTCTGAAGAGCACAGGGAGTTTGTCCACGATCGCCTTTCGCGCCATCAATTCACTCGGGATCCGGCCCCGTCCCGCGGCTGCCAGGTCGATGAAGTGTCGCCAGTCATCGCTTCCACGCTTGAGCCCTAGGTATCGAGCGTACTCCTCGAGTTTCTTCCGGCTGACTGGGGGCGCGAGGATGCCTCGTTCGAGTCTACTGACGTTGCCCGGATCGAGTTCATATTTCTGGCAGAACTGGCGCAGGGTCAGCCCCGTGGCGATCCGTTTGGCGTGGAAGAAGGGTCCGAAGCTGGTTTCCACATTCTCACCTCCTTTCTATGTTGTAATGATACTACAACGGGACTAGGCATGCAAGGGAAACCTGGGGCTGCGAAACCAGAGACCCTGTTGCCCGCCTGTTGCCAAATCGGGGGTCAGCCTGGGCAATCTTGTCCATTCTTGGCCAACCCTCCACAAAGGCTAAGTCCTCGAAATCCTTATCCAGAGCCACTGTTCGGCTCTTCCTCGATCGATCTTTTAAGCAGGGAGTCCGGGGTTCGAGTCCCCGACGGGTCACCATTCAATTCGAAGGACTCAGGGTTTCCATTTGAAGTGGCTGGACTGTCGGCGCGGCGAGAGCTGCGGGGTTTAGCTGCTTCGAGCCGATCGAGACTACCGGATAGGTTGTCTTCAGCTCTTCATCAGCAGGAGGACGCCGAGGGCGATGACGCCCGTGGCCGACCATCGCATGGCAGAGACTGCCTCCAACAATATGTACTTCGCGGCGAACGCATTGAGAACGTAGGCGACTGCCGTCATCGGAACGGCCAAGCTAAGAGGGGCACGCGAAAGAACTGCGAGCCAGAGCAGCAAGGATATCGCCAGGAAGGCGACGCCGGTTAATATCCAGACGTTCCGAAGAGTGAGAGACATCTTCATGAGGAAAACTGTCGGGCTCAGGACAGCGATATCACCTACCTGCTTCATCCCCTTGGCCAACAGCAGGTCACCGGCGGTCATCGCCACTGTCTGCATTAGCACGATCAGGATGGTTATCAGCATCGATCTCGCCCCATTCGGTTAGGAGGTGAGAGGCTGCGACAACACAACAACACGGCCTTTGCTCCCTAGAGCCGGCGCCTCTCGGCTCTGTCAATCGGCCGTGTCGTCGAGGGTGCGGTTGGGCCTCGTGTGGCCGATTGTAGGCCAAACCCTGGCGTTGAATCTGCCGAACGTTTCTCTGAGGTCCCCTGAACTGACCTTATGAGTGGCTTAACCGACTTCAGATCTGGCGCGACGATCGATCTCAATCTCACCCTTCAAGGAGGCGCCCTCGGCCGCGGCGATGCTTCCGGTTTTGACGTTCCCTGTCACGCTACCGGTCGGAAGCAGGTCGACACGTCCAGCGGCGACCAGGTTGCCCTTCACATGCCCTCCAACAACGATGTTGGTGGCGGAGATGTCGGCCTCCACCTGCGCCGTTTCTCCGATAACGATCGTCCCCATGAGGTCGATGGTGCCGCGAAAGGCGCCCATAAGCTGGATATCGCCTTCGCCGGTCAACTCCCCGTGAATCTGGATCTTCTCTCCTACCACAAACGGGATGATCGGGACCTCAATGATCGGCGATTGCCGGGCCGGCTCCGGACCGGCTGACCCCAATACCCCTCGAATCGTGTCAAACATCCCTCTCTTATCTGTCATAGCGCGCCCTCCATCCATGAACGCCTCCATAGCCAAGGACTCTCCATCTCAACACCATCAGCCGCCCCTTGCCATCAAGGGTTGCCTGGCCCCTGCGCGTCGCCCTTCCCCACGCAGGACCGGGAAGTCAGAACCGGCCTCGGCCTGCGCGGCAGAGCGATCACGCCCCCATAGCCATCCGGTGACGTTGGAGACCGCCGACTGCACCCAGTGGTTGATCAGCTTCTCGTACTCCGCCAGGACCTCCTTCGCATCCCCGCGAGAACGCCACCATCCCTCGGGATCGAAGGTATCGTATCGGCTGGGCCGGCTGATAATCACGATCCGCCCGCGTGTGGTCCCGGCCAGGATCTTGCGTGCCCTCGTCGAATGCGACTTGCTCGTGACGAGGATAACCGAACGCACCCGATGGTGGTTCAAGAAGCGAGTGAGGTAGACCATCTCGCTCTGGGTGCTGTTGGCGCGCTCCGTGAGCTGCAGGACCGCCGTCCGAGGAACCCTCATCCTCTCCAGGATCATCAATTGAATGTCGCGCTCCTCAGGCACCTTGATCCCCAACCGCGGCAGGGCCTCGTACCCTTTCAGCAGAACCTGGTGTGTCAAGATGATCCTGGGGGCATAGCCATCCTGGTAGAGTCTTACCGCCTCGAGCGTTCGAGCGACGTCTCCGCCCCCCGACAGCACCGCGATGGCGTCGGCCTTTTGCAAGGGATTCTCTGTGATCAAGTAGCGGCCAGTCACCTTGAGGAGGAATGGGTAGCCGACATACAGCGCTAAGCCCAGGAGCGGGACGACGATCAGCCATCGGATCAGTTTCCCCACCATAGTGTCCGCCAGCCCTTGCGCCTGCTACACCATCATCGGCCAGCCCCGCCGCTCTCGTCCGTTGGAAGCCGGCGGGCCTCTTCCCACCGGACCGCCTCTTCAATCAACTCAAGTCGAGATGGATGCGCAGTGGCAGCGCCGGAAATCATTCTGCCGTTGACCAAGGCGCCCTCCGCCATCGTCAAGCGCCTGGCCCGGATCTCGCCCTCGACCCGGGCGGTGGAGAAGATCTCAGCCCGTTCCGACGCCATCAGGGTCGCGTCCACCTGCCCCGCGATCAACGCCTCCCACACCGAGACCCGTCCACGCACGCAGCCGCTCTCCAATAGGCGCAACGTCCCGCGCAAATGGATTTCGCCGTCCACGGTCCCCGCAACGGTCAGCTCCTCCGTTCCCTCGATCTTTCCGCGGAGGGTCATGCCGGTCGGGATGATCGATCGCGTGAGATTGCCTGCCCTTTCCGACATTGGCACTCAATCCGAACAGTCGCCTGCAGGATAGAGAAACCGGCAGTTGCGACACGGGGCCTTGCACCCCATCACGAGATCAGGGATCGCGTAGCCGCAGCGAACGCACCGCAGGCCGGCGCCACCTTCGCCCTGCCGCCACGTCAACGACACCGCCCGCTGCCGCTCGCCGACGTCAACGCTCATTGATCATAGCTCCCGGTCGATGACGATCTCGATCGGCGCCTCACCGATCTTTACCGGATTTCGCCTGTAGCTGCCCTCAAGGTCGCCCGGCAGGGCGGGGCCGGCAGCACCGCCCTTTTTAATCCTGGCGATGACCGAGACCTCACCCTCGAATGGGCCGCCGGCCATCACCATGTCCTCTGGGCCGAGGCGAAAAGAGACCGGAAAAGAAGGGTTCGGGATCCGCTTTACGGCCAGAGGCGGGCCTGGACCTCTTCTGGCGATGACAAAAAGGACGTCTCCAGCGGAGATCTTCTCTGACAGGCCCGGGATGATGTGCACCGTCCCGGCGAGTGCTTTTCCTCCCCCAGAGGACGGGGCCACGTTGTAGAGATAGGTCGTGGTATGGTCCGGCCCACCTTCTCGCCTGAGCGTGAGGATCACTTGCCATGGACCGGGCCTATCAAACTCGACGGCGGATTGATAGACGCCTCTTCCGGCTGGCTCAGGGATGGCCACGGTCAGGGTGCCCATCCCCTCAATGCCGTACTTCACCTCGACCTTGCCATCAGGGAGTGACGTGCCGTCGGCCGAGGTCAGGCGAATCTGCAGCCGATTGAGCCCGAGCCGCGGCGGATCTGGATCGGTACTAATAGCGAGGCTGGCCTCCCCTAGGCTCTGTGGACCGCGAGGCGGGGAGAGGCTGGAGATCAGTGCAACCGTCACAAGCGCGCCAAGACCGAGTAAAGACAGCCACGAGAGGAGCGTGCTTTTGAGCCACCTCCCCCCTCTCGTCCCGGTGGCCGTGCCCTCTTTGATGGACGTCCGCTCCCTCAGGCAGCTCGCCTGCTCACTCTGATATTCGTTCAGGCAGGCCGACGAAGATTGCCGTCTTCCTCGGGCGAAAACGGCCCTTGGAGTCGGCGGGGCCGGGCGATGATCCACCGTAGGCGGCCCTGGAGGCGCAGCAACAGACGCCCCAGCGATGACCCGGCGAGACGCTCCAGCGTCCCGAGGCGGGCCAGGACACGACGATGAGCCTCGTCCACCTCCTCCGCCAGTTCCCGCTTCCAGGAGCCGGATGCCAAGGGCGCGGTGAGCCCCCTGACGCAGACGGCGTAGCCCAGGGTGAACCGAGTCAACCGCTCGTCGCCGATGCCCTGCAACGCGGTGCGCAGTCCCTGATCGTCCTCCTTCGGAACCCGGTCCGGATCGTTCTCACGGAGCTTGGTTTCGAGTCTGGCGAGCATCTCTCGAACCAACGCAAGCTGCTGCATTAACGAATCACTCTCGCGTGAGCGACGCAGAGCGGACAGGCCCATCACCACCCTATGCGCCGGTCAAGAGAACGCCTATCCCACCGCACTCCGGACACGGGATGGTCCCGTCCCCCCCACACTCTTCGCAGGCGGCAATCCCTCCACCAGACTCCCAGATCCCTCCGCCCCCACGGCATTGCGGACAGGACACCATCTCATTCCCCTCACAGGAGGGGCAGACCGGCCCCGCTTCCCGATGTCGCATGGCGTGTTCTCTTGCACAACGTCTTGCCAGGCTGAGAATAATATGCTATCCAGGCTAAGTCAACTTCAAAACCGATGAACGACAGTGGGGACACAACAGATGACGACGTGGCGGCGGCTGGTCGGCGCAACCCTCCTGGCGGCGGCGATCGCGGCGGCCGGGGCGGCGACGGACGGTCAGGATCAAGGGCTGGATGTCCCGTGGGAGGGCATCGCGGTCGCCTCACAGCAACGCGTGCGCGAGGTGACTGAGCATGCGATTTTCTTCTGCGGGCGAACGAATAGTTGTTGACAGCGGGCATGACCTTCACATAGGGTCACACTACCAGATAGGACAAGCGAGAGATGGGGTATGAACCGCCTTCCGGGCCCTCAGAGCACTCTGATGACTTTGAGGGCCATCCTGTTTTCCGGGATTGGAACGATGCGCAACCTCAGGTTCAACTGACACGAGGGGGCAAGCAGGTAGCATGACGATCTTATCCCTGCATCCTGATCCCGTCGATTCTTCTCCCGTGGCCGCCATCAGGGCATCGGAGACAATCGGGGACATCGTCCGCTACCAATCGGAGCGCCGGCCGAACGAGGCCTGGGGGCATCTGCTCCGCGACCTCGACCCGGGTGAGCCGGTTCGGTTCGGCACGCTACGCCACGAGGCAGAGCGGGTAGCCGGGCTCCTGCAGGAGCTGAGGGTCCGGCCGGGAGACCGGGTACTGATCATGCTTCCCACCGGCCGGCCGATCCTCCATGCGCTGTTCGGCACGTGGCTGGCGGGCGCAGTCACCGTTCCCACCTACCCACCCTTTCTCCTACCGGCAGCGCTGCTCCGAGCGCTGGCAGTGGCCCGGACCACAGGCGCCTATGCGCCAGGACGGTGGGTGATCGACGGGCTCCTCCGCCGGCCTTCGGCCCGACGCTGGCGACAGGGCAAAGGATCGGGCCGAGCCCTGCTCCCGGTGCTGGAAAGGCTCCAGCGCCTCACGCGTTATGTGGACCAGCAGGTGCACATCTGTCAGACCTCGCGCCCCAAGGTGGTGATTGCCGAACGCGAGTTCGGCCCGATCTGTCGCACCGCCGCAGGGTTTCTTCCCGAGGCGCCTGCCTTCCTGGCGGCGCCCGACCTGCTCCAAACAGGGGGCACGTTCCGACCACCGAACCTGGACGCCTCGGCCACGGCGGTTCTCCAATTCACCTCGGGCTCAACCGGACTCCAGAAGGGCGTCGTGCTCAGCCATGGAGCCATCCTGGCCAACATGCGCTCGTTCGGTGAAGCAATTCAGCCCAGGCCCGATGACAAGGTCGTCTCCTGGCTTCCGCTCTACCACGACATGGGGTTGATCGGCACGACGCTCGGGACCTTCTCACTGAGTATACCCACCTTCCTGATGTCCCCAACCGACTTCACCCGCGATCCAGTGCGCTGGTTGTGGGCAATCCACCAGTTCAGGGCAACGGTCTCGGTCGGGAACAACTCGGCGTTCGGCCGGCTGGCTCGGATGTGCCGGATTTCTCCGCGCCGGTTCGAACGCCACCGGACCTACGGCGATGGCAACCACCTTGACCTCTCCTGCCTCAGAATCATGATGAATGGATCAGAGCCGGTCACCGTCCAGGCGATGGAGGCATTCCAGCGAGAGTTCGGCCCGTTCGGCCTCCACCGCGAGGCGCTGTCTCCGGTCTATGGGCTGGCCGAGATGGCGCTGGCGGTCTCGTTTCCTGACCTCGCCGCCCCATACCGGGTCTTCCGTGAGCGAGGCGAGGAGTGGGTGTCAGTCGGAAAGCCCCTGGGGGGGCTTGAGATCCGAATTGTTGACCGCGAAGGGAATGAGCTGCCTCCAGGGCGGCTCGGCGAGGTGATCGTCGCCGGACCGAGCATGATGGATGGCTACTTCGGGGACCCCGTGGCGACCGCGCAGGTCATCCGGGAGCGGGACGGGCGGCGCTGGCTGCATACCGGCGACGAGGGCATGATCGACTCCTCGGGAGAGCTCTATATTACCGGTCGGCTCAAGGAGGTCGTGATTAAGGCCGGCCGCAATTACGCCCCGTCCAACCTGGAGGAGGTGATCGAGCAGGTTGAGGGCGTGCGCCCCGGGCGAAGTGTCGTCTTCGGTGTGACCGATGCCAGGAGCGGGACCCAACGCGTGGTGGCGGTCGTCGAGCTTCGCGACCCGAACTACCCGGCGTCACTTCGGGAGGCCCTGGTGCGAGAGATCCGCTCGCGCGTGGATGACATCTGCCGGCCGACAGGCGGCACGGTCCTCGACCACCTGCTGCTCGTCGTGCCGGGCAGCCTCAGCAAGACCACGAGCGGCAAGCGGATGCGTCTCGACGCCCGCGAGCGATACCTCCAGGGCGAGTTCGGGTAAGCCAGTGCCGGTCCAATTAACTTCGCCTAGCGGCGTTGCCAGCCTCCAGGGCACTCCCTGCGACGTACCTGTCGATGTACGTCGGGTACCCGCGCAGTGGGTGCGGCCCCGGGGGCCGCGCCTTGCTAGGCTCGTTTCTTGGCCCGGCACCGCGACCGCTAATTACAGGGAGAACTACTTGGACAGGCACTAGGAGAAGCCGGTGATGGGATTTCTGATCCGACTCTGTCTCAATGCGCTGGCGCTGATCATCGTCTCGACCGTGATCCCTGGCATAAAGGTCCAAGGGCTGCTGCCCGCATTGTCGGCCGCCTTCTTTCTGGGGCTTATCAACGCGGTCGTCCGCCCTATCATCCTGATCCTGACCCTCCCCCTCACGATCCTGACGCTGGGGCTGTTCATCCCGGTGATCAATGCGTGTCTTCTCAAACTTGTCTCCCTGATGATTCAGGGATTTGAGGTGCACGGTTTTTGGTCTGCGGTATTCGGGGCGATTCTCCTGAGCCTCGTCAGTGGGCTCTTGAATCTCTTCATCAATGACCATGGCCGCGTCGAGGTCGTTGCCTACCGCCAGAGGAGATAACGCCCTCCGGTCCCAGTTGTGACACTCGCCTCCGTCCCCGCGACCAGGCGACTCTTCCAGGCGGCTCCCCCCAGAATTTTCTTGACAACAACGAGAGGAAACATAAATGTAACGCCATCTTCATCGATCGCGAGACCGATTGTTGTCATAGGGACAGAGTGTTTCAAAAGGAGACCGCTAGACATGGCCAGCTTGCATTGGCGGGACTGGGCGACAGATCCCGAACAGCTCCGCCGGCTCGATTTTCTGGGGAAGGTCCCGCTCTTTGCCGGCCTGAGCAGGCATCAGCTCGGCAAACTCCTGGTGAAGCTGTTCGAGAAAGAGTATGCCCCCGGTGAGACGATCTTTCTCGAAGGGGAGCCAGGCAAGGCACTGTTCATCGTTCTCGATGGCACGGTGTCGATTTTTCACGCCGGCCATGGGGCCGAAGAACGAGTCACGTCGTTAGCCCGCGGAGCCTACTTCGGCGAACTGGCTCTTATCGACGATCTGCCCCGCTCTGCCAGCGCTCGTGCTGATGCGCAGTCGGTCCTTCTCATCCTCTACAAGAGCCACTTTGATGATCTGATCGAGGGACACAGCACGATCGCGATCCGCGTGATGGGCAACCTGCTCAAGGCCCTCGCCGGGTATGTCCGGGCAGCGCACGCCCGCAGCGCCGACCATGCCACCACTCTCCCTGGAAGCGCCACAGCCCTGGAACAGGGCGAGAAGCCTTTAGAGAGGCCTGACCGATGAACCGGGTCCAGCCCGGGGACGCCACCAAGGGCGCCGGTCCATCGCGCTCGGCCCGATTGATCCCTCCTCCCGCGTCGATTCTCTGGGGTGTAGCAATCGTCATCACGACACTGCTCGTCTATCTCTCCCGCGAACTGGTTCTGCTGCTCTTCGTCTCAGCCGCGCTCGCGTATCTTCTCAGCCCACTCGTGAGAACGGCCGAGAGCGCAGCGATCAGGCGCGAGCTGGCGGTCACCGGGCTCTTCATCACCCTGGTCGTCACCCTGCTTCTCGCGGCGTATTTCCTCGTCCCTCGACTACGCGCCGAGGTGAGCACCCTGTACCGGACCTCGTCCTCCCTCACCGAGCGGCTCGATGAGGCCATCGACGCGATCCAAAAGGAGATTACCACCGACTATCCAGCCGCTCGCCGTATGTTCCCCGAGCGCGAGGCTCGATATGACCGGCTGAATGCATTCATCGAGCACCAAACCGCCAATGTTCCCAATCTGGTCAGCCACCTGGCGACGATCGTGTTGGCCGGGGTGTTGATCCCGTTTTTCACCTACTTCCTGCTTCGCGATAGCCGAAGGATCGTCCAGTTTCTCATGGACCGCCTTCCCCCCGTCCACATCGAAACCTCCGTCGCAGTCTGGTGTCAGATCGACCAGATCATCGGTCGGTACCTTCGCGGGCTGGCCATGGACGGCTTGGTGATAGGCGTGGCAGCAGCGTCAGGCCTGTGGGTTCTCGGCGTCAACTACCCACTCCTGCTCGGCGCGTTTTCGGGCCTGGCCAATGTGGTGCCCTTTCTCGGCCCGATTCTCGGAGGGGGAGTTGCCATGTTGGTCGCCCTCATCCAATTCAAAAGCCTCGCCCCTCTCGGAAAGGTCTTGGTGCTTTATCTTGGTATCAAGCTGCTCGACGACGTGGTGATCCAGCCGATGACCATCGGCCACAGCGTGCACCTCCATCCTGCGCTGCTCATCGCCTCTGTCATCGTCGGCGAGCATGCCTTTGGCTTGATCGGGATGATCGTCGCGGTTCCCGCAGTCACAGTGCTTCAAGAAACCACCAGGCTGCTGCTGGAACGCCGACACCACCAGGCCGGCCTTCCGGACACCCATCCACGAAGAGGCGTTCCCATACAACACTTCGTCTGCTAATCCTAACCCACCTCAGTCATTCCTGCTTGCCCATCAGGTGATCCACACTTCCCCTCCAACGGGAAACATGCTATAAAAAGCGGGCTTCCCAGTCGACGTCCCCATCGTCTAGTCCGGCCCAGGACGCGGCCCTTTCAAGGCCGAAACGCGGGTTCGAATCCCGCTGGGGACGCCACCAAATATCTCAAGCATTTCCGAGAGGTTTCACGGGTCCGCCCGTCTTCACCGACAGCCCACAAAGGGTCACAAAACCCCCCTTGGGGACCAAAAAGTGGCAACAGAATGGCAACGAAAATGAAAACCGGTTTTCAATCAACCGCATCGGCACACACGGGACAGAGACTACCCTTATCGCGCCTACCACCCCTCACCACACCACAAGGGGAGCCCTAAATGGGCCGGTCATGACTTCAGTCGACACGATTCGCGCCATGCCAGCAGTTCCAACCGCATCAATGCTCCACGCTCGCATGAAAAAGAATGCCGTCGCGTGGGGCACCGCGCTCTGCATCTAGGAGGATCGGGCAGCACGGGAACGCGTTCCCCGCAATCCTGCCGTGGAGATGCAGGCCGGATTGGTGGAGGACGATCGGATCCTCGCCGCGGCTCCCCTCAGCAAGCACGGCGGCAGCCATGAACCCAACAACCTCATCGAGATCAACTCTCCGATCGACTTCCCCATGGCGCTCCTCGGCCGCGTCGCGATGGTCCTCTTCACGCTCCGGCGCGAACCGCGCGAGATCAACGCCGACGGGAAGCGCCGGACGCACTGCCTGCTGAAGCGGTCGTTCGAGGGCATCCTCCATGCGGTCCAACGGATCCGCGACAGCGCCGGCCACCTCGTCGTCCCCAGCCTCGCGCTCCAAACCGGGCTATCCTAATAACCCCACCAAAAGTGATGTTATGGTGTACCGACCGACTTGCATCACGATACGCTGCGCCTAGCTACAGATCAAGGAATTCACACTAACGGTGGATCTCCATAACGCCGGATTGAGGATAACTGTACTAGGGGAGACACGATGTGCAATCCTATCAAACATGGGTAACACATGCTCCCTCCGTCCCCACCTCAGCGCGGGCGCGATCTCAGGGGCGCCCGCGCCGGTCGGGCCCCGTCCTCAGGTGTACCAGCGCCGGAGGTCCCGGAAGGGGGCGGACTGCCGGAGCCGCTCGAGCGGGGTGAGCCCGTCGAGGCCACCATATGTAACAGATAAGCGTGGCCACCCCACCTAGGAGAATCCACGCTGGAACAATCAGAGGCGGTTTTCTCCCTTGAGACAAGGGAGCAATCGAATTGGGACCTCTTTACAGTGAGACCACCGCCGGTATGAAGGTTTTTCGACTCGGTTTGTGGACCTAAAAGGTCGGCTCGCTCTAGGCGGCTTCAACGGGCGCGGCCGGGGTGTTCAGCGCAACAGCACCACCTGCCCCCGGTACGGGATCATCACGGCACGGTACCCTTCCGCCCCGATCATTGCGAAACCCGCCAGAGACGCGTCTCAGGGTAGAAGCCCTTCCAGGCAAACCAGAAGGCCCTCGTGGCTGGAAGCTGACGTAGTCGGGTGCCGGCGAGCTTACCCTCGATCGCTCTGCCGGTCAGGGCCTGCCACGTCGAGCCGGTCTGCCGGTCTTCCATCAACAGGTCGCCCGCGCCCTCGCGGACCTTCTCGAACTCCAATACCCTGTCGGCCACGGTACGCGAGAAGGCCACGGCGGTTGCATCGGCGGCCGAGAATGCAACCAGGACCGGTTCGCCGCTTACCTCATCCGGCACGAGCGGCTGGCGGTTCAGGTCGCGGTAAGGATAGGCGACCGCCGCCTTCCCGAGGACGAGCCCGAGCACGAACTCCTTGCCCGGCAAGACAGTGTCCGGGTTCCTGGTCCCGAAAATCCCCAGTCGGTTCGGATCCTCGAAATAGCCCCCATACGCGTTCGAGGTCCCCTCGACTCCCGAGGAGGTCTGCTTCGAGAGGATCAGGGTATCGGGATGCAGTCGCTTCCACCGCTCCCAGGTGGTGTGGGAGGCCGGGTAGGGTTTCAGTGCCTGCCCTTTCAGTGGGCCCTGGATGGCCCCTCCCGTGACATGGCTCCAGAGACTGCCGGCCTCGCGATCGTACATCACCAGAGCGTCTTTCCAGAGTCGCCCGCTGACCCCGAACGTGATCGGCTTGCCCTTGTGCATCGGCCGGACATACACGATGCCCGTAAAGCAAAGGGGTCACCAGGTGACAGCGACGGGCAGCTTCCCGATCCAGTCGTTGACGATCTCGTGATGGTTGAGCTGCCAGAGCGAGTAGACCTTGGCCACGCTGCCGTCGGTTACTCCTAGAACCGGCTCGTCCGGGCTCATTACCTGATCGGCCTCCCTCGTCGTCACGAATTTCGGATCGTCGATGGCGGGGATTGCATCCTTCGGCAACACTGTAATGATGGGTGCGCCGTTCACCATCTCGCCGGAAGCTCCCGGACCCGCCCCAATCCCCGAACGCGAAGCTACAGCCAATACGACAAAAACGGCCAGGACCCCGACAAGGCACCTATTCCGTCCCTTCACTCGATCACCCTCCGCTGAAGAAGAAACGGTACAGCAGCGCCACTGCCCCCGCCAGGAGCAGGATCAGCGTGGGGGGTCACAGGCAGAGCTTCAGCTTCTTCATGCTCCTTCACCTCCGCTTTACTACGCCAGGGTCGCGTATTTCATAAACTCCTCAAGAGCTGCTCGCCGAATGCCGTGCGGGCCTACGAGGACCACCTTGCCCTAACTCGATGGCTAATGCCGAAAGCCCTCAGAAATCGCCTGTCAGCTTGAGAATGCGGCCCGCTCCCGACTCCGCCACATACAGATTACCCGCGGCATCGAAGGCCGGATCCCTGGGCTCTTTCAGGCCCCCGATCAGCGTCACCACGACGCCGGCTGGGTTAATCCGGGAGACCTTACCAACCTGGGGCTGGGCAACGTAAAGATCCCCGGACCCCCCAAGTGCGAGGCCAACGGGAACCTCGACATCTGCGAGTGGCACCACGCGCCCATCGGGACCGACCTTTACAATGCGGTTCCCCGACCACTCATTGATGAAGGTGACCCCCGATTCCCCTAAGGCCAACCCATGCGGACCCTTTAGGCCGGCAGCCACGACCCTTACCATCTCCGCTGATCTGAAGGCCAGCACCCGGCCGGTCCCCAACTCGCAAACAAACAACTCCCCCTGTGGATTGAAATCCAGATCGACGGGGCGAGCTACCCCGGCGATGTAAGTCGTTACCTTGCCGGCCGGGGAGATGCGAGCTACCCGGTTCGCGCCCGTCTCTGCCACATAGATGTTCCCCTGCGAGTCGAGGGCGAGATCATGGGGATCCGAGAGCCCCTTCGCAATCCTGGTCACCCGGCCATCCGTGGCGATCTTAGCGATATCCCCGCTCGTCTGTTCGACAACATAGAGGTCTCCCGACGGCGCGAAGAGCAATCCCCGCGGGCCCGCGAGGCCGGTGGCCACCACGGTGTAGGTCACTCCAGTGGCAACGTTGGGAGCCGATTGCGCAGCACTCTGGGAAGCCAGGATAAGCCCCATGACTGCAAGGCTAACAAGGGTCAGCCCGCACAAAGCCATTGCGGATGAGCGCCGTTGATAGGTCCTCATTGTGCTCTTCTCCTACCCCTGGGGGACAAGCTCCACGATGACCACGCGGCAGGGCACCGTCCCGTTGTTCCTCGCCGAAATGTTACCAGACGGGTGGTTCTCGCCGGGACCCTCAAAGTAGGTCGAGCCAGCTTCGAACGTCTGCGTCTTGCCGTCCTTCCAGTTGATGGTGATGGCCCCTTCTAACACATATCGGAGCCCTGGGCCCTTGTGCACGTGGAAGGGGATCTCGCCGCCGGGCTCGATAACTAGCATGGCCGCCTTCATGTTCCACTTCCCAGGCGGAAGCTCTCCGAGCGGCTCCTGCTGAAGCACAGTAGCGACGAAGGGCCGCGAGGCTGGTGGCTGCTGGGCGTTCAGGACCCGTGTCCCAATCGCCCCTACCGTAATTCCCACTGCTAAGGTCAAACCGAGCATTAACGCTGAGTGCTTCATGGCTTCCTCCTGTTAGGGGGTCTTGTAAGCAATCTGGACAGCGAATTGGAATAATCAACTTGGAAGCGCAATCAGGCGGACCGCGCGGCGACATGGAAACCTCCACTCGACCTTCACGATGAACGGGATGGCGGAGACTTTCTTCTCCCCCGAATTCAGACCGGATGTCCGCGGGCGCCATGTGCGTAAAGCCTAGAGCCCCTTATTGATTCTTTGAAGCTCTTCAAACAGCACTTGGTTGGTGAGAAACGGCGCATCGGGATTGAAGGGGTGCATGATCCGCTTAAACCGCACGACGCCACTCTTGTCGATGATGAAGTATGCGCGCTTCGCCGTTGTCACGCTCCCCATCTGGGTCTCCACGTCGTAGGCCTTGATGGTCGTCAGGTTCGGGAAGTCGCTGAGTAGGGGAAAGGGAAGCCCCATCGTTTTCGCCCAGGCGAGCTGAGACCACGGGCTGAACGCGGTGATGCCGAGGACCTCCGTCTGCATCGCCTTAAACTTCTTATAGCCGACCCCCCGGGTCTTATTGGCCTCGCTTCAGACCGGGGCGAAGTCCAGCACGTGGAACTCCAGGATCACGTTTTTCCTGCCGGCGAAATCACTCAGCCTGATCTTTCCCCCCATGGTACTCGGGAGCTCGAAGTCTGGTGCTTTCTCTCCCACCTCCACCCCAGCGCTCATCGCCGGCAGGACGAGCACCAGCAGCAAGGGCGCCATATGTCGCAGTAACCTTGACGCCATCATCAACCACCGCTTTCCATTCATCGCCCCCTCCCTCTACACATGCATATCACAGACGCACTGACATTCGATCGGGTTGCAGCGCCCGGCCGTCATGGAACTTTGCGCTGAGCATCAACCGCCGCCACCCTTGCAACCAGCAGCCCTCTCCTCACCGAGAACCGGTGGCGAGGCCGAGGACGCCACCTGAAGAAGACTCGCACGAATGACACGCTCCCCTTCCTAGTGTACCTCCAGGGCCCGAGCAACGATCTGCTCGAAGATCGAATCCAATTCAGCCGCCAGCGCATCCAACTCGCGGCTGCCGTACGGCTTGAAGAGCGTCGATGGCCGGACGTACGCGATCGTCGCGCTCCCGTCGGTGTTCTCATACAGGTAGATCCGCATCGGGGCCTCAAAGCCGGCCTCCACGTTGGCTTTGAGCATGCGGATGGCAAGATCTGGCCGAAAGATCATGAAGACCTGGTTCCCTTGGATCCTGACCCCGCGAGTTGCGGCCCCGGCCTGTGCGTTCGCGTGGCAGACCAACCCCATCTTATGATCGTCGATCGTTTGCTTGAGGGCGGAGGCGATCTTGGCGAACCCGACCTTTGACACGCGAGTAATCCGCCCCGCCCGCTCCGCTCCTTCGCTCTTGCCGACCCCGAGGACCAGTATGACCGCACATACTCCTATTACGCCCAGCCATCGGCTCACACGTTCCCCCTTCCTCATCGAGTTGTTGAAATGACACCCATGCGCTGGTCCTAGCAGTGCAATCAGGAAGCACAATAGCGCTCCTTCACTATGGCACGGCCCACGCGGAGGTCGACTAGGCAGCCTATCGGGCGGAACATTATGTAGGCGATCAGATGGGCCATCGGCTGCCCGTCCCCCGTTCGCGGCTCGCACCAAGAGAGCCCGGCCATCTCCTCGACGTGCAATTCTAGTATCGTGCAGGATCAGGGGGCCGTCTACGACAGGACGACTTCCTCTTCAAAGAGAATGAAGGATGATGTCCGTGCGGCGCCCAGGGCCTCGTGGAGCAGGGCCCTGGCCTTTCTTGTCTTCGTCTCTTGAAGCTTCGCTTCAAAGAACCTGATGTAGAAATCGTCCGGCGACACAACGATGGAAGCCTTCAGTCGGAGCCCCGACTGGCTGATCGTCCTGACGTAACTGACGGAATAGGTGTTGCCGGGCGGGATCCTCGTATCGAACACCTCCTGCGAAAGGTCCAAGGTCACCTCTCGACCGATCCGCTCTTCTTGCACGCTGTCTTTGAGCGACCTTCCCTTCCCGTCCATCAACTCGAACCGCACCAGCACCTTCGGTGTCACATAGGTCGGGAAGTAGTGGCCTACCCCACTGTTGGTCAGGGTGATCATGGCCTCGACTCGGTCTCCCACCTGGTACCGTTCCTTATCCAGTGTCAGGCGAACCGTCACCCCAGCCCTGACCATCTCCGGATCGTGGATCCCCCGCCACAGGTGGCGCCGATCCGGCATGTGGCAGCTTTGGCATGAGTTCCCCATTCGCCCG
>JACQQF010000059.1 GCA_016207095.1 Candidatus Methylomirabilota bacterium | reverse complement strand
TTGGATAAGTGGCTCGGGCGCGTCCAGAGACAGGAAGTGTCCGGCGTCGATTACAGTCTTTATTTTCGATCCCGGGATAATCCTGTGGTTGGCCTCGCGCTCATCGCGGCGGGACCAATCGTGTTCCCCGTAAATGAGCAAGACGGGGGTCTCGATGTTGGCGTATTCCCGTCGCACCTGCTCCCATTCCGCCCAGTGTGACACCAGAGACATGAACGACTGATAGTGATGGGGCCGGTTGCCGACCTCGTACATTTCGCGAAGCAGCTCAGGCGGCAGCGAATCCGTGCGAGCAACACCGCCCTCCATGACTTTCCGAAACACGGGGTACTGGCGGAACCGCGTGAACGTCGAGCCGACAAGAGGAACATCGTTCAACCCGAACAGAACATTCGCAATCCCGGAGCTTCTCCGAAGGCCTCGGCCTTGATCATAATCGTATGGATTGACAGCGATCACGCGCCGCACGCGGGGATTGTGTCGCGCTGCCAGGGCGAGGGCGATGGTGCCGCCGATCGACTCTCCCATCACCGTCGCGTTGTCGATGTTCATCTCCTCGAGGAACCCCGCAACGGAGTTCACGAACAGCTCCGCTTTATACTCCACGTTCGGGATGTCAGAGAAGCCGTGCCCCGGGTAATCCAGGGCATATACCTCGAAGTGTCGAGAGAGTTCCGGAATCACCTTTTGGAACATATCGAGCTGAGTCCGTAGCGTGTGCAGTAACACCAACGGTGGCCCTTGTCCAACCTTCACGTAGCGGAGGTTGATGTCATCAACCTTAACGTATCTGATGGGAATCTCCGGCGCCCAGCTCAGCCGCGTCGGGACGGCGGGCGGAGAGCGTAATCCCTCTACCAGGTACGAGAGACCCACCGGCACAACCAATACGCTTGCCAAGATAACCGCTAACATCGTCCATCTCCTTCCCATGTCCGTCCTCCTCTCCTCTCAACTTCACCTTCTCCCGCGACGAAAGAAGGGGCTGATGAGCGTGCTCTATGAAGGGAAACACTTGCCGAAGGCCAGGAGCAAACGCGGGGAGCCCTTGATGCGGATTCTCCGCCGAAGCAGTGCCCACACGATGCTCCGCTCCTTGGCCAGGAACGTGAGCCACGTACGGGTGTCGGCCGTGATGTGAATGTCGGCCGCCCCGATATGGCCGTCCCCAACTTCGAGGGTTTGGTCCCGGATGCCGACCGTCGCCTTGACGTCCTCCTCCCCGGTAAACGTGAAGTGATACGTGGCGTCGAGGCCTGCTGCCTGATGCCGTTGGAACACATGGGGCAGCCCTTCGAGGAACCCTCGAATCGAGCGAGGACGAAGCCCGTTCCCAACCCGCTTGGTCTTCTTGTGGGGAAAACGGCGTGGCACGTACCCTTCGGCATCTGTACCGGGGACCACGTAAATCGTCTCCACCTTGTCTTGCAAAGGTTTGACGATCTCTTTCAAGAATTCCTTCCGGTCCGTAAGGAATGGGCCGATGACGTCCTCTCCTGCTGGACAGACGGCCATGCAGTAGGCCGACTTGTAGTTGGCGCCGAACGAGAGGCTCTGCCACATCGACACCGATTCGGGGTCGCTCACTTTCGTCCGGTAGTCGCTGGCGCTCTTGCTCTCAGCGATCGTCTCCACCCAGTTGGTGAACCCACCCATGAACTCACGATAGTTGTGCGTGTAACAGGCCGAGAAATTGAAGTACCCATCCGGCCCGATGGCCCCTACAGGGCAGGCCGACACGCACAGCTTGCACTCCACGCACGGGTTGTAGTCGATCGGCCTGTCGTAGGCGGTCACCTCCGCATCGAGGAGCACGGTGCCGAGAAGGATGAAACTGCCGAACCTCGGATGGATGACATTCCGGTGGATCCCCATGTGGCCAAGACCCGCGGTAACCGCCACCGGCTTGTGCGAGACGACCCAGATCTTTCCAGGGAAGCGGTCCATCTCCATCGGGAAGCCCATCGCCGGGTTGAGGGCCCTGACCCCCTTCCCTTGAAGCGCCTTCACGAGCTTGCGGGCAACCTCGTTCACATGGTCGCCGGCGTGGTGGAACTCGAGGTTCGCCACCGAGCGGGCAGGGCTCCGGACCGGCTCGCGGTTCATCCGACAGACGAAGCTGACGAGCGTCCTGGTGTGGGGAAATACGGCAAGGATGTCATGTCGTTGGTCGGCGATCTCTGACCGGTCGATCTCGACGAAGCCGACATCGTCCGCTCCGGCATCAAGACAGAGCTGGCGTAGCCAGTCGGCATCGAGTGTGGGCGGTTCACCCGTTTCAGGGCGAAGGCTCGTCCCCTCGTAGAACCGTTTCACAGTTGGATGTTCGCTAAGCCTTACCATAAAATCCCCCAGCTTATTCACGGAAGACGCTTCGATTAGCGCCTGGATAGGTCTTTGCTAGGTACGGACGAATGCGCGACAGCAGTTGCTCCTTTGGCATTGCGCCCACCAGCCGCTCGACCGACTGTCCATTTGTGAATAGAATCAAAGTGGGGATGCTTTTCACACCATAACGCCTAGCTGTCTCGCCATTTTCGTCCACGTCTAGCTTAGCGATTTTGAGCTCACCGTCGTACTCCCCGGCAATCTCCTCCATGATGGGCGCGACCATTTTGCACGGGCCGCACCACTCCCCCCAGAAGTCGGCGAGAACCGGGGTCTCCGACATGAGCACCTCAGCGTCGAAGGTGCGATCGGTGACATGGATTGGTTTAGCCATTGTTGCCTCCTCTCTCATTGTTCGCCTGCCTATCGACTCTCGTTCATTTGGAGCAACGACATTGGGACTTCTGATGGCTTTGAGATCAACTTCTCCTCGCTTCGCCTCAGGTTGTTGCTTTTCCTTCCACCATCAAGCGGCCTGAGGAACCTCACAGTTATTGTGTATATACACGTATATGCTCCAAAAAAAAGCAGAGTTAGGTCGCTCGCGCCAACGAGACGACTGCTGACAGTCCCTCGCGCAAAGCGTTCCATCGCTCTTCGCCTAATCCCTGAACGACCCGAGTCTGCGCCTTCTGCCAGAGCGGGAGCCCACTGGCCAACGCCTCGCGCCCCTGAGCGGTGAGGGTCACCTCTCGCTCACGGCGGTCATTCCCCATTTGGACTCGGATCAGGCCACGCTTCTCCAGTAGCTTAAGGTTTCGCGTGAGCGTCGTGCGGTCCGTCACGGTCGAGTCCGCCAGTCGTGTGACGGTCACTGGTTCCATCGCCATGGTCGTTCCTAAGATGCCGAACTGCGTGACGCGAAGGCCGGTCGGCCGCAGCACCTCATCGTAGACCTGTGTGACCGCGCGGGCCGCTTTACGGAGATTTCCGCAGGCACACTCGCCGCTCTTGGATCTGGCCAACTCTAACTGACTTGCCCGGTCTCGCATGAGTGAGAGTATATACACCTATTGTTCGTCTGTCAACTGTTTTTTGCCGACGCCGGGGGAACCCACCGGCAAAGGCCCAAGCAGACTCTACTGGGCTTTGTTGAGATGCGAGGCGAGAGTCTGATCAGACATGTGCCGAGCTTTACACGAGGGGCCGCCTTGGATATAGTTGCGTCCATGGATGCTTTTTGTCTCGCGGCGTTGGTCAAGGAAGCCCAGCACGCCCTCCAGGGCGCGAAGATCAGGCGTGTCGTGCAGCCCGATCGCTGGAGTCTGTTTCTGATCCTTCATCAGGGACGCGGGCCGCGCGGGCTCCTGCTCTCTGTCAAGCCCGGCGCGCCGAAAGTTAAACTGGCCTCGCCACCACGTGACCTTCCTCACGTCCCATCGAGGTTTGGCGATGTGATGGCCTCACGGACGAAGGAGGCGCTGATCGAGGCGGTCGAGCAGTTAGGGTTGGAGCGATTAGTGGCAGTCCACCTGAAAGGCGGCCCACAGCCGGGGGCGACCATGGTGCTGTATGCCGAGATGTTTGGCCCTCGTGGCAACCTTGTCCTGGTCGATCGGACCTCCGGAACGATTATCGACCGTCTTCGGTCGTCACCAGGAGGAGCGAAGGTTAGGGCGTTGGGGCCAGACGAGGCATATCGACCTCCATTCGATCGCGGCCGGATCGATCCCAGCACGGTCGGGGAGCACGAATTTGTGGAACTTGTCCGATCGCGCCTCGACGAAGGGATCGAACCGGCTCGCGTCCTGATGACCTGCTTTACGGGGTTCAGCCAGTTGATGGCGGCGGAGCTTGTCGCCCGAGCGGGACTCTCGTCACACGACTCCCCCGGCCCGCCCGCCCTGTTGCTCTGGAAACCGTTTTGCGATCTCATTGCCGGGGTTGCCAGTGGCGACTTCGAGCCCAGGCTTCTGCTCGGGAACGATGGGCAGCCGAGCGGACTCGCGGCATTCTCGCTTGTGACGGTCCCTGCCGAGCGTCAGATCCCATATTCCACAATGTCCGAGGCCGCTCACGCCTACCATGCAAGCGTCGACCTATCTGCTGAGGATGGGGTGCTACGGGCCAGGTTATTCCGTCGCCTGAAAGGAGAGATCACCAGGGCGGAGCGACTCTCGGCCAAGCTTGCCGACGAAGCAGCTATCTACAAGGACGCCGATCTTCATAGACGGAAGGGGCAACTCCTGGTTGCCAACTCCGCAAAGGTCCGTCGTGGGGAGCGGGAGATCAGGCTTCGGGACTACGGGAATCCGGCACAGGAATATCTACACATCGAGCTGGACCCGGCGCGTTCTGTGGACGAGAATGCCAAGCGCTACTTCGCGCTGAACCGTAAGGCGAAGCGCGGGGCGGAGCTCGTGAGGGGACGCCTCGCCGGGGTAGAGGGCCGTCTGACCAAGCTGCGACGCCTGATCCTGGAGGCAGAAGGCACGAAGGAGCCCGGCGAGCTGCAGCGGATCGAGGCTGCGTTAGTCCCGCTGGCCAGACGCCTACCCGCCCGTGATCGAGCGCGAACGTTGGCTTCCAAAGCGCAAGGTCCCGAGCCGCGCACCTTTCGATCGTCGGACGGTCTGCCGATCCTGGTCGGCAGGAGCGGGTCCGGAAACGACCGGCTGACCTGGCGGCTCGCTCGGCCCCACGACTTGTGGCTCCACGTCCAAGGGAGCCCGGGCTCTCATGTGGTCGTTCGCTTGAACAAAGGAAAGCCGGTCCCGCCTCGCACCCTTCGAGAGGCGGCCCAGCTCGCCGCCTACTACAGCAAGGCGCGCGGACAGGTCAAGGTCCCTGTGGACTATGCGCTGAAAAAGTATCTGAGGAAGCCGAAGGCCGCCGCACCAGGAGTGGTGCTCCTCACGCAGGAGAAGACGATCCTTGTGGGTCCGGACGCTGGCCTGGTACGCCGCCTACATCCTGCCGCGACAGATCGCCATAGGGAGGACTGAATGGCCGTCTATGCAGCAATCGATGTGGGAACAAACACCCTCCGACTCCTCGTCGCCGAGACCGTTGGTCCCGATGACTACACGGTCCTTCATGAAGAGCAGCAGATTACCCGCCTCGGCGAAGGGTTGATGCCATCCCGATTGCTGCAGGATGCCCCGCGCCGGCGAAGCCTAGCGGTTCTCAGGAGGTTTGCCGACACGGCCCGGTCCTTCAAGGCCGGGGAGATCGCGGCCGTCTGCACCAGCGCGGTGCGGGAGGCCAGGAACGGTGACGAGTTTCTCGCCGAGACGGCGCGAGGGACGGGGCTGGCCCTTCGGGTCATCGACGGCAGGGAAGAGGCGCGCCTCACCCTGCTCGGCGTCCGGCACGGGCTCCGCCTTGGGTTGCGGCGGGTCCTGGCCATTGACATTGGGGGCGGTAGCACCGAGTTCATCCTGGCCAAGGGGGACGTGATTGAGGGGGTCGTCAGCACCGGTCTAGGCGTCGTGAAGCTGACGGAGCAGTATCTCGTGAGCGATCCTCCAACCGTTGATGAGCGGCGCAAGCTCGAAGAGGTTGTGGGAACCAGGATCGATCGGCTTCGAGGCGAATTACCCAGCCCCGAAGAGGCCCAGCTCGTCGGGACTGCCGGAACCGTGACCACCCTCGCCGCCATCGATCTGGCACTTGTCACCTATGATCGGCAGAAGGTGGAGGGGCATTGTCTGGGTCTGGGGCGCGTCATGGAACTTCTCGATCGCTTGGCGGCGTTGCCCCTTCGGGAACGACGGGGGATTCCGGGCCTGGAGCCGGGACGTGCCGATATTATTATAGCGGGCGCTGCCATTCTCGCTGCCTTGATGGAACGACTCGGGTACCATGAGTTGCGGGTCAGCGATGACGGCCTGCGTGAAGGTATTCTGCTCGACTTGCTCAGAAGGGAGATCGGACGGGGGTCGTAAACTGCGCCCATCGGAGATCACGCTAGGGCCCTTCCAACTATTTCGGCCTATCCTGGAGGGCCCCTGCCGGGCCAAGAAACGAGCATAGCAAGGCGCGGACCCCAGGGCCGCACCCACTGCGCGGGTACCCGGCGTACATACGGTGGTACGTCGCAGGGAGCGCCCTGGGGGCCAGCAACGCCGCTAGGCGAAGTTAGTTGGAACGGCACTAGGCTAGCGCCTCCAGCGCGGCCATTACGCCGGCTCCCTTCTCGCGCCGCCATCCCTGCCTGCCGAGGGCGCTTTCCAGCGCCGAGAGGACCAATAGGACGTTCGCCTGGGTGCACGATTCACCCATTAACCCGATCCGCCACACCTGACCTTTCAGGGCCCCCAACCCGCCGCCGATCTCCAGGTTGTGTTCCGAGAGCAACGTCGTGCGCACCGCGATGTCCTTGACACCCTCCGGGATGCGGGCGACGGTCAGCGTTGGCGCTCGATGTGACTCGGGGGCCAGGATCGGGAGTCCGAGGGCGTTCAGGCCGGCAATCAGAGCATTGCTCAACGCCTGGTGGCGGCGCCATCGTGGCTCAAGCCCTTCTTCGTGGACCAAGCAGAGCGCCTCGCGGAGGGCATACAGCATGGTGATAGGAGCGGTGTGGTGGTACACGCGGTCACTGCCCCAGTACTTGGTGATGAGACTGAGGTCCAGATACCAGCTTTGGACCGGTGAACGTCGGGAGCTGGTCACCGCTACCGCGCGGTCGCTTACGGTGATCGGCGCCAGCCCAGGAGGAGCGCTTAACCCCTTCTGTGTACAGCTAAAACAGACGTCTGCGCCCCACTCGTCCGCCGGAACAGGCGACCCGCCCAGGGAGGTGACGGCATCGACCAGCAGAAGGGCGCCGTGGCGATGGCAAGCGTCGGCGATCGGCTTGATGGGCTGCAGGACGCCTGTGGAGGTCTCAGCATGGACCACGGCAACCAGCTTCGCCCGTCGCGCTGCGAGCGCCCGCTCGATCTGGTCGGGTTCGACGATCTGGCCCCATGGGGCCTCCACGCGACGGACCTCCGCTCCGTGGCGAGAGGCCATGGCGGAGAGGCGCTCGCCGAAGTAGCCATTGACCCCCACGAGGACGCCGTCCCCCGGCTCAATGAGGTTGACCAGCGCGGCCTCCATCCCGGCGCTCCCGGTGCCAGGGATGGCGAGGGTGATGGTGTTCCGCGTCTGGAAGACGAATCGGAGCAATTCCATCATCTCGTCCATCACCTCAAGGAACTTTGGGTCCATGTGCCCGAGGACCGGCGTCGTCATCGCGCGGTAGACCCGCGGATGCACATTGCTCGGCCCGGGCCCCAACAGCGTTCGGACCGGCAGGTTCAGATTTCTGTACGACGTCTCCACGTGATGCCTCCTTCGTTCTGTGTTCCCCCTCCCTGTGAACCATGAACGCTGAACCATGAACCGTCTCTTGACGCAGAGGCAGGCTATCCAGGGGCACGCTATCTTGTCAACGGTTTTCTTGCGTCCCTCAATATTACGGGGGTCGGACCACTGCACGCGCCGCGCAGCTCCCCATTTCCAGGGCATCATCCTTTGCGTTGACAACGCCCCCTTTCTATGCTAATGATCTCTTTCACTACACGGGTCCCGTCGGCCCGAGACAAACACACCCCACTCGATGGACACTGACAAAGTACTGGTACTGAATAACTCCTTCGAACCCCTACACGTCTGTACCGCTCGAAGGGCAGTGATCCTCCTGTTCACCGGAAGGGCCGAACGGGTCGAGGACAGCCTCAGAATCATTCGCTCCCCGTCGATAGTGTGGGTTCTTCCCGCCGTGATCCGCCTCCACCGATATGTGAAGCGCCCTGTCAGCCCCGCGATCTCATTCAACAAAAAGAACATCCTCAAGCGTGATGGCTACACCTGCCAGTACTGCGGCCGCAACGGCGGGGAACGGATGACGATCGATCATATCATCCCGAGATCGCTGGGCGGCCGAACCGTCTGGGAGAACGTGGTGAGCGCCTGCCGGGCCTGCAACCTGAAGAAGGGAAACAAGCCGCTCCAGGAGGTCAGGATGGCCCTGCTCCGGAAGCCTTCGAAACCGGCCTCGGCCTTTTACCTCGGCATCATGGTGCATTCACCCCACCGTGTCATGTCCTGGAACAAGTACCTTCCAAGTGAGGTAGGCGCGGACCTGCGGAGGGACCGCTTCTGACCGCCCGTCATGTCCAACTTCAAGCTTGTCTGTGACTATCAGCCGAAAGGCGACCAGCCCCAGGCGATCCGACAGCTTACCGACGGGTTTCTGCAAGGCAGGACCGACCAGGTGCTCCTGGGGGTGACCGGCTCGGGCAAGACCTTTACCGTGGCCAACGTGATCGCGACGGTCGAACGCCCCACCCTGGTCATCGCCCACAATAAGACCCTGGCGGCGCAGCTCTACGCCGAGTTCAAGGGCTTCTTCCCTGACAACGCGGTTGAGTACTTCGTCAGTTACTACGATTACTACCAGCCGGAGGCGTACATCGCCGTCAGCGACACCTACATCGAGAAGGATTCACTGATTAACGATCACATCGATAAGCTTCGCCATTCGGCCACCCGGTCGCTGCTGGAACGGCGCGACGTCGTGATCGTGGCTTCGGTCTCGTGCATCTATGGCTTGGGCTCACCGGAAGCCTATTATGGGATGATGGTCTTCCTGGAGCGCGGCGGTGTCTGCGATCGGGAGAGGATGCTGAGAAAGCTGGTGGAGATCCAATATCAGCGAAACGATTACGATCTGCATCGGGGGAGCTTCCGGGTACGGGGCGACGTGGTGGAGATCTTCCCGGCCTACGCGGACACGGCAGTCCGGGTGGAGCTGTTCGGGGACGAGGTGGAAGGTCTGTGGGAGATCGATCCGCTCAAGGGCGAACGGATGCAGGGGCTCCACCGGGTTCCGATCTATCCGGCCAATCATTACGTCACCCCTCACGAGCGGCTGGAACTGGCGTATGGGGCGATCGTCCAGGAGTTAGACGAGCGGGTGGCAGTGTTTGAGAGGGAGCGGAAGCTTCTTGAGGCGCAACGGCTCAAACAACGGACCCTCTTCGACCTTGAGATGATGCGTGAGATCGGGACCTGCAAAGGGATCGAGAACTACTCGCGCCATCTCTCGGGCCGGGCGACCGGCGAGCCGCCGCCGACCCTGATGGACTACCTGCCAAGGGACGCCCTGGTCATCATCGACGAATCCCACCAGACGATCCCCCAGATTCGAGGCATGTATCTCGGCGACCGATCCCGGAAGGGAACGCTCGTAGAATACGGGTTCCGCCTGCCCTCCGCGCTGGACAATCGGCCGCTCACGTTCGAGGAGTTTGAGCGGGCCGTTCATCAGGTTATTTATGTGTCTGCGACACCAGGCCCGTATGAATTGAAGAAGGTGAAGGGGGAGGTGGTGGAGCAGATCATCCGTCCCACGGGGCTTATTGACCCCGAGATACAGCTTAAGCCGATCAGTGGGCAGATCGATGACCTGATCGGCGAAATCCGAGCGGTGACCGCCAGGGGCCACCGAGTCCTTGTGACCACCTTGACCAAACGGATGGCCGAGGACCTCACCGACTACCTCGCCGAGGTCGGGATCAAAGTCCGCTACCTGCACTCTGACATCGATACATTGGAGCGGAACGAGATCATCCGGGAGCTCCGTCTGGGCAAGTTCGACGTCTTGGTCGGGATTAACCTGCTGCGGGAGGGGCTGGATATCCCGGAGGTGTCGCTGGTCGCCATTCTGGATGCCGATAAGGAAGGCTTTCTTCGTTCCGCGGGGTCCCTCATCCAGACGATCGGCCGGGCCGCACGGAACGTGGAAGGGCGGGTTCTTCTGTACGGCGACACGCTCACCGAATCGATGAGGCATGCCATTGACGAGACTCATCGGAGACGGCAACTCCAGATGACCTACAACCGCGAGCATGGGATCACGCCGGAGAGTATCAGGAAGTCGATCACAGATGTCCTGTCCAATATCTACGAGAAGGATTACTACACCGTCCCGGCGGTCCCGGACGCCGAGCGGGCCGAACTCCTCACCAAAGACGAGATCCGGGCGCTCGTCGCGCAGTTGGATAAGGAGATGCGGGCGGCGGCGAAGCGGCTGGAGTTCGAGCGGGCGGCGGCGCTCCGGGATCGGATCCGGGAGCTGGAGGAGCGCCACCTTGGCATCGTCGAAGGCTAGTGCCAAGTGAGTTGGGAGCCAGATAGTCGGAGCGGCGGAGGGTGAGGGAAGAGTGAAGGAGTGATGAGACTGTTGGGTGGCGGCAGAACCCCGTCCGTGTGGACGGGACAGCGGAAGGGGGGCATAGCCTCTCTTCGAGCGGATTGAGAGGGGACGAGAATGAAAGGCAAGGTCAAGTGGTTCAATGTGACCAAGCGGTTTGGCTTCATCGTGCGGGACGATGGCGGACAGGATGCGTTCGTCCACGCGAGCGATGTCGAGGGTGGTCAGACCCTCAAGGAAGGCGAAACGGTTGAGTTTGATCTAGGCCAGGATGACCGGGGCCGCGCCAAGGCGGTCCGAGTGCGGGTGCTGCAGGGTTAGTCACAAGAGAGGATCGCTCCCGACAGCGTTCGCCTTCAACTCCTCCCACGACGGTCCCTCTCGGGAGACCTTCCGCCCGCTGAGGGCGGGGCCTCGTTTTCCCGGACCTTCCCGCCTGCTGTGACTAGTCCGGGCCATTCCTCAAGGCAGGATCTGCCCCTGTCATTCAGGACACATCCTTCTGAAGCTGATGCGTGAAGTCTGCCGGTGGCGGCGCCTCGGACTCCATCCGACCATTGACTCTCGGCAGCCGGTGGGGCGGCCATCCGCCCGTTCTTCCGATACTGGCCCGAGAAAGATGAAGGAATCGGCTGAAAGCTCAGCGATCACTTCTAGTGGTGCGACCGGTGCAGTCGCTCGAACGCGTTGTCGTACACGTAATCCGTCACCTGCCGGCCCTGGGCGATACCCTCGGTCTTGTCGAACGCCCAGTGGATACCGAGGTAGATTCGGCTCTGGCCGTTCTCTTCCTTGGCCTCGGAGAGCGACGAGAAGCTGCGTAGGACGAGCGGGCGCACGGTCCCGTCGTTGTCCCGCGTCACGCCGTTGAACTCGTCCGACACGAAGGTGAAGGCGATGTCGTCGGTCCTGTAGAATTTGCGCAGGATCCGGAAGAGGGCGCCCCCGAACCCGGCATGCCCGGACGGGTACGCCGGGAAGGGCGGCGTGAAGTCCGGCGCGTTGAAGTTGCTGGCCGGCGCGCCGAGCGGCGTGTAGGTCAGGTCTCCGAGAGTCGCGGGATTGCCATCACCGAGGCCGGTCGGGCCGGTCCCCTCGTCGGCCTCGCGGATGCCGGTGACCGGGCGCCAGAAGTCGTAGACGTACTTCGACTCCCAGACGGCGATGCAGGTGTCCGCCATCGCCACGTTTGCAAGCGCCAACAGCCGCGCGAGCTCGCCGGCATCCGAGCGCCTCTGGTCGGCGATGTGCACCACGATCTGGTTGTACAGGCGCGGGGGCGTGCCCAGGCTCGGCGTTCCGTCGTAGCCCCAGTAGATGCCGATCGTGGTCTGCTCGGCGTTGCGCTCCGTCGGCGTGATGACACCGTCGCCGCCCAGGCGCTTCACCTCGTCGAACGCGGCCGCATACTCCTGGCTGTTCAGGGCGGGGGGAGGCGGAGCCCGGAACTGGTCGGCCGACTGCAGGACGAACGGTTTGACCCCGCCCCAGAGGGCACCCAGGGCGATTGGGATTTGGCTGATCGGGTCCTGGCGCCACCTTCCCGGCTGATTACTCGTCATGTACTCGATGCCGACGAGGGGCTCGGCATGCTGCGAGCCATCGTCGGCCCTGAGCGCGAGGATCGCGGCGGCCGCCCGGCGCCCGAGATGAACCCCGTTCCTCTTTTCGCGGTGGTCCCGGATTCGGCTGAGGGCTTCGTCGAGCCGCTCGTCGAAGCTCGCCCTCTGCGAGGGGAAGAGGGTGACCAGCGTATCGTGCGCCGCCTGTGCGATCGCGGCGTCCATGGAGGTGTCATCGCGTGCGGAGGAAACACCGGTATAGCTCTTGTAGCCGCCGTCGATCGCGTTCACCGCATCGAAGATCGCGATGTGGACGATCGCCAACGCCCGGCTCGTTCGACAGGGCCCCAATTGCTCCCCGAAGACCCGGTCCTCTCCTGGCGCCACGGGCGTGTGGTCGAGCGCGTTGGCGATGAGCGCGATCTCGTTCCAGTGACGGACCGAGTCGACCCCGTGTCGCGGTTGGTGCCGCGGTTCGTCGTGCGTGGCCTCGAAGCGCGACCCCAGCGCGTCACGGTGGTCACGGTGACCGCGGTGGGACCCCTGTGCCCAGGCAGAGACGGCCAGGCTCAGGGTGAGAAGTGCGAGTGTTGGAACACTCAACTTCCGGTTTCGCTTCACGGTCATGCGTGCTTCTCCCTTCGGCGGCATGTTTCGGGGCGACGCGTTCGGCTTCACCTCAAACACCCTCCTCGTGTGTTCGGCCGCAGGAGGCGCGACCGAACGGCAGAGTCATCCTGTGAGTGGCATACACCGTGCCAAGAGATCGCGTCCGCGGCCGACCAGGGACGGAGTCAACGCGCGCCTGCGTCGCTGGCGGGAGCAGACCCCGGTGGGGTGGTGCCCATCGACGGTTCTGCGTGAAGCCAGCTTGGATTAGCCGACCCGCTGGGCCCTCTCGATCCTGGCCCATTGGTCTTTAAGCGATACCGCGCGATTGAACACCAGGCTCCCCTTCGCCGCATCGGGGTCCAGGCAGAAATAGCCTTGCCGCTCGAACTGGTAGATGCTCCCGGGCTTGCTTTCGGCCAGGCTGGGCTCCACCCAGCACCCGGTCAATACCTCCAGCGAGTCTGGGTTCAGGTTCTCCAGAAAATCCTGGCCCCCGTCCACGTCATCCGGATCCTCCTTGACGAACAGCCGGTCGTATAACCGGACCCTGGCGGGCACGGCGTGCGCCGCCGAGACCCAGTGGATCGTCGCTTTCACCTTGCGGCCATCCGGCGCATCGCCGCCGCGCGTGGCCGGGTCATAGGTGCACGTGAGCTCCACAACGTCCCCCTGCGCATCCTTCACCACGCCCACGCACTTGAGGAAGTACGCGTAGCGCAAGCGCACTTCGCGTCCCGGCGCGAAGCGATAATACTTGGGCGGCGGGTTCTCGCGAAAGTCGTCCTGCTCAATGTACAGCACGCGCGAGAACGGCACGGTGCGCGTCCCGGCGCTGGGATCTTCGGGGTTGTTCACTGCCGCCACTTCTTCCACCCGCCCCTCGGGGTAATTCTCAATCACCACGCGAAGGGGCTTGAGCACACCCATCACGCGCGGCGCACGCTTGTTCAGGTCCTCCCGCAGGCAGTGTTCCAACAGGGCGATGTCCACCATGCTGTCTTTCTTGGCCACGCCGATCCGGTCACAGAAATCGCGGATGGCTTCCGGCGTGTACCCCCGACGGCGCAGGCCGGACAGCGTGGGCATGCGCGGGTCGTCCCAGCCCTTCACGTGCCCTCCCTGCACCAGCCGCAAGAGCTTGCGCTTGCTCAGCACGGTAAAGGAGACGTTGAGGCGCGCGAATTCGATCTGGCGGGGGCGGTCGATATCCAACGCATCGAGATACCAGTTGTACAGCGGCCGATGATCTTCGTACTCCAGCGAGCACAACGAGTGGGTGATGCCCTCGATGGAGTCCGACTGGCCATGGGCGAAGTCGTACATCGGATACACGCACCACGCGTCGCCCGTGCGGTGATGCGTGGCGTGGATGATGCGGTACATCACCGGGTCCCGCAGATTGATGTTGCCGGAGGCCATGTCGATCTTGGCGCGCAGGGTGCGCGAGCCGTCCGGAAATTCCCCGGCCCGCATGCGTGCGAAAAGATCCAGGTTGTCTTCCACCGTCCGATTGCGGTACGGGCTCTCCTTGCCCGGCTCGGTGAGGGTGCCCCGGTACTCGCGGATGTCGTCGGCGCTCAGATCGCACACGTAGGCCTTCCCTTTTGTGATGAGCGTGACGGCGTACTCGCACAGCCGCTCGAAGTAGTCGGAGGCATAGTACAGCCGGTCTTCCCAATCGAAACCCAGCCAGCGGATATCCTGCTGGATGGACTCGACGTACTCCACGTCCTCCTTCACCGGGTTGGTGTCGTCGAAGCGCAGATTGCACTGGCCCCCAAATTCCGCCGCGATGCCGAAGTCAATGCACATGGCCTTGGCGTGGCCGATGTGCAGATACCCGTTCGGCTCAGGGGGGAAGCGGGTGTGCACCCGGCTGTAGCGGCCCGCTTTCAGATCGTCCATCACGGCGACCCGGATGAAGTCCATGGGCTGATTCGAATCGCCCAACGTCATGCTCACCCCTTCTCAGTGGAACGTTTCGGCTATGATCGGGCGATAGGCATGTGCGTGTCCTGGCCCGGTGCGCCTAGTGCCCCTCCAACTATTTCGCCCTAACTTGGTGGTACTAGTGCCGTTCCAACTTGTTGCGGCTAACTGTCGACAGGTGTCGTGCTAAGAACCATCGCTTTCCCCGGCCTTACCATTTAGGCGGAAATAGTTGGAACGGCACTAGCTGGCCGTGACGACGGCTCAAGAGCTCCGAGCATGCCGCACTCGGGCGGCTACTGTCAAGATGGAAGAGCGCGCCTCCTCGCATCCTGGCTTGCACGATTCCCGGCATCCCGCGTGCCCTCGAGATCTTCAGAGGGGTGCGAGTGGACCAAGGCCGACACCTGCGTTCGTGGCATCATGGATTGTGGGGTAGGCATCCGCGGCTTCCGAGGCGCTCTGGGAGGAACCAAGCAAATGCTTTACCGTATCCTTTTTTCTCTTGTGGTGTCCGTTGCCGATCCTGGGTGAAGCCAGGTCGCAAAGTCCGCCGGGAGTGGGGCCTCGAACTCCATCCAGTCGTTGGTCCTTGGGTGGAAGAGGCCGAGCTTCCACGCATGCAGCAATTGCCGCTCCGCCCGCACCTCGCACCCCGCACCTCGCACCCCGGACTTCCTTTCTTTTCGACCCCCATACACCTTATCGCCGACCACTGCGTGTCCGATCGCCGACAGGTGCACCCGGATCTGGTGCGTCCTGCCGGTCTCCGGATGGACCTGGAGCAGCGTGAAGCCATCGAGTCGTTTCATGACCCGATACGTCGTCACGGCCTCCCGCCCTTTGCGTGTTCGTACCGCCATCCGCTTCCGGTCCCGTTCGTGTCGGCCGATCTCGGTCGCGATGCGGGCCTCTGTCTGCTCGACCTCCCCATGAACCAGGGCGAGGTAGGTCTTCCTCACACGGCGCCCTTTGAACTGAGTCGCGAGTGACGCCATGGCCGCGTCGGTCTTCGCGACGACTATTACCCCTGACGTGTCTTTGTCGAGGCGGTGGACAATGCCCGGTCGTCGCTCCTCGCCAATCCCCGGCAGGTCCGGGCAATGATGCAAGAGGGCATGGACCAGCGTGCCTCGCGAATGCCCCGGGGCAGGGTGGACGACGAGGCCGGCCGGCTTATTGAGTACCACGAGATCGGTGTCTTCATAGAGGATCTCGAGCGGGATCGGTTCAGGCGTGAGGGCGGATGGCTGGGGTGGAGGAATGGACAGCCTGATCCGCTGGCCGGGGAGGACGGTGGCGCTGGCCTTCAGGCGACGGCCTTCGACCAATACCCTCCCCCCATCGATGAGGCGCTGAACCTGTGAACGCGGCAAGCCGGTGATACGAGACAGGTAGCGGTCGAGGCGCTCGTTCGAAGCGGAGCCGTCGGCCACGAGCTCGCGGATCTCCTCGTCGCTCATCTGCCCGACCGCTGAGAAGCTCTTCGCCGCTCGCCAAGGATCAAGTCCAGCAGCATGAGCGAAACGCCGACGGTAATGCAGGAGTCTGCGACGTTAAACGCGGGCCAGTGGTACTGGTAGTAGTGGACATCAAGGAAATCGATGACCATACCGACCCTGAGCCGATCCACAAGATTGCCAATGGCGCCCGCGAGTATCAGGCTCAAGGCGAACGAGGCGAGCGAATGACCCTTCAGTTCCCGATGACGGTAGTAGATGATGAACCCGATCGCCAAGAGGGAGATACCGATAAAGAACGGATTGCGAAAAGATGCAGGTCGCGCCGCCAGGAGGCCGAAGGCCGCGCCGGGATTGAGGACGTGGACGATCGCAAAGAAGTCGGGGATGATGGGGATGCCGTGGCCCAGGGGAATGGTGGCCTGTATGAACAGCTTCGAGGCCTGATCGAGCAGGATGACGCCCAAAGCGACGGCATAGAAACGCATTGTTTAGAGAAACGTACGAGGTGCGACGTACGAGGTGTGTAGGGGCGACCCGCCGGGTCGCCCGTACGAGGTGCGGGGTGCGGGGTGCATCATGGTCGGTCCTCTACCCTAACCCCTATACCCTAGTTCTTCTAGGACGCCCGCGCATCGGGCGCATACGTCGGGGTAACGGGGCGATCGGCCCACACTTGTGCTGAACGTCCAGCAACGGGCGCACTTGCGTCCCTCGGCTCGCTGAACTCGTACCTCCACTTTCCTGTCGGCCGCCGCCTGAGCCAGGCCGCCCAGATCGACCGCCGAGACGATGAACAGCGTCGGCAGGTCCGCTTGGTATCGGGTCAGAAGCGCCAGCAGCTCCGGCTCGCTGAATACCTCCACTCTCGCTTCCAGCGAGGTCCCGATCAGTTTCGCCTTGCGAGCGGCTTCCAGGGCCTTCAATACCTCGTCCCGGACGCTCAGCAGCGCCTCCCAGCGCGCCTCGAGGGCATCGTCGAGGAGATCGGACCGGGCGGGCGGGAATTCGTCGAGGTGGACGCTCTCAACCTTGCTCGCCTGCCTCGGCATTAATTGCCAGACCTCCTCGGCGGTGAAGGAGAGGACGGGAGCCATCAGCCTGACGAGCGCGTTGAGGATCTCGTGCATCGACGTCTGGGCCGCCCGCCTGGCGCGGGAACGCGGCGCGGACGTGTAGACCCGGTCCTTCAGCACATCCAGGTAAAAGGCGGAGAGGTCCACGGCACAGAAGTTATGCAGGCCGTGATACAGGAGGTGGAATTCAAATCCCTCGTAGGCACGGCGCAGTCGCTCGATGAGGCGTTGCAGCCGGTGTAGGATGAACCGATCGATCTCGTGGAGTTCCTCGGTCGGGAGCGCGTCGCCGGCGGGATCGAAGTCGTGCAGGTTCCCGAGCAAGTAACGGCAGGTGTTGCGGATCCGGCGGTATCCCTCGGCCAGCCGACTCAGGATCTCCTCCGAGATGCGGATGTCGTCCCGGTAGTCCTCCGCTGCCACCCAGAGGCGCAGGATCTCGGCGCCGTATCGTTCGATCACCTCCTGGGGAGCCACGACGTTCCCGAGCGACTTCGACATCTTCTTGCCCTCGCCGTCCACGACGAACCCATGGGTCAGGACCGACCGATAGGGCGCGCGGCCACGTGTCCCGACCGCGGTCAGGAGCGAGCTGTGGAACCAGCCTCGGTGCTGATCGCTCCCTTCCAGGTACATGTCGGCCGGCCATCGCTGGTCGGGCCGCACCTCGAGAACGGCCGCCTGGCTCACGCCGGAATCGAACCAGACGTCCAGGATATCGCGCTCCTTCTCAAAGTCCGTCGCGCCGCAGTTCGGACAGGAGGTCTCGGGTGGCAATAGATCGGCCGCGCCTTTGGTGAACCAGAGGTCGGCGCCCTCGTGTTCCATCAGGGTGGCCACATGCTCCGTCAGTCGCTGCTCCGCCAAGAGGTGGCCGCACTTCCGGCAGTCGAAGGCGACGATCGGCACCCCCCAGGCCCGCTGTCGCGAGATGCACCAGTCAGGGCGGGACGCGATCATGTTACTGATCCGGTCCTCTCCCCAAGAAGGGATCCACCGGACCTGCTTGATCTCGGCTAGGGCCTTCGCCCGCAGACCCGTCTTCCCCCCGTTGCTTCCTGGCAGGACCTTCTGATCCATCGAGATGAACCACTGCTCCGTCGCCCGGAAGATCGTCGCGTTTTTGCAGCGCCAGCAGTGCGGATACGAGTGCTCGATCCGTGCCTCCGCCAGGAGGAGCCCGCGGCCCTTCAGTTCGGCGATGATCGTGGCGTTGGCGTCCCAGACAGTGAGACCCCCAACGAGAGGGAGGTCCGGGACGAACCGTCCCCCATCGTCCACGGGGTTATAGATCTCAAGGTCGTACTTGAGGCCGGTCTCGTAGTCTTCCACCCCGTGCCCCGGCGCCGTGTGGACGAGGCCGGTGCCCTGGTCCATGGTGACATAGTCGGCCGGAACGATCCTCGAGGCACGGTCGATCCAGGGATGTCTGGCCTCCAGCCCCTCCAGTTGGCGTCCGGGGACTTCGTGAACCACCCGGGTCTCGCGCAGTCCGGCGGCTGCGGCGGTGGCCTCGAGTCGGTTTCTTGCGATGATGAGGAATTCGTTGGCCGATTCGATGACCACGTAGGGTTCGTCGGGATGAACGGCGATAGCAAGGTTGGCCGGAAGCGTCCACGGTGTCGTCGTCCAGATGACGACGGACGACGGCTTCCCCGTCAGGGCGGGCAGGCGCCCGGAGACCTCGGGGCTCAGGGGGAACTTGACGTACACGGATGGGGACGCGTGATCGCTGTACTCGACCTCAGCCTCGGCCAGGGCCGTCCGACATGAGGGACACCAATGGACCGGTTTCTTCCCTTTGTACACACCACCGGTTCCGAAGAACCGCCCGAGCTCCCGGACGATGGTGGCCTCGTAACGATAGTCCATTGTTAAGTACGGGTTGGCCCAGGTCCCCAGAATCCCCAGGCGTCGGAACTCCTCCCGTTGGATGGCGACGTACTTGGTGGCGTATCGGCGGCAGAGCTGTCGCTTCTCCACCACCGACACCTGTTCCTTCTTCTCTCCCAGCTCTTTATCGACCTGGTGTTCGATCGGCAGCCCGTGGCAATCCCACCCCGGAACGTAGGTCGCGTCGTAGCCCGCCATCGACTTCGACTTGACCACGATGTCCTTCAAGATCTTGTTGAGCGCGTGGCCGATATGGATGTGACCGTTGGCGTAGGGGGGGCCATCGTGCAGGATCCAGACGTCGCGGCCGGCCCGTGCCTGGCGAAGCCGGTCGTAGAGGCCCGTGCTATCCCACCACTGGATGAGGGACGGTTCGCGTATGGGGAGATCCGCCTTCATCGGGAACGTGGTTGTGGGGAGGTTGAGCGTCTCCTTGTAGTTCATCCGGGCTCCAAAGAAAAACCCCCATCGGGCCTCATCGCATCAGGGGGCAGTCTGTACTGCGAGCAGCGGCAACAGTGACCGTCAAGGTCTCAGTTGCCGCCTCAATACATGAAGCGTTGCATCTGGATATTGAGCAGGAGACCGAGAGCCAGCATATTCATCAGCATGGAGGAGCCGCCGTAACTCATGAGGGGCAGGGGGATGCCGACCACCGGCATGATCCCGATCACCATCCCGACGTTGATCAGGACCTGCAGCGCCATCATGCTCACGATGCCGAAGCTCATGATCATGGAGAACAGGTCGCGGGCGTCCCGCGCGAGACGGAGGCCGATCGAAAAGAGGTAGGCATACAGCACAAGCACGCCGAGACATCCGATGAAGCCCCATTGCTCCGCGAGACCGGCGAAGATGAAGTCGGTGTGGTTCGCCGGCAAGAAGTTGAGCTGGCTCTGCGTCGCCCCCATCCATCCTTTGCCGATCAGGCCCCCGGATCCGACGGCGATCTTGGATTGGGCGAGATGATACCCCGCTCCCATCGGATCCGAGCCGGGATTGACGAAGACGAGGAAGCGATTCTTCTGGTAGTCGCGCAGGAAGCTCCAGAGGAAAGGGGCGATGGCGAGTGTGGCCCCTCCGATATAGAGAAAATAACGGATCTTGAGCCCCACCACCAGCATGACGCTGATGGAGGTGAAGAGGAGCACGAGCGCAGTCCCGAGGTCGGGCTGTCGCAGGACCAAGGCCGCCGGCACTAAGGTGAGGACGATCGGAAGAAGAAAGATGCGGGGCGCCCCTAGCTCGTCCTTGTGATCTTCTAAGTAGCGGGCCAACAGGACGATCAGCGACAGTTTCATGAACTCGGAGGGCTGGAATGCGAGCGGGCCGAGCGTGAGCCAGCGCTGGGCGCCGAAGCCCGACCGGCCGATCAGGGCCACCAGGACTAATGCGGCAAGGGTGACCGTATAGATGGGGTAGGCGAGGCGCGCGATCGTTCGGTAGTGCAGGCTACAGAGCAGGATCATCGCGCTCAGCCCCACGACTACCCACGTGGCTTGCTTGAGATAGAGCGATCTGCGGATGAGGGAGGCATGGGCGCCGCTGGTGCTGTAGATCACGACAACGCTCAGGGCAGCCAGCAGCGCGACAGGCGCGGCCAATCGCCACTCGAAGGTCTGGAAGGTGCGCCGGTCAATCAGCATGTCCCAGATTTCTCCTCAGTCCCCCTCGGTCGATTCCGACTGAGGCGCCTGGACCCTGCTGCCCGATTCTTTGGGAAGCTTGAACCATGCCTCCAGGACGTTCCTGGCGATCGGTGCAGCCACCGCTCCGCCGAAACCCCCATGCTCCACCAGCACGACCACGGCGATTTGGGGATCGGTGGTGGAAGCGAAGGCGACGAACCAGGCGTGGTCCCGATGATCTCCCCTCAGCGGGCCTCCCTTCCGGACCACCTGGGCGGTCCCCGTCTTTCCCGCCACCGCCAGCCCAGGGATTCTTGCCCGCCCTCCAGTTCCATCGCTCACCACCGCCTGCATTCCCTGCCGGACAATGGCAAGATTGTCGGGGTCGATATTCACCTTGCGGACCATCTCCGGCCCGTACTCCTCGATCGACTCTCGGTCCAGCGTTTCCACCCTTCGCACCACCCACGGCCGGAAGATGGTCCCCCCGTTTGCGATGGCGGACACCATGACGACCAATTGCATCGGGGTCACGGTCACCATGCCCTGCCCGATCCCCGCCATCAGGGTGTTCCCGGGATACCATTCACCACCCCCCCTTGCGCGGGCCTCCGCCGAGGGGATGACCCCTTTGGCCTCATCTCCGAGGCCGATCCCAGGGGTCGCGCCAAGCCCTAGCTCCCGGGCGACTCGGGCGATCTCCTCAATGCCCGTTTTGAGGGCTGTGTTGTAAAAGTAGATATTGCAGGAGTTGGCGATTCCCTGCCGGAGATTCAGTGTCCCGTGGCCGCCCTTTTTCCAGTCCTGAAAGACGTGAGACCCGAGGCTGAACAAGCCGTTGCAGGAGAACGTGGTGTCGGGGGTGATCGCCCGTTTTTCGAGCGCCGCAAGTGCCGTCACGAGCTTGAAGATGGAGCCGGGAGCGTACTGGCCCTGGAGCCCTCTGTTCTGCATCGGATGCTTGGGGTCCGAGACCAGCGTCCGCCATTGCTCGGGTGTCATGCGCTGGGAGAATTGATTGGGGTCGTACGAGGGCTTGCTGACCATGGCCAGGATTTCACCCGTGGACGGGTTCATGGCGACCAGCGCGCCGCTCTTGCCCCCGAACGATTCCTCTGCGATCCGCTGGATCTGCTTGTCGATCGTAAGATAGAGGTTGAATCCCGAGCGTGGTTCGACCCGTTGGACCAGCCGGGTCACCTTCCCGCGCGCGTCAACCTCGACCTGCTCACCGCCGTCGATGCCCCGGATGAACGCGTCGTACCGTCGCTCGACGCCGGCCTGCCCCATCGTTTCACCCGGACGGAAGTCCTGAAACTCCTTGGAGTGTAACTGGGCGTGGTTCACCTCGCTGACGTAGCCCAGCAACGTGGCCGCTCTGCCGCCGGCGGGGTACGCCCGAACCGGCCTGACCTGGAGGTTCACGCCGGGCAGATCGATTTTCTGCTCCTCGATGGCCATCACAGTTCGCTCATCGACCCCTTTGCGGAGCAGCATCGGCTGGGAGGGCAGGGCCTCCCGTTGTGAGAGACGTTGCTGCATCTCCTCCGGTGACACCTGGAGGATCTTGGCGAGGCGGCCAGTGACCTCCTCGACGTCAGCCATGTCTTCAGGCATCAGATAGAGGTCGAACGACGCCCGGTTCTCGACAATGACCTCTCCGTTCCGATCGAGAATGAGACCTCGGGGCGCCTCGACCGTGCGGATCCGGAGGCGGTTGTTGATGGAGAGCAGGAGCATGCGCTCGCCGTCGAGGATCTGCAGGTGCCAGAGGCGGAGCAGAAGGATCAGCATCGCCCCAGAGATGAGAAACGCCGTGACCTTGATTCGCTTCTGAAAAGGGGCGTAGGGATTGGCGTCGCGATCCCAGCTCATCGGCCGAGACCCCTCATCCACCTCGGCCTTGGCAAGGCCAGCAAGCAGGCCCCGAGGATGGCCGTGTAGATAGCCGCTGGCAGCACCGTCCAGAGGATGGTCGAAGCGACCGGGCGGAAGACCTGGAAGAAACGGAGGACGAGGAGGGTGGTCAAGCCTGAGGTAATGCCGGCGAGGAACAGCAGCGCGAATCGCGCGCCCAACTCCGCCGTTTTCACCTGTCGACTCAGTTGGCTGACCAGGAAGCCGATCAGGCTGAGGGTGAAGGCATTCAGGCCAAGGGGGGCGCCGGAGAGCGAGTCTTGGTAGAGGCCGATGAGAAAGCCCCCCACGGTCGCCAGTTCAGGCCTTGTGGAGAGGCTCAAACCGAAGACGAGGACCAGGAAGAGGTCCGGCTGCACGCCGCCAATGGCGAGGCGGTGGGCAACGGTGGATTGCAGGAGACAGACGCCGAGGAGTGCGAGAAGGAGGATGCTCACGGTAGGCGCTTGCCACCTCCCGACGGCAGATCACCTTCGGGCGGCCGTTTCAGCACCATCACCTCCTCCAGCCGGGAGAAATCGGCCAGGGCCTGCACCTCGGTCTCCTGGAAGAGGGCTCCATTTGGTCGGCTCGACCTGATGACCTTGCCCAGCGGGATGCCTTTGGGGATGATGCCGCCCATTCCTGATGTGATGACCCGGTCTCCCACGACCACGTCGGCCATCAAGGGGAGATACTTGATCTGGACAGTGCCCGCCTGGCTCCCCGCCGCAACTCCGGCAACGCGGCTCCGTTGGACGAGACACCCTATTGAGCTCTCCGGGTCGGTGATGAGCTGTACCCGAGATGCACGCGCGGTGACATCCATCACACGCCCCACCAGCCCTTCAGGGGCGACGACGGCCATGTGGCGCTGGATCCCTTCCTTTCCCCCCTTATCGATCAGAATCGTCCTGAACCAGTTCGTCACGTCCTTTCCGATGACCTTGGCGGCGACTGTCTCTGTTCCGGAGGTGCTGCCCATCTGAAGGAGGTGATTCAGGCGGGAGTTTTCCTGTGCGGCCTCCTGGAGCTCTCCCACCTGTACCCGGAACTGGCGGACCTCCTCTCTCAGGAGCTGATTGTCCCGGCGGACCCGGCGGAGATCGATATACTCCTTCCACAGACTGACAGTTGTTGCCTTGCTGACCTCAGCGATACGTAGGATTGGGGAGATCGTGGTAAGCAATATGCGCTTGGTGAGGTCGGCTAGGGGGCTTAGGCTGCGCACCTGGAGAGTCATGAGCACAAAGGACAGCAGGAGAGTGCTGGAGAGGATGAGCGGTCGGCGATATCGAACCAGTAGGCGAGTCATGCCCGTCGCGACTATCCACTTACCTGCGCTGAAGCGCGCCGTTCATGCATCCACGACCGAAGGTTGGGCCCGGTTAGCTATCGAGACAGACGGACTTGAGGAGGTCCAACTCATCTAGAACCTTTCCGGTCCCCAGCACGACGCAGGAGAGGGGGTCTTCGGCCACCCGCACTCTGAGATGCGTCTCATGCGAGATGAGGACATCAAGGCCATGAAGCAAGGCCCCGCCTCCGGCCATCAGGATCCCCTTCTCGGCGATGTCGGCCGCCAGCTCCGGGGGTGTACGCTCAAGGGCGGTTCTTACCGTGTCCACGATGGAATAGATCGGATCGTGGAGGGCCTCTCGGATGTCGCTGTCGCTGATCGTGATGGCCTTGGGGATCCCATCCACCAGGTCCCGCCCCTTAACCTCCATCTTCCGAGGTTCGTCAAAGGGAAAGGCCGATCCGATCTGGATCTTGGTATTCTCCGCGGTCCGCTCCCCAATGAGCAGGTTGTACTTCCGCTTCAAGTACTGAATGATCGCCTCGTCCATTTCGTCACCGGCAATCCGCACCGACTGGGCATAGACGATGCCTGCGAGGGAGATAACCGCCACCTCGGTCGTGCCTCCCCCGATGTCAACGATCATGCTGCCCGAGGGCTCCCAGACCGGAAGCCCGGCCCCGATCGCCGCGGCCATCGGCTCTTCGATCAGGTAGACCTCCCTGGCCCCGGCCTGCTCTGCGGCATCGCGGATGGCACGTTTCTCGACTTGGGTGATGCCCGAGGGGACGCCGATGACGATCCTGGGTCGGACCAAGGTCTTGCGGTTGTGGATCTTGACGATGAAATGCTTGATCATCTGCTCGGTGATATCGAAGTCCGCGATGACACCATCCTTCAGGGGGCGAATGGCCACGATGGTACCGGGGGTTCGGCCGAGCATCTCCTTGGCATCGCGTCCCACCTTGAGGACAATGTTGGTCCCCTTCTTGATCGCCACCACCGAGGGCTCACTCAGGACGATCCCTTTGCCCTTGACGTAGATCACGGTGTTGGCCGTCCCAAGGTCGATGGCCAGATCGTTGGAGAACATCCCGAACAGCCAGTCGAAAATCACCGAGAACTCCTTCGTTCACATATGTTGCGATGAGAATAGGGCGTTATTTCACGCAGGGTCCTCCTTGTAGCACACCTGCCGCGAAAACACAAGGATTTTCTGGGGAGGTTGGCGGTTCGAAAAAACCGTTGCGGCGCCTTGAGGGATCGGCTATCATGCAAGATCAATGCCTGCAACTGTGTGGAGGTAGATATGCTGGGGCGTATGCGAGAACATGCGAAGGCGTTGAGCATCACCCTGTGGGTGGTGATCTTCGCCCTCATCGGGACCACGTTCTTCGTCTGGGGGTTCCGCTCCACGTCGGGTGGCCTTGGGCCGGACACCATTGCAACGGTCGAGGGTGAGAACGTTCCTTATACTGAATATCAGCAGGCCTACCAGCGACAGTACCAACAGTATCAGCAAGCGATGGGGGACAAATTTGACGAGAAGATCCTGGAACGGTTGAACCTAAAGACACAGATTATCGAGAGCCTGGTCGCACGCTACGTGCTGCTCTACGAGGCGAGGCGATTGGGCCTCGTGATCGGTCCCGATGAGTTGACTGCCGAGATCACGCGCTTGCCGGCCTTTAGTGACAACACTGGCTTCAGCCGCCAGCGGTATCTCCGCGCCCTCGAATCGGCCCGCCTGAGCCCGGAGAGGTTCGAGGAGGGTCTTCGTCAGGATCTGATGATTCGTAAGCTCGAACAGTGGGTGAAGGGGGCGGTAAATGTCCTGCCCGACGAAGTGTGGGAGTCCTTCCGGTTCAATCGCGCCTCCGTCAAGGTGGAATACATCCTACTTTCGGATATCCAGGCACAGCAGGCGACGATCCAGCGGCTTGCTGCGCTCGTGAAGGAGAGGAAACCCTGGCAGGAGATCGTCAAGTCGTCCGGGCTCAAGCCGCTCTCGACCGAGTTCTTCACATGGACCCAGGAGGTCAAGCGGGTGCCCGATCAGGACACCTTCAAAGAAACAGCCCTGGCTTTGGAAAAAGGCGAGGTCAGCCCGATCATCCAGGCAACGAAGGCCGCCTACCTCATTCGGGTGATCGATCGGAAAGACCCAGACCCCGCCCAGTATGAGCGGGAGATGAACGAATACCGTCGAGGGCTCCTGAGGAGGAAACGCGAGCAGGTGTTCAGCGACTGGGTTCGACAGGTCCGGGCGCGGGCCAAGGTCAAGATCGAGCAGGCAAACCTCTGAACGATGGGAGTGGGATGAAACGAATCTCCGATGAACTGCTCGAGTATTACGCTGAACTTTTCATCGAACGCCGGGTTCGAGATCAGGGGGTGACATTCGAGCGGTTCCTCGATCTTCCTGAGGCCTATCTCACGCGAACCAGCCCTTCCAGGCGCGAGCGCAACCCCTTGACCTTTCTTCTCCTGGCCGCTGCCACCCTCTTCGCGGCGTGCGGCAAAGCCTCAGATGTTGAGGCCATCGCCTCTCGGTTCGTCGATCAATACTACGTGAAGGTCGATTTGACGAGGGCAAAGCAGTTGACGGACGGGCTGGCGACCCGGAAGATCGAGCAGGAGGAGGCGCTACTGCAAGGTAGCAGCGGCGGAAGAGCCGGGACCGCGCAGCGGGACGTCACCTATCGCCTGCTGGAGAAGCGAGAGGAGGGAGAGCATCTATTCTTCGTCTATGATCTGAACATCACGGGACAAGGGGTCCCGACTCTCAAGAAGCGATCGGTGCTCTCGGCAGGTAAGAGGGACGGCGCTTGGCGTATCACCAACTTCCGAGACTTCGACTCCTGATCCCCATCCCCCTTTCGTCCCCCCTCCCTGGTTTCATCACGCACAGTTGGGCCGTTAGTGATCGCCCTTGACGCCGAACGAGGGGAGGTCCCGCCCTCTCTCATTGGACGTGAAGCGCCTGGAAGGGTGTCACAAAGGCGTTCCCGAAGGCGTCGAAGATCACCATCAGCCATGTGAACCGCCCGGCGGGTAGCGATCCGGCGCTCAACTGGATGAAGAACCCTGTCCGGTTCGAGGGAGCAACGATGCCGTTGACAAAGAAGCCCCCGACGGCGAGCCGTCCTTTCGGGTCAAACACAAAGAGCTGCAGGTTGGCTGTGGTCCCCGCCAGTCCGGACTCGTTGAGGACGGCGTCGAACTCGATCGGCTCTGTTGTCGAGAAGGTGGCCCGTGACGCCTCCAGGGCGTCACCAAGGCCCCCGGACGTAGGCGCAGCGGTGAACGAGGCGGTGATCTCCTGAAAGGATGTTGGGGCGGCGTCCGCCGTCGCTCCCTGCCCGCGAATCGCCCCACCTGTCTCACTGCCCATCGCCGGCCTCGCGCCGGCGGTGGGGGCCGGTCCCGCGACAGAGGGAGCGGCCGCCATCAACCAGACAAGCAGCGTGGCTTGCGTGACTACTGATATGACCATCCATCGCCTCATTCATCTTCCTCCACGTCAAGGTCCCCTCTCTCCGGGGAGCATTCGCCGATTGCGCGTGGTGAGTTACCTGTAGTATAGATACGATAGATCACGTCTCTTGGTCACACGACTCAGGCCGTTGCGGTCCTGGTCTTGACAACGGGGCATACGAGACAGCGAGATATCGTGTATCGATTTGCGAGCGGTCTTCGGTCTGTCGGTGCCGGCTGGCGTCCCGTGTGGGCTGTCCAGGAAATCAGACATTCCCCCCACAGAGAGGTTTATCCTTGTGGGTCCCTCTCCAATAGGCGGATCGGATCAGGAATCGGCGCGGGCGGGTTCCACCCGAGATATCGGGCGACAAAGAAGGTGTCCTGAAAGCGGTAAGACATGCTAGAATCCCAAGCGAAGGCGAGCCGCGCTTCGAAGCGGCCCAGACGTGTTCGGCTGCGGACGTTCTTGCCCTATTGAGAGGTCCGAAGCGCTCGTACAGAAGGATCCGAGATTCCGGCCGAGCGGCGTCTGGGGGAACTCCCTGCTTCAGCGGGGCAGGAGAATGACGATGAGGTTGAAGGGGCGGATCGCATTAGTGACCGGGGGCTCGCGGGGAATCGGCAGAGTGATCGCACTGGCGCTCGCGCACGAGGGTGCCAAGGTCGCGATTAACTACCAGTCGAGTGAGGAGGCAGCCAGGGACACGGCCAGGTTGATCGAGAAGATCGGCAGTAGCGCGTTCATTTGCAAGGCCGACGTCAGCTCCCACGCGGACGCCCTTACGATGAGAGATGCGGTAACGGCCAACCTGGGGGTGGTGGATATCCTGGTCAACAACGCCGGGATCACGAGCGATAAGACCTTCCTGAAGATGACCCCCGAGATTTGGCGCAAGGTGCTCGCCATCAACCTGGATGGTGTCTTCAACTGTACCAAAGTCTTTCTTGACGGGATGCTCGAGAAACGGTGGGGCCGTATCGTCAACATCACATCGGTCATCGGCCAGATCGGGAGCTTCGGTCAGGCCAACTATGCCGCGTCGAAAGCCGGGGTGATGGCCATGACGAAGACTTTGGCCAAAGAGCTGGCGCGAAAGGGTGTGACTGTCAACGCCGTGGCGCCGGGCTTCATCGAGACCGAGATGATGGAGACCGTCCCGGAGAGAGCGAAGGAACGGATCATCGCGCACATCCCACTCGGCCGCTTCGGACGGCCGGAGGAGGTGGCCGGAGCCGTCGTCTTCCTGGTGTCTTCAGATGGCGACTACATCACGGGGCATCAGCTGAGCGTCAACGGAGGCTTGTACGTCTAATGCCGGTCCAATTAACTTCGCCTAGCGGCGTTGCTGGCCACCGGGACACTCCCTGCGACGTACCAGATAGTGTACGCCGGGTACCCGCGCAGTGGGTGCGGCCCCGTTGGCCGCGCCTTGCTACGCTCGCTTCTTGGACCGGCATGGTTGCCCACAGCTGTAGGGGGGAATAGCTGGAGGGACACTAGGCGGGCCTAGCGCCGCTCCAGCGCCTCGACCTTTCTCGCAAGCTCATCGACGCGCTGCCGCAGTTCTTGCACCTCCTGCTTTGTCGCGGGAGCCAGGCTGGAGAGACGTTTGGTCGCCTCTCCCTCCCATTTGCGATACCCCTCCGCCGCCGCCTTCTGAAGCTCCTCCATGTGCTTCTTGGACTGCTCGACCCAATCCGAGAGGAGACGCTTGCCCTCTCCCTGGGCCATGGCCCCCTGCCGGATCAGCTCCTCCATCAACTTGTGTGTCTGCTGTTGCACCTTGGAAGCGGCGTCCAGTGTGGTCTGGAAGGCCTGTTTGGCGAAGTCCACGAACTCCTGCCCCGAGCGCTCCATCGCTCCACCCCCTTCTGTCAGTTCCGTTCAAACTCGATCGGCCAATGCGCCATGGAAATGGTGTTCAGTCAAGATTGAGCCTGGTAAGAGGCCGAGCCAACCTTCATGACGTAGAGGCCTCTTCGACCCCTCGCGGGCATGTGCGACCAGGTCCTTTAGGCGACGGGCGCCCTCTCAGGGATTCGTCGCCCGCTTTACGAACGTCTCCAGCAGAGAGATGCTATCGACGAGATCCTCGATCCGTTCCTCCAGCGCTTCCAGCCGCGCCTCCAGGGAGACGACCTGAGAGGCGAGGTCCGTAATCTGCTTGCGGGAGGGCAGATTCATGGTCCGCAGGAACTCTTCGTTCGAGGATTGCAGACTCTTGCGCACGGGACCGACGGTGTTCATGTACTGGTCGAGAAACTTCCCCATGGCGGCGGCGAACCCGTCGGTCCCCATCGCCTGCTCGAGGACCTTGGACCAGCCCTCGACCGAATCGTCCAGGAACTTCTTCCAGTGCGCAAGCACGTCCGGGCTGCTCATACCTTGTTTGAGGATCTGGGTCCAGACGTCCAGGCTCTGCCCGAACATCGGTCTCCAGAACTGAGAGATGTCCGGCGCCTGCTGCTGACCGGCGAGCTTTTGCCAGGCTTCCATTCCCTGATCCATGGAGCGTTTCCACATTGACAAGAGATCTTGGTTCATGAATCCGTCGCTCATGGGGATTCCCCTCTCATGGGCCCTGCGCCGCGGAGACGAGGCCTGGAAATACGCTGTGTCAGGCTTCCTGAGATCGCTGGCCGATCCAGCCGCTCACCTTGGGCCAGACGTTGCGCCTGGCGCCTCGGCCCGCTATGAGGGAGATGTGACCGCCAGGCAGTTCAACGTATTCCTTGTCGGAACCTGACGTGGCGTCCATAAGGGCCCTGGCACACTGGGGCGGGGTGATATTGTCCTGCTTGGCACCCACGACCAACAACGGACAGCGGATGTTGGACAGATCAACCGACCTCCCCCCTAGAACCAGCTCTCCTCTCACCAGTTTGTTCTGCTGGTAGAACTCTTTGACCCACTGCCGAAAGAACTCACCGGGGAAGGGCGTGAACTCATTGGCCCACTTGTTCAAGGCCAGGAAACCTTCCACGTAGCTATCGTCCCAGAGATTCCACCAGAGATTGGTGAAGGTCGTCAAGTCCATGGTAGGTTTCAGCATCTTGAACCCGACGCGAACCATATCCGACGGCATGCTGCCGAATGCGTCGACCAGCTTGTCGATATCGAAGTGACGCTGATCCAGCCAGGTGGTGAAAAGCCCCGCCTGCTTGAAGTCAATCGGCCCCGCCATGTTGACGAAGTTCTTCACCGCTTCCGGATAGAGGGCAGCGTAGCAAGCGCCGAGCGGCGCTCCCATGCAATAGCCGAGCACGGTCACCTGCCTGGCCTTAGAAGCCCTTAACAGCTTTCTCACCATCACCGGCAGGATCTGAGTCACGCACTCGTCAAAGGTGAGGCCGTTATCTTCGTCGCCAAACACCCCCCAGTCCAGCAGGTAGAAGTCGAATCCTTGCTGCACCATATACTCGATGAAACTGCTGCCTGGGTACAGGTCAAAGATATACGGACGGCTGATGCCGAGGTTGGGCACCATGAAGACCGGGACCGCGTGGCGCCGATCTGCGGCGTGGCCGTAGCGGTAGAGCGATGACTTATTCTTCTTGTGAATCAGCTCCTTCGGGGTCTGCCCGAGCTGCGGCTCCCTGGGACGGTAGACCAGGTCCATTCCTTTCGAAAATCGCTGGAGATTCTTGATCGTCTCCTGCTGCAACTTGTCACTCAGCTCGCTCGGCATCGGGAGCTTCCACTCGGTCATGATCTCTCCTTATGAAAGGATAAGGATATATGCGCAAGGGGGGTACTTCAACACTCCCCCCTCATGGAGCCGTCTCGGTACTGGTTCCCCAGCTTGCAGGCCGCCTCGTCGACCTTCGTACGATCTTAACAGCCGTAACACAGAGCGCCCTGACGTGCCGAGTGACAGTAATATACCAGGCGAAGCCACGTCAAGGCAAGTCTCTTCCCTGAGTCGCCGTGCCGCTTGCACAAAGGGGGCGATTCATAGTGCCGAACGATAGACGTCGCGAAACGCACGGGGCTTCTTAGAAGGAAGACCAAGACATTTTGTAGTTTCAATGATATAACGCGACGCATAAAAAACAGTTGACAAGGATAATGCAGTGCGTTATATTGTCGTCAGAGTGGGGAGAAGCCCGAGAGGTTCTGCGAGCGGTTCGCAGAGACTGAAAAGATCGGGCAGATGACAAGGAGGGATACTCAATGACTCAGGTTACTCAGATTCCGGCGTTCGGTGTTCCATTCCAGCAGTTGATGGCCGACAGCGTCGCCATGGCGCGCGAAGGGGTCGCCCTCTCCCAGGACCAGGGCAAGCGGCTCCTGGAGAACGCCCTCGAGCTGGGGGCGGCGGGTGTGCGGGAGAGCGTGAAGTACGCGGAGGAGCTGCGCGGCCGCCTCACCGACGCGACCAGCACCGCGAATGCGCTCGTGAAGGAGCAGGTCGCTGTGTGGGGCGAGCTCCCGAAGGACCCGGTGGCGGCGACCCAGAAGGTGATCGCTGCCTCCGTCGAGGGGTCTCGGAAGGCGCTGGAGGTCGGGGCCGAGGCGCTGAAGGACTACGTGAGCGTGGTGAACGACCTCTGGTCGCGCCTCGAGAAGGCGAGCCAGGAGACCCGCGAGCAGTACGTCGCCTTCATCGGCAAACTGCAGGCGATTGTGGAGTCGACGGCGAGGAAAAACTAACCCCTCCCTCACCGACGGCAGGAGCCCGCGCGTTCGGTCTGCGCGCGGGCTCCTTGTTTTATGTCACCGCCTCTGCCGGCGTTCTCACCGCAGGTGAGGATGAGTCATTCGAAAATCCAATGGGAGAGCGATTGACGTTCCGGAGAGTGGCGGTCGCTAGCCCGAGTGAGTTGCTGCCTGGGCCGCTGCCTACTCTTTTCCCTCCCGCAGGCGGCGGTCCAGTTGTTCGAGCCTCTGTTTCAATTTATCGACCTCATCCTTCAGTGACGCTTCCCCGCCGCGTTCCGCCGCCGGCTCTGAGATGGTCGACTGCTTTGCAGTGCCACCCTCGGTCAATTCCCGCAATTGCTTGTGTGCCTCCTGCTGACTGGCCAGGAATGCCTCGAACCCGCTGGATAGGTATTCCTGGAAGACCCCCTGAATCGATTCCCCGTACTTGATCAGGTGGTACATGAAGCTCAGCGGGAGAAGATCTTTCTTTTGCCGCTCTCCCTCCAAGACGATCAGCGCGAGGGTGTTCTTGGTGAGGTCTTCGCTGGTTTTCGCATCGACGACCCTGACCTCTTTCCCTTCTCTGATCAGGCCGGCGATCTCCTCGAGGGTGACATACACACTTCGACTACTATCGTAGAGCTTTCGGTTTTCATAGCGCTTGATGAGAATCGGTTCTTCAGCCACGGCGCCCCCCTTTTCAAACGAGAGTATAACACAACGCGTCATCATGTCAAGCGGTGCGCATGGTGGGGAAATTAGGAGATGTGAGGCCATCGGATGACGTGTTCTCTACGCGATGACAGGTGAGGATCAGGGTCCGACGCAGACGACCATCAGCACCGACTTCGAACATCTACGAAAACCCTTGTCTTCTCACGCGAAGTACAAGTAGAATCTTGAACCAAGACTCAAACCTCAGATGCCAGCATGCTGATCCTGACCTTGCATTCCGTCGTGGGGTCCTCAAGCCGCGACGATACCCCCGGAGGGGCATTCAGGGGTCTTTTTCCAGGTCCGGCGCAGTCGAACGCTTCGGCGGGATCCTTGTCGAGTGAGGGGAGCTTGGTCCTGGACAGAGTCGAGAAGGTCTTGCGGGAGCCACCGAGTGAATAGGGGGTCTTACGGATGACGGACATCGTGCTGTATCTGTTCTTGGGGTTGGTAGCCGGAGCGTTTAGTGGCCTCATCGGCGTCGGCGGAGGGATAATAATCGTTCCTGCGCTGATCCTCTTGTTCGGTATGTCCCAGCACCAAGCCCAAGGGACGACCCTGGCGTTGCTGGTGCCACCCATTGGGTTGCTAGCCGCATGGACATACTACACGCAAGGGTATGTGGATTTGAGAATAGCAACCTATATTTGTATTGGTTTCTTCCTAGGGGGTTTTCTTGGTGCCAAGCTTGCGACTGGCCTGTCGAGCCCAGTGTTGGAAAAGGTGTTTGGGATAGCATTGCTTCTCATTTCGCTCAAGATGATATTCGCGCGGTAGCGAGGCGGCTTCAAGCAGCCTGTTGAGTGAGGGTTCTGTTGTCATGTGCTCTTCAGGGCGCGATGTGCCAAACGCCCATTTGGCAGCGTCGGAGCGGGCGGATATCGTCTTTCGGGATGCGATCCTCAGGTGTCAGCCATCGAACAATGATTCGCCGTCTGGTCGTCCAGGTCGCTATCGCGCTCTTGGCTTTCCCCTCGCCGCCGCCCGTCTTCGCGGACGAGCGCCTGTTGATCCGCGAGGTCCCCGGGCTCCAGTGTCGTGCGACCCAACCACCCTATGAGTTCCTGCTAAGCCATCCGGGCTTCGCCGCCGCCCTTTTTGGACGTCTCTACCCACCGCTCGAGGGCTACAGCGTCACCCAACCGACCCCTCGCCTCATCAGGTTCATAGACCGCCGTTGGGGGCTCGATGGGGAGGCCGAGCTTTTGGCGATACAGCCTGGGAAGCGGATCTACCGGACCGAGATCGGTGTCGCCCTCACGGAGACCTGGCAATTGTCGGCGCCAATGGAGATTGTCTTGGAGTACCGGCAAGCGCGGGCTGCGCCCAACCCGCTGATGGTAAGCCGCCTCACCTTCTACCTCTTGCCCCCGCCAACTCTTCCGGACGTATTGGCGCAGGCTGCGGCCCAACTCCTGATTCCTCTGATCAACCGGCAAGTGGAGGCCATCACGGAAGGGAGCCGGCGGGGCTGTGATCGGCTGACGAACGACCCCGGCGGCCTGTATGATGAGATGGTGACCTGGCCCGAGATGCCCAAACCGGACCTGATCAGCTATTACCACCTCTTCCTGGCTCCCCGCCCATGAGATCCCGACCCCACCCGTAATTCGGCATGGGGACTTAGAGGTGGCGCAGGGTGAGAGCTGCCCGGCCCTTGGATAAGCTGTTGTACCGAGATGTCAGGAGTGGGCTATCCGTTGAGAGGAAGGTGACAGCTTTCAACAACTCCGAGCATACCACCTTCCCGGAGTCATCTCTGATCACTGTCGCTAACAGTCCATCTGGCAGTTTGCTCCTGGGGGACTGGCAACTCTACAGTTTGGACGAGCCTTATCTGTGGATTCACGATACAAAGTGGGATTCTATGGACTCAGTGTAATCGGCCCCGTGTCTGCGGCCCGAGCATTGTTGCCCTCGTTGCTCTCACCCACCACCCCCTGATCATCCACGATCGCCCCCAAATACCACACCCCAGGCGTCAGTGATGAGAGTACTCCTATTGACCCGCCGCACGTAGCCGTGGCTCCCGCCCCTAGGCCTGAGGAGGCATCGCAAAACCACCCAGAAAACAGATCCCCTGTGGTAATGGTGGCATTCTGAGACCAGTAATACCCTACCCGAAATGCCCCTGCGCTCACTGTGCCCTGGTTGCGCGTGGTGAGGGAAACCGTGATCTGCCCCCGATAGTGCCTGTCGTCGGCCCACTTAGAGCCGTTACCACCAGGTCAGGCAGGTCACCTCAACTCCCCTGCCACCGCACCTCCACCCGGGCTCCGCCAAAGTTCTCGAAGTACTCGACCTCGATGAGGTGCGAGCCGCCTGTGAGCGCTACGCTCTGCGAGGTCTCCCGGTACCCATGATCGCTCCAGTC
>JACQQF010000060.1 GCA_016207095.1 Candidatus Methylomirabilota bacterium | reverse complement strand
TACGCTGTTGTCACCGTACCGAATCTCGCCTACTGGCGGTTCCGCCTCGCGCTACTACGAGGACGGGTGCCGCCCCCCGCGATGGATCGACGCCACCTGCACCAGTTCGACTCCCGCCTCTTCGCCGAGACTCTGTCACGGGCCGGCCTCCGTCCGGTGCGGATGACCGGCCATGGGCTCCGCCTGCGCTGGTTCGTCTCTCGCTGGCCCAACATCTTCAGTGACATTCTCATCGCCACGGCCGTCAAGCCTTCCCCGGAGGGGGTCTAACGAAAGCATGTTCTTTTAGAATTGCCTAGGTTGCTGGGTCGGCCAAGCCGACTGGCGAGAAGCGATAGACGGAGCACATCACGCGGGAGGATTCGTGACCATATTCTTCCTGTCGTATGAGCATGATCCCGTGGTGCAGAGCGGCATGGGCGGCTTCAGGAAGATCTGGGAGCTGGCTGCCCAGTGTCGAACTCTGGGGCACCGGGTCGTGCTCTTCGTCCCCGCGGGGACTCGGCTTCGGGAATTCCCCTCGCTTGAGGCGGTTGAGATCCCATATCTCGATCTCCCAGTTATTCGGCCTCTCCTGATCTATCTCCTGCTCTTTGCGGTCCCCCTGCTGCGAGCGGTGAGGGTGAGCCCCGATATCATCTACATGCGGACCATGCACTCGCCGCTATCGATCCTCCTGGCCAAGGTCATGCGGGCACCCCTGGTCATCGAGGTGAACGGCGATTCCTACGCCTATTATCGTGCCCAGCGGGCGTCGGGCATCCGGTTGGGCATGATCAAGCTGATCGACTGGGCCAACTTCAGGTATTGCGACAGGATCATCCCGATCTCGATGGGTTTACAGGACATGCTCTGGCAGCGCTACCTGGTGCCACCAGAGAAGACCGTCCTGATCGAGAGCGCCACCGACCCCGAGCTATTCCGCCCCATGGACAGCGCTGTATGCCGCCAGAGGTTGGGCCTCGACCCAGCCGGCCGCTACGTCGGCTTTGTGGGCTCGTTTTTCCGGCATCAGGGGATCGATGTTCTGATCGATGCTGCTCCAGCCATCGTCCGTCGGTTCCCAGATGTCAGATTCTTGTTGGTGGGCGATGGTGTCATGCGACGGACATGGGCCGAAAGGATATCGAAGCGAGGTCTGTCGGCCTCATTCCTCTTCACCGGACAGGTACCCTACCCGGGGGTCCCGCTGTACATCGGGGCCACGGAGCTCTGCGTGGCGCCGTTCCTGGCCGACAGAGGCGACGCATCGCCTCTCAAGCTTTTCGATTACCTGGCCTGCGGGCGACCAGTGGTGGCCAGCGCCATCCCCCCCCTCCGCGATCTCCTGAGCCGGGCCGAAGGGATCGCGCCGGTTCCCCCCGAAGATCCCGAGGCGCTCGGAAAGGAGATCGTCCGTCTACTGGAAGACCAAGAGGCAGCCCGACGCCTGGGGGAAAATGGCAGGCGATGGGTGCTGGAAGCTCATAGCTGGCAGGCGGCCGCGAAGCGCCTACTCCGAGTTTGCGAGGAGGTCCTTCAAGAGCGTCGTCGATGAGACCGACCAGACTGCTGCACCTTGCCGACACGGCGGACCGGGGGGGAGGAGAGACCTACCTGTTCCTGTTGGCGGATCGTCTGCCCCGCGATCGCTATGCCCTCTCCGTCCTCTGCCCCTCGGAAGGGCTCCTCTCCGAGCGATTGCGGAAGATCGGGGTCCACGTGGTCCTCTTCGAGATCCCCCGATTGCTCAGCCCGGCCGCGCTGCTGAGATTGATCCGTCTGCTCCGGAAACTCCGACCGGATATCATGCAGTCCCACGGGGCAAGAATGAACTTTTACGCGGCACTGGCCGGAAGGTGGGCAGGCGTCCCGGTAATCGTCTCTACCATCCACAACTCCCTTTACGATTATCCGATCTCCTCGATTCGACGATCGCTGTACCTCCTGGGCGAGCGATTGACCTTTGCGCTCTCGGATCAGATACTCTGTGTCGCAGATGCATTGGCTCAAGATCTCATCAGGCGATCCAGCAGGGATCCAGCAAAGATCCAGGTGATCCGCAACGGCGTTGATCTCGAAGCCTTTGATCCAAAGACCGTCGACGGGTCAACGGTTAGACGTGCGTTCGGTCTGGAGAAAGACACACCTCTCATCGGGATTGTAGGACGAATGACACCACAGAAGGGCCATCGCGATCTGCTGACGGCCCTGGTGCAGATCAAGGCGTCCGTTCCCACCGTCAGGGTGATGATTGTCGGAGACGGTCCCCTTCGAGATGAGCTGGTCCAGTACGCAGGAGGACATCGCCTCGATGACTGCTGTATCTTCACAGGCATGCGGGAGGATATCCCGGCCATTATGGGTGCGCTGGACGTCGTGGCGCTCCCATCGCTCTCCGAGGGGCTCCCCTTCATTCTCCTGGAGGCGATGGCAATGGGCAAGCCGGTTGTCGCAACCCGCGTCAACGGGGTCTCCGAGGTGGTCGAGGATGGGGTCACCGCATTCCTCGTTCCCCCTCGGACACCAGACCTGTTGGCCCAGGCGATCATCACGCTCCTCCTCAACAGGAAACTGGCCAGTATGCTTGGCGCGGCGGCCAGGCGACAGGCGGAGCGATGCTTCGGCCTGGACCGGATGATTCAAGACGTCGAGACGCTCTACGAGGAGCTGCTCGCACACGGGGGGTCACGCGAGGAGAGCCGAAAGGCATGACATCCAGGGCGAGAGACAAGCTGCGATGTGCGGGATTTGCGGGATCGTAGGGATCGTTGACGAGCCGGTCCTCAGGCGGATGGCCGATGCGCTCCGGCATCGTGGCCCCGACGATGCAGGCTTCTACCTAGGAGGGAACCCCACCGATGGCCACACGCGGGTCGGGCTCGGGATGCGCCGCCTGAGCATCATCGACCTCACGCCAGCCGGCCACCAGCCGATGAGCAACGAGGACGGGACAGTGTGGATTGTGTTTAACGGCGAGATCTATAACTTCCGAGAGTTACGGGCTGATCTCGAGACGAAGGGGCACCGATTCAAGAGCAGGACCGATAGCGAGGTTATCGTCCATCTCTACGAGGAGATGAGCGACGAGTGTGTCCACGCACTCAGAGGGATGTTCGCCTTCGCGATCTGGGACTCTCGTCGGCGCAGCCTCCTCCTGGCCCGGGACCGGGTGGGGAAGAAACCGCTCTACTACTGGCACCGGGACGGTCTCTTCCTCTTTGCCTCCGAGATCAAGGCCCTGCTGTGCCACCCCGCGGTATCCCGGGGCCTGGACTGGGAGGCTTTGCATCACTACATGGCCTTCGGATACACGCCTGGCGACCGGTCCATCTTCGCCGAGGTCGCCAAGCTTCCCCCAGCCCACACCGCCACCCTGCGTAACGGCGGCCTGACCCTTCAGCGGTACTGGACGCTCCCCCACGGCAACCTCTGTTCTCCTCGCTACACCTCTGTCCACGATGCCGCAGCCCTTGTGCGTCACGAGCTCCGCGAGGCCGTTCGGGCGCGCCTGGAGAGCGATGTTCCCCTGGGCGTCTTCCTGAGCGGCGGCATCGATTCCAGCGCGGTCGTAGCAAGCATGCGAGAGGTGACAGGCCAGCGCATCGCCACCTTCTCCGTCGGGTTTGGCCAGGCGGTGCCCTCCTATGACGAACTGCCTTACGCCCGCATGGTCGCTCAGCGCTTTGAGACGGACCATCACGAGGAGATCCTGGAGCCAAAGGTGGCAGATCTGTTGCCTACCATCGTTCACCACTTTGACGAACCATTTGCCGACTCCTCGGCCATCCCCACCTTCGTCGTGGCCCAGGCCACAGCCCGCCATGTGAAGGTGGCGCTGTCCGGGATTGGCGGTGACGAGACCTTTGCAGGGTATCCCCGCTACCTGGGCATCCGTTTATCGGCGCCTTATGGCCGGCTTCCCCGCTGGCTCAGAATCCTCCCCACCGCCCTCCTCCGCTATGCCCGCGACTCCGAGGCCAGTCCGAATTGGGGCGACTGGATCCGGCGATTCATGACCGGAGCGGACCGGCCTCTTCACGAGCGATATATCGCGTGGACGCGGTTTTTCAGTGAGACGGACTTGGCGCGCCTGGCGACGCCTACCCTCCGGGAACAGTGGGAGACGGACGTGGAGGCGGTCCACCGGGCCGCTTTTGCTGCCCACGGCCATGGTGACCCGATGGACGGGGCATTTCGCATCGACCTCACTAGCTATTTGCCTGACGACCTCCTGGTGATGGCCGACCGGATGAGCATGGCTCACTCCCTGGAACTCCGGGCCCCGTTCTGCGACCATCGCCTGATCGAGGAAAGCCTGCGCATTCCCCCAACGATGAAGCTTCCAGGGTTTCGGCTCAAAGCGCTCCTGAAGACAGCCTTTGCTGACGTGCTGCCGCCCCAGGTCCTGTCGCACCGGAAACAGGGCTTCATGGTCCCGTTGGGCCGCTGGCTCCGCACCGATCTGCGCGACATTCTAGAAGATCTCCTGTCGGCGGACCGGGTCCGGACCCGAGGCCTGTTCGTCCCCGCCGCGGTGGAGGCCCTGAAGCAGGAGCATCTGAGGAACATCCGCAGCCATAGTGATCGTCTGTGGACGCTGATGATCCTGGAGATGTGGTTGCAGCAATATTTGGATGGGTCACGCAGTTCGGCACAATCCTGACCCTTGAGATTCCGTCGCCAGCTTGTGCCGTTTCAACTACTTACGCCGAGACAGCGAGGCTTCGGTGAAAGAGACGTCTGTGCTGCATATCTCTCTGCCATCAGCCCCAACAAGTTGGAACGGCACTAGCGCGCTGACACACAGGCATTCATGAAGGCTAATCTGTTGTCTCTGCTAGCCTGTTCGTACTGCGGAGGAGAATTTACCTGGCGTCCTGTCGGGGAAACGCCCGAGCACGGCTGGGAAAGTGACGGGCTCTTGGAGTGCCCAAACCACCATCGGTTCCCAGTAATCCAAGGGATACCGCGCTTCCTGAACTGGCCGCTCTTCTCGGCGCTCGAACGGCGATATCCGAACTACTTCGCCAGGACCGATCCCTCACTGTGGCGTCACTCAGAAGAAAGCGGCCGAGGATCGGAGCACCACCCCATCCTGCTGAAGACCATCGAGCGGTTTGGATACGAATGGACGAAGTATTCGGATTACAACGCTGAGAATTTTGCCCGCTTCCTCGAGCCGATACAGTCGCAACTCGTGCACGGAATGGTTGCCCTGGATGCAGGCTGCGGGGCTGGGCGTCACCTGGTGGCGCTGGCGGATGCCGGCATAGAAGTCGTGGGGGCCGATTTGAGCTGGGCGGTGGAGACCGCGTCCTGGCGAGCGCGAAACCACCCGAGAGTCCACATCGTCCAGGCAGATCTTTGCCGCCTTCCCTTTCGCGGCTCCGCTTTTGATTTCGTCTACAGCCTTGGTGTCCTTCATCACCTCCCAGATCCCTCTCGCGGCGTGGAGAGCATTGCAAAACATATCCGCCCAGGAGGCTTCCTCCTGGCATGGGTCTACATGCGAACGACCCGGAAGGTCATCCTCGAACCTCTGCGTCGCCTGTTTCGGCGCGTACCCCCTAGGGGGATCGACGCGGCCAGCTTGCTGCTCGCCGCCGTGGAGTACGGTCTTCTCATCGGCCCGTACGCCTCGCTGTGCCGAGCTTGCGGGCGATCGATCCTGCGGGGCTTTATCCCGCGGCGGATCCAGGAGTACGCTGAACTCGGCTTTCGGGTCAGTCGGATCGACTGGTATGACCGCCTTGCCGCACCGGTGTCTCGACCGATGACCATGGGTCAGGCACAGAACCTGTTGGCCCTCCCGGAGCTTTGCGATCAGGTCGTGACGCCCATCGATAATTCCTGGTGGCAATGCTACGCCAGAGTCCACAGATCAGAAAACGAAGTTGGCATGACATGAAACTTGCCATCCTCACCACCGACTTCCGTCCGCAATTGGGCGGAATAGCGACGCTCATCTCGGATCTCGCCCGCGCTTGCAGCGAAAAGTGCCAGGTGACCGTACTCGCCACATGGACCGAAGGCGCGCAGGTCTTCGATGGCCAGCAACCGTATCGTGTTATCCGAGTGCCTGGCCTGCCACTATTCCGCGAGGCGGCTTTCATCAGCCACCTATTCCGGCTGGATCGGATGGAAGGTCTGGATGTTATCGCTTGTGCTTCCTGGTTTCCCCCCGGCCTGGTTGCCTACTTTATGCGGCTTTGCCGCAAAACACCCTACCTAGTCTGGGCCCACGGGTCTGAGATTGTCGATGACTGGCGAACACCCCGACGGGTTGTGAAGTCCGGTCTACGACCATTAAAGAAGTTGATCTTTGAGCACAGTGCTGCGATCGCCGCTGTTAGTCAATACACCAAAACGTTGGTCTTGAAGCAGGGGGTATCCCCGCGGCTCATCCAGGTTGTCGCACCAGCGGTCGACCTGAATCGCTTCACGCCATCGCCCCCGTCGCCGACCGCCAAGTCTCGCTATCGAAAGGGTGCCAATCACTGTCTCCTCACCGTCGCGCGGTTGGATCCGCACAAAGGACACGCCGTGGTGCTGCAGGCATTAGCAACCGACCTGAGTGATATTCCGGGGATCCGCTACCTCATCGCCGGTTCCGGCCCTCAGGAATTGACCCTTCGCAACCTGGCGTCATCCTTGGGCGTGGAACCGCAGGTTGACTTCCTTGGCAATGTGCCCGAAGAGGACCTCCCGGATCTGTACCGAGCGGCGGACATCTTCGTCATGCCATCAGGCGTCCTACGCGGCCGCCTTGACTACGTGGAAGGGTTCGGCATCGCCTATCTAGAAGCCAGCGCATGTGGCAAGCCGATCGTTGGGGGTCGCAGTGGAGGATCGGAAGACGCCGTGGTGGACGGCGTTACAGGGATCCTAGTCAATCCGGAGGACCCAGCGGCGATCGGCTGGGCTATCCGAACTCTCATCCAGGATCCGTTGCTGGCGCAGCGCCTCGGGAAGGCGGGCCGCGAGTGGGTCGCGACGGCCCTGAACTTGGATAGCCTGGCTGAGCGATTCCTCGCCCTAGCACACGGCGCAGTCCCGGACAGATAGATCGAGCCCAATACCGTTCATACCAATTCGCATTTCACAGAGTAACCGTATTAATCCAGGGGTGGCTTTATTCGAATTCCCAACACAGCCTTTTGTCGGCCGTGGGCCAGCCTCCTGACTTCCCTTAGGCCGCTGGTCTGGCTAAGTCCCTCGGACCAAGATTCGCCGAACTCGGTAACGACGCCAAAAAGCTGTAGACTTCGGTCTCCAACATGCGTAAAATTCGAGAAATAGCACGTGGCGGGCGGCCAGCATGAGTTGTATGCTTGACACAATTCCACAGGCCACAGGGGCTAGTGCCGTTCCAACTTGCTGCGGCTAATGCCGTTCCAACTCGTTTCGGCTAATCGCCAAGCGATGTTCTGTTGCCCAAAAAGTTGGAACGGCACTAACTGTCGACAGGTGTCGTGCTAAGAACCATCGCTGTCCCTGGTGCCGTTCCAACTATTTGGCCTCGCGACACCATGATGTGTGGGCAACTTAATCGGCCTCTGCATAGCGTCAGTATCTCTCCGAAAGAGCTGGAACGGCACTGGCCTTACCATTTAGGTGTAAATAGTTGGAACGGCACTAGTCAGGTACAGAGTTCGACTATTCACTGACGACCCTTCGACCGGGCTCAGGGCAGGCCCTTCGACCATGGGTCCTTCAGGAAAGGCGCGATCAGATGCAGGTCCCATTTTTGGATCTTAAAGTCCAGTATGCCGCCATCAAAGACGAGATCAGGCGCGCGATCGACGAGGTGTGTGACAGTCAGCAGTTCATCCTCGGGTCCAGGGTTCGTGGACTGGAGGATGAGATCGCGCGGTATTGTACCATTCGCCACGCGGTGGGTGTTTCCTCCGGAACCGACGCCCTGCTGCTGGCCCTTATGGCCCTCGGCATCGGCCGGGGAGACGAGGTCGTCACGACCCCCTATACCTTTATTGCAACGGCAGCTTCCATCGCCAGGTTGGGGGCAAGGCCGGTTTTCGTGGACATCGATCCGGCCCGCTTCACCATCGACCCAAAACTGATTGCCGACCGCATCACGGAGCGGACCCGCGCGATCCTCCCGGTCCACCTGTTTGGCCGTTGCGCCGAGATGGAGCCGATCCTGAAGCTGGCCGCAGAGCACAAGATCGCTGTGATAGAGGACGCCGCCCAGGCTCTTGGCGCGGAGGACGAGCATGGCAGACGGGCCGGAAGCATGGGGGTGTTGGGGTGCTTCTCGTTTTATCCCACGAAAAATCTGGGTGGATTCGGTGACGGCGGAATGATCGTCACCGGCGACTCATCATTGGCCACAACACTCCTCGCTCTTCGGAACCAAGGATCGACAAGTAAATACCGCCATTTCCTTATGGGCGGCAATTTCCGCCTTGATGAATTGCAGGCCGCCCTCCTCATTGTAAAGCTACAATCCCTCGACCAATGGACACAGCAGCGGATCAACAATGCGGAGCGATACAATGCCCTCTTCCATGAAAGGGGGCTGGAACACCTGCTCCGACTTCCGGAACTTCCCAAGAATGAACGGCACGTTTTCAATCAATACGTCGTCAGAGCCTCAAGGCGAGATGAGCTGAGCCGGTTCCTCAAATCCCGAACGATCGGCCACGACATCTACTATCCGTTACCACTCCATCTTCAGGCGTGCTTCAAGGACCTTGGATACAAGGAGAACGATCTGGCGGCGTCCGAACAGGCTGCCAGGGAGGCGCTGGCCCTGCCGATCTATCCGGAACTGACTGTGCCGATGCAGGAATATGTGGTGGACGCCATCCAGGAATTCTATGGGGGGCGATCATCCTGAACCGGCTAGTGCCGTTCCAACGTATTGTGGCTAATGGCAAAAAGGTATGCAGCGCATAAGTCTCTTTCATTGAATCCTCGCTGTTTCGGCGTAAATAGTTGGAACGGCACTAGTGAGTTTTGGTGCGGAGTCGTTTTCACGCGAGGTGATGGTCCGGGCTGCAGGCTAGGACTACGCGGTAAGAGGGAGAGCAGTTGCAGATGCGCGCCTGACCACGTTGGTGGACCTCTTCCCTGATCGCCTGGGGGTCTTGGAGCTCGGACAGATGATCCGGCAGCGGCAGAGGGACCGGGTGCCCCGCCCACAGGCACCTGCCTGGCCCCTCAGATCTCCTTGGCCGGACAATCTTCTCGCATGGCACAACTGATGTTCCAGCATCACGGGCGGCAGAGGGCTGAGGGATGCTCTTTTCGACTTTGCGGCTCTCGCCAGGCGGCCCGGGTAAAGGTCGCCAGCATCTCCCCCCCCTCAGTGCCGGAGCCCCATACCCCCTCTCCTGCAGACAATAGCTATGGCAGCCGCCGCTGGAGGTCTGCGCCGTACGGAGAAAGGGTTGCCAAAGGTGAGCCGACCCCGCAACGTTCTTCACATCATCACGCGCCTTGATCCGGGCGGCTCGTCAGAGAATACCCTGATCACGGTAGCGGGACTCGACCGGAGGCGCTATCGACCCTCTCTGATGACCGGGCCCTCGGCCGAGGGCGTGGCCGCTATCCTCATCCCGCACCTGAGCCGCAAGATCCATTTTCTCAACGACCTTCTGGCCTTCGGCGAGATCTACCATAAGATCCGTCATGGGGGCTACACCATCGTGCACACCCACTCGTCCAAAGCCGGAATCCTCGGGCGGTGGGCAGCCTGGCTGGCGGGCGTGCCAATTATCGTCCATACCCCTCACGGGCATGTGTTCTATGGATACTATGGACGAACCCTGAGCGACCTGTACATCCTCTTGGAGAGGCTGACCGCTCGCATCACCGACAAGATCATCACCCTGACCGAGCAGGGTATCCGAGAGCATGTAGAAAGACGCATTGCGCCCCGCGAAAAATTCACCAGCATTCACAGTGGAGTGGAGCTCTCCCGATACACCGAACCGCGCCCTGATCCTATCATGGTGCGAAAGCAACTCGGCCTCTCACCCGACTGGCCGGTGGTAGGCAGCGTGGGACGATTCGAGCCGGTCAAAGGGTACGACACCCTCCTCGAGGCGGCTGCCCTCCTACGAACGCGCCAACCGAAGGTCCGGTTCCTCCTCGCCGGAGAAGGCAAGGAGGAGTCCCGCCTCAAACGTCTCGCCAAGGAGTTGCGAGTCGAAGATCGAGTCTTTTTCCTTGGCTGGCGACAGGAGATTCCAGAGATTCTCTCGGCGCTCGACCTCTTTGTCCTGCCTTCCCGCAACGAGGGGATGGGCCGGGCCCTGGTGCAGGCAATGGCTATGGGCAAACCGATCGTCGCCACCCGGGTGGGCGGCGTCCCAGAGGTGCTTGGAGAGGGCGAAGCGGGACTGCTCGTTCCACCTGACGATCCCGTCCAGCTCTCGCAGGCGATTGAGCAGCTCTTGACCGACAGGGAGTTGGCCAGGAAGTTGGGCGAAGGGGGCACGCGGAGGGCTCCTGCCTACAGCGCGGAAAGGATGGTCGCCGAAATCGAATCGCTCTATGAGATACTGCTCCGAATGAAAGGGTTAACGATTGCGTAAAACGGGGGGGATGCTGCTGTCGTTAGCGGCCAACCTCTGCCTGCTTGCCTCCGCGCACGCTGAAGAGCCACTTGAGCTCCTGCCCGCGCTTATTCACGTCCATAGCTCGGTCAGCTCGGGTCAAAATTCGCTCGATGCGTTGGTAGAAGAGGCCGCGCGCCGTGGTATCGGCGCCATCCTGTTGACCGAGAATCTCCTGATGCGCTTCGACTACGGCCTCTTCCCATTGAGGGGGCTCATCCGAAAGCGGGTGGAGTATCCGTCGGTCCTGACCTACGACATCGATCGCTACCTGAACCTGGTGAAAGAGGTGGGCCAGCGGCATCCAGAGGTCATCCTGATACCGGGAGTTGAGGTGGTCCCTCACTACCACTGGACCGGCTCCCCTTTCAGCCGCGACTTAACAATGCACAACGGCCAGAAGAACCTCCTGGTCGTGGGATTGGAGGGACCAGAGGACTACAGGGGGCTACCGGCCATCGGCAACAGCGGCGCGAGTCGGTTCGGATGGGAGAGCCTGCTCCTACTCTCCCCCGTTGCCCTGGTGGCGCTTGGCGTCTGGCGCCTGAAGCGGAAGCCGGTCCGCCGCCATCGATTCGGAGGGATGACACTGACGGAGCGGCGAACCGCCTGGGGACCCAGCCTGCTCCTCATTGGCCTAGGGCTCGTCCTCCTCGCGAACAACTTCCCCTTCCGCATCTCGCGGTTCGACCAGTACCACAACCCGGATATTCACCCCCATCAGGAGCTGATCGATTATGCCGCTCTCAAGGGAGCATTGTGCTTCTGGTCGTATCCCGAGGCAGGAGACTTTTCTCAACACAGCTTTGGCGCGTTAGGGAACGTGACGATCAAGACCGACCCGTACACAGGCGATCTCGCCAAGACCAGAGGCTACACCGGATTCGGCGCGGTCTATCAGCAGAATGTCACCTACATCAATCCCGGGGGAGGATGGGACCAACTCCTTCTGGAGTTTGCCGGTGGACGCCGGGAGCGCCCGGTCTGGGGAATCGGCGAGTTGGGGTATCACACAACCGACAAGCGACTCACCGATGTGCAGACCTTCCTGTGGGTCCGGGAGCGGAGCCGACAGGGGGTGCTGGAGGCGATCCGGCGCGGTCGGATGTTCGCCGTTCAGCGCCCGCCTGAGTACAACCTGCTGCTCCGCGACTTCTCCCTTTCACAGGGTAAGTCCAGCCACTCTGCCATCTCCGGGGACGAGCTGCGCATCGAGGGGCACGATCCACTCCTCGTCCGCCTGAAGGTCGAGACCAGCGACAGCTCTCGCCGCCCGCTGCACCTCGACCTGATCCGATCGGGCACCCTGATCCAGCGTTTCAACGGAGAGACACCATTCCAGACAACCTACCGGGACGCGCCGCCCTCCGGGACTGAAAAAATCTTCTACCGGCTCAAGATCACGTCGCCCCACCTCCTGGCCTCCAACCCGATCTTCGCGCAACGCGTGGTTCGGCGAGGCTCACCACAGGTGGTTCGACTAGGCTCATCGCAGGTCGGGGGCACACGATGATCGTCGCTGTCCACCAGCCGCAGTACCTGCCCTGGCTCGGCTACTTCGATAAGATGGACCGATGCGACCTCTTCGTGTTCTTGGACTCGGTGCAGTTTAAGAAGAACGAGTGGCAGAATCGGAACCGCATCAAGACAGCAGGCGGCTGGCAGTACCTGACCGTGCCGGTGTTGCACCGATTTCCCCAGTCGATTCTCGATGTCCAGATCGATAACCACGCTGATTGGGCGAGGAAGCACCTCCAGGCGCTGACGGTCCACTATGGCAAGGCCCCCCACTTCTCCGACCACCTGCCGTTCTTGCAAGAGGTCTACACCGGGCGCTGGGAGTCGCTCTGTGAGCTGAGCCTCTACCTCACCCAGTACCTCGCCGCCTCCATAGGCATCAGGGCGAAGGTGGCGAGGAGCTCCGAAGCGCAGTTCAACGACGAGCCGACCGAGCGACTTATCGAGATCTGTCGCTGGGCCGGCGCGGATATCTATTTGGCAGGAGCGGGCGGGTTCAACTATATGCGGCTCGATCGCTTCCAGCAAGAGGGAATCCGTGTGCTCCGACAGGAGTTCGAGGCGCCGATCTATCCCCAGCGGTACGGGCGATTTGAACCGAACCTCTCCATCGTGGACCTGCTGTTCAACTGCGGACCGGGAAGTCTGGAGGTCATCCGGAGCACCAGAAAGGAGGCGGCGTGAACGTTCTGGCGATCGGGGCCCATCCCGACGACATCGAGTTCGGTTGCGGGGGTAGCCTGATTAAATATGCCAAGGCGGGGCACAGCATTTACCTGCTCGTGCTGACCGACGGAAGTGGCGGAGGCAGTCCCGCCACACGACGACGGGAGCAGGAGCGGGCGGCCAAGTTCCTCCACGCCAAGGATCTCTTCTGGGGGGCTTTCCGAGACACGGAACTCCCGCTGAACCAGGAGCTAATCCGACAGATTGAAGCGGTGGTGAAGAAGGTGCGCTCCGATATTGTGTTCGTCCACTACTACGACGACACCCATCAGGATCACCGCCATGTCTCGAGCTGCACCATCTCCGCCAGCCGCTATAGCCGGAACGTCCTGTTCTACGAGGGGCCCACCACCCAAAACTTTTCGCCATCTGTCTTCATCGACATCGATCACCATCTCGAGAAAAAGCTCGCCAGCCTCAAGGCCCACACCTCCCAGGTCATGAAAACCAATATCGAAGGGCTGTCCATACTGGAGATCGCCAAGTCCTCCGCCCACTTTCGTGGAATCCAGGGGAGGGTGAAAAGTGCCGAGGGGTTTGTCCCCCTCCGCCTTTTCATCAACGTGGCCGAGAACCTCCTGTGAGGAGCACGTCCATCATTCCGCATTCTCGACCGACCCTGGGCACGGCGGACCGACAGGCAATCTCGGCCGCCATTGCCTCCGGCCAACTGGCACAAGGCCCCCGCGTGACAGCGTTCGAGGCGCGCGTGGCCAGGCTCACAGGCACCGCGGGCGGGGTGGCGGTCAGCTCCGGGACCGCCGCGCTTCACCTCGCCCTGGTCGCTCTCGGCGTCGGCCCAGGCGACGAGGTAATTCTGCCCAGCTACCTGTGCGCTGGGCCGCTGCATGCGATCCAGCATGCCGGCGCCACGCCCCGTCTGGTCGATTGCGATCCGACAACGTATAATCTGGACCCCTCCCATGTGAAGCGAAGCCTGACGCGCTACACCAAGGCCCTCCTCGTCCCACACCTATTCGGCCTCCCGGCCGACCTTTCCGAGCTCATGAGCCTCGGCGTTCCGGTCATCGAGGACTGCGCCCAGGCCCTGGGCGCCACCTACCGGGACAGGCCGGTGGGAGGGTTCGGAGAGCTGGCCATCTGCTCCTTCTACGCCACCAAGGTCATCACGACCGGCGAGGGCGGGATGCTCCTCGCTCGCGACGTGCGCCTTCTTCGCCGCGCGCAGGATCTGCGTGAGTACGATAAGCGGCGGACATTTCGGACTCGCTTCAACTACAAGATGACCGATTTTCAAGCCGCCCTCGGCCTGAGCCAGCTTCGCCAGCTTCCCGTCTTCCTGGCCAAGCGGCGAGCGCTCGCAGATCGGTATAATCAGGAACTTAGAGGACTGCCCCTTGCCGGTCCGTTCGTCCCAGCGGATCGGGACCATATCTTTTACCGCTATGTGGTGCGAGTGGGGCGCGGGCTGGTACCGATGCTGAGTCGACTGGAGCGGGCGGGCGTCAGCGCGCGACGGCCCGTCTTTCGTCCGCTCCACCGGTATCTGAAGTTGGCAGGCTTCCCCGGCACGGAGGAGGCTTGGCGAACCGCCCTCTCCCTGCCGATCTACCCCACCCTGAAGGGCGACATTGAGCGAGTCATCGGGGCAGTCCGTAGGCTCTTTTTGGGACAGGCAGGCGGCCTGGACAAGAAGATCGTGAGGGCGAGGGGCTGAGATGACGACGCCATCGTCACAGAAAGTGGAGCTCACCCTCCACTGGTACGCCTCCGTTGGGCTTTTCCTGCTTCTGCTCTTGCCGCCGGTGCGGGATACCTGGTTCAGCCAGTATGGACGGCGTTGGCTCTACATTCTCTCGTTCTCCTTCTGCCTCAGCTCCCTCCTGCTCCCGTTCGCCAGGGTACTCGCCCTTCGATTGAGGATCCTCGACCATCCGGCCGGCCGGAAGATCCACACAAATCCGACACCGCTCCTTGGCGGTATCCCGATCTTCATCGCTCTCACCGGCTCGATCCTGGCCAATTCCATCCTGGACCGAGAGATGGCGGCCATCCTGATCGGCGCCGCCCTGCTGACCTTCACCGGCCTGCTGGACGATGCCTTTACCCTGCCGGCACGGCTCAAGCTCCTTGCTCAGCTCCTGGCGACTGCGCTCGTCCTCCTGGCTGGCGTTGAATTGACGCTTTTCCCACCTGTATGGTGGGGCCGCACTGGCAACATCCTCCTAACCATCTTCTGGATCACGGGCATTACCAACGCGCTGAACTTCATGGACGGTATGGACGGGTTGGCAGCCGGCCTCGGCGTTATCACCGCTGGCTTCATGGGGCTCGTCGCCTTCCAGACCAACCAACCCTTGATGGGGTGGTTGTCCGCGGCGGTGGTCGGGAGCTGTCTTGGCTTTCTCCCCTACAACTTTCGCCCAAAGGCGCCTGCGAGTATCTTCCTTGGGGACGCTGGCAGCACCTTCCTCGGGTTCACGTTGGCCAGCCTCGCCGTCAAAGGGAGCTGGGCGGAGAGTTCGATCATCGACATTGCCGCCCCGATCCTTATCTTTGGAGTGCTGATCTTCGACATGATCCACCTGACGGTGGCCAGGCTCATGTCGGGAAGGGTGAAAGACTTCCGGGGTTGGTTAGAGTATGTAGGGCAGGATCACCTGCACCATCGGATCGCCGTGCTGTTGGGGAGCACGCGCCAGAGCGTCCTCTTTATCTACCTGTTGAGCATCTGCCTGGGGCTGGCGGCCATCGCGTTGCGCCGGGCCAACGCGATCGATGCACTCGTCCTGATCCTCCAGGCTGCCATCATCGTCGTGATCGTGACCATCCTCGAGCGCCGAGGAAACAAGCGGCTTCGGTAATCCTCACCGCGCTAGAACCTTCTTCAGGAACTGGCCGGTGTAGGAGCTGGGATGGGCCGCCACCTCTTCCGGCCGCCCCGCCACGACGACCTTCCCCCCTTCATCCCCACCCTCCGGGCCCAGATCGATAATCCAATCAGCCGTCTTGATGACCTCCAGGTTGTGCTCGATCACCAGCACGGTGTTGCCGGCATCGGTCAGGCGGTGCAGGACGTCCAGGAGCTGGCGGATGTCGTGGAAGTGCAGGCCGGTGGTCGGTTCGTCCAGGATGTACAAGGTCCGGCCGGTGCCCCGTTTGCTGAGTTCCCGGGAGAGCTTCACCCGCTGCGCCTCGCCGCCGGACAGTGTCGTGGCCGACTGCCCGAGTTTGATGTAACCCAGGCCAACATCGAATAGGGTCTGGAGCTTCTCCTTGATCCTCGGGACGGGGTGGAAGAAGGCGAGCGCTTCCTCGACGGTCATGTTCAGCACCCCGGCGATACTCTTGCCCTTGTAAGCGATCTCGAGCGTCTCCCGGTTGTAGCGCGCCCCCTTGCAGACCTCGCAGGTGACGTAAACGTCCGGCAGGAAGTGCATCTCGATCTGGATCAGTCCGTCCCCCTGGCAGGCCTCGCACCGGCCGCCCTTGACATTGAAGCTGAAGCGGCCAGGCTTGTAGCCCCGAACCCGCGCCTCCGGGACAAGGGCATAGAGTTCTCGGATGAAGCTGAAGACACCGGTATAGGTGGCGGGGTTGCTGCGTGGGGTCCGGCCGATTGGGGATTGGTCAATATCAATCACCTTGTCGATATGTTCGGCACCGAGAATCTTGTCGTGCTCTCCCGGCGGCTGCCGCGATCCGTAGAGCCGCCGGTCCAGCGCCCGTCGCAGGATCTCGTTCACCAGGGTGCTTTTTCCCGAGCCGGAGACGCCGGTCACGCAGGTAAACAGACCAAGGGGGATCTCCACTTCGATGTTCTTGAGGTTATGCTCCCTGGCGCCCACCACGGTGACGGTGAGCCCGTTCCCGGGCCTACGCACGCGAGGGACAGGGATTTTCAGGCGGCGGGAGAGATATTGCCCTGTCAGCGATGTCTTGTGCTTGATAATGTCGCCGGGGCGCCCGGAGGCCACCACTCGCCCGCCGGAGATCCCTGCCCCGGGGCCCAAGTCGATGACGAAATCGGCGGAACGGATCGTTTCCTCGTCGTGCTCCACGACCAGCACCGTGTTTCCCAGGTCTCGAAGCCGCTTCAGGGTGCTCAGGAGGCGGACATTGTCCCGCTGATGGAGGCCGATGCTGGGCTCATCTAGGATATACAGGACGCCGACCAGCGAACTGCCGATCTGAGTGGCCAGCCGGATCCGCTGCGCCTCCCCGCCTGCCAGGGTTGCCGCGGTCCGGTCCAGGGTCAGGTAGTCGAGGCCGACGTTGACGAGAAAAGTCAGACGCTCGCGAAGCTCCTTCAGGATGCGGCGGGCGATCTCACGTTCCTTCTCGCTGAGCGAGAGGTCTTGGAAGAACCGGAGCGCCTCCTTCACCGAGTAGCGCGTCACTTCCGCAATTGATGTGCCGTCCACCTTGATGGCGAGCGACTCCTTTCGAAGGCGCGCCCCCTGACAATCCGGGCAGGGGCGGACGCTGGCCAACTGCTCGACGTAGGTCTCGATCTCCTCCCGCACCCTGGACGAAGAGGTCTCCTTGTAGCGCCGGTCCAGATAGTGCACGCTGGGACTGCTGTGCCACGGCTCGAGGATCCCCGGGAGATCCTCCATCCGGCCATCCAGCTTGGTGCCCAGACCATCGCACGTCGGACAGGCACCGTGCGGATTATTGAAGGAGAAGACGCGGGGGCTGATCTCCGGGTAGCTGACGCCACATTCGATGCAGGCGAGACGTTCGGAGAAGGTCAGGTCCTTCGATGGCTCCAAGAGGTTGACCGTCACGATCCCTTCGCTGAGTCTCAGGGCTGTCTCGAGCGAGTCGGCCAGCCGCTTCCGGACATCGTCCTTCAGGATGAGGCGGTCCACCACCACCTCGATGGTGTGCTTCTTGTTCTTGTCCAGCTCGATCGATTCCTCCAGCTCCCGCGGTTTGCCGTCCACTCGCACGCGGACGAATCCCTGCTGGCGCATGTCGGCGAAGATTTGACGGTACTCTCCCTTGCGCCCACGCACGACCGGGGCCAGGACCTGGAACTTGGTTCCAGCCGGCAGGGCCATCACCTGGTCCACGATCTGTTGCACCGTCTGGGACGCGATCGGCTTGCCGCAGGCGTAACAGTGCGGCCTGCCGACCCGGGCGAAGAGGAGGCGGAGGTAATCGTAGATCTCGGTCACCGTCGCGACGGTCGAGCGAGGGTTCTTGCTGGTGGTCTTCTGTTCGATGGAGATCGCCGGTGAGAGCCCCTCGATCAGGTCCACATCCGGCTTATCCATCTGCTCCAGAAACTGACGGGCGTAGGCCGAGAGCGACTCGACGTACCGGCGCTGTCCCTCAGCGTAGATCGTGTCGAAGGCCAGGGACGATTTCCCGGAGCCGGAGACCCCGGTGATGACGATAAGCTTGTCCCTGGGGATCTCGAGGTCGATCGATTTCAGGTTGTGCTCGCGCGCCCCCCGGATGAGAATCTTTCCGCTCGACATGAATGACCGTCCCGTCTTTCATCCCCTCCCTTGTAAGGAGGGGGGCAACAAAGTTGGCGTTTCAGATTCAGGTGGTCAGCATGACCTCGTTGTGCTCTCGGCACCAGGATCTACCCCACCTACCCTCCCCGTACAAAGGGGAGGAATCATTTCTCTACTCGCCTCCCTGTACAAAGGGGAGGAAATTGAAGCCCCAGTCGAGGGGTGGAATGGGCCGGAAGGGGGTGCCTGCGTTACTTCGTGGCGGGAGGCGGCGGCAGGCCGCGGATCGGCTGGAATGTGTACGAACCCGCGATCGCGGGCCCGGCGAAACGGTAGCTGATCCCCTTGCCATAATACCACCACGTCTCTGTCGGTGGGTCACTAACCCCGCGGTCGATGCGTTCCGGAAGTCCCAATTCACGCAGGACCTTTCCCCGCATCGAGTCGGCCCCGTACAGCGTGATCTTTTGCTGCACCTCTTTCCATTTCGGGTGATCGAGGAGCGCCTGATCGAACTTGAGCTCTTTCGCCTCCCTCAGCCGGCCGGTAATGTCGATGCCTTCCGGCTTCTGGAATCGGACCCCGTCGAACCCCGCTTCGGCATAGAAGAAGAGGTAGAAGTTATTCCCGAGTTCCTTCGGGATGAGCTCGGCCCTGTACCGGCCTTCGTGGTCGGTGAGGACCCTGAGCTGCCGACGGTCCAGCTCCTTGTAGTCAAAGTTCAAATCCAGATCAAGCCTCCGACCCACGACAAGCACAGGGGTTCCCGGGACGGGGCGGCCCTGTTGATCGGTGATTCGACCGGTGATGACCCGATGCTCTGCAATCTGGACCGTTGCGCACGCGGCGAGGGTTACCACCACAAGCAACAGGCCGAGCCGCCTGATTCTTTGACCCATAGGAGTCTCCTCTGAAAAGATGACGAACCAGCGATCACTATACTCAATGCGGCCCGGTGGTTCAAGGCAAAACGGCTGATCGTCGATACGGGCTGGAGAGAGTACCGGTATGCAGATGGCCAGATTTCCGTTGACAGGCCGGGGCGTCAATTGTCATCATACATCTTGGCCGAAGTGGTGGAATTGGTAGACACGCCGTCTTGAGGGGGCGGTGGGGTTACACCCGTGGGGGTTCGAGTCCCCCCTTCGGCACCACTGAGCTTCCAGGTGCCTTCTCTCCGTCTCTGCTCCTCTCTCTGACCCCGCCTTGACACCCCAGCGGCCACGTGTTACGGTGGCCGTCGGTTGCGGCAATTTGGCAAGAACCCCACTCCCTCTGATGGCTCACTTGTCTCGATCTCGACCGCGTCGGTGTCCTCAGAACGTTTGAGCGGATGATCGGGCGGCCTCAAGCTCCCTTTGCGCCTGCCACCATCGATCTTCGGACTGTTGCCCTTCTCGCCTTTTTTTGCCTCGTATGGGGCGGTGCCATGGTTGCAATCAAGGTCGGCCTTTCAGGCGCGCCGCCGTTTTCCGCCGCAGGCATCCGTTTCGCCCTGGCAAGCCTGACCCTTCTATTGATTGCAACAGCTCGCGGAAAGCTTCTCTATCTCCGTCATGGCTCCCGACGGCCCGTCCTGCTGCTCGGGCTCCTCCTGGTGGTGCAGCATGGCCTTTTCAACCTCGGCATCAACCTTACTACTGCCAGCCGCGCCTCGGTCTTCCTGTATACCCAGCCTGTCTTCGTCGCCATCCTGGCTCACTTCTTGATCGCAGACGATCGTCTCGACCGGAACACACTGCTGGGGATCGGCCTGTCGCTCATTGGACTGCTCGTCGCCTTTGCGGAGCGACTTCAGGCCCACGATCCCGGAGTCCTGATCGGGGACGGCCTGGTCCTCCTTTCTGCCATCTGCTGGGCGATCCAGACAATATTTCAGAAAGACCTGTTGGCCGTTGTCGAACCCGCGTCCCTGATCTTCTACCAGATGATGATCGCCGCTCCCCTTTTCTTTCTCCTAAGTATCCTCTTCGAACCCGCGCTCATCATCGCGCTGGACGGCGCGATCGTGCTGGCTTTTTTCTATCAGGGGGTTATCGCCGCCGGGTTAACCTTTGCCGCCTTCGCAGCCCTCCTCAAACGCCACCAGGTCAGCCGCCTCTCCTCCTTCATCTTCCTCGCGCCGATCTTCGGCGTCCTCCTCGGGCACCTCCTCCTGCGAGACCCGCTGACTGGCTACCTTGGAGTGGGTCTGGGTCTGGTGGCGGTCGGAATCTTCATCGTGAACCGACCGAAACGAAAAGGGTCAAGGGGTTAGGGTAGAGGGGAAGAAAGGAACGGCTGAAGGGCTCAGGCGGGAGGGGTCTGGGTGCGGCGCTGACCGCCTGTGGTGAGCCCTGTCGAACCACGCTCCCACAAGAGCAGACCGAGGGTTACCAGAATCAAGAGAACCACTGAGGCATAGGCGTAGTCGCGGGAGGCAAACAGGATCAGGTCGTCGAACCGGCCAATCACAAGCGACATCCTGGCCATGACGGTGTAGCCAAAGGCGGCGCCAAAGTAGACCATGAGGAAATAGACGCCGATCCTGGCCGCGATCTTGATCGCTCCTTTGTGCTCGATAGAGAAGAAGAAGTAGACCAGGACAGTGAGGACACCCGTGAGGATCAACAGGGCATTCAATTCCGCCATGCCGAATCGGGACGAGCCGGCGTTCAGAAGCGGTTTCAACGTTCCCTGTACCTGCTGGAGAATGTTGGAGGAGATGATCCGTGGGATGGCGACGCCGGAACCGAAGCCCACGATCACCGCAAACGAGATGCGGCTCAGCCAGCTCACCTTCGGGATGAAGCGCGTGAGGACCAGCAGGCCCAGAAGGGCCGGGACCAGAAGCCACCATTTGCCCTCTTGGGCGACAGGACCGTAGAGGCTCTTCATCATCACATCGTAGTGGATTCGGACGATCGTGTACCCCATCGAGACCCCGACATACAGGTGTTCACCAAACCTGAAGAAGGGGTTGTCTTTGTACAGGAAGCTGAACATAAAGAGCGTGAGGCCGGCAGCAACCCATGCCCCGATCAAGACCGAGGTCGCCATCAGCGTTGCCCCTCCTGCGGTGAGCCTGTCCTGAGCCCTGTCGAAGGGCCGGGCCCGTCCTGAGGGCCGTCGAAGGATCGAACCACCGTCCCCGGCGCCACAACGTAGAAAAGATTGCAGAGCAAGATCAGGCCGATGATGATGAAATGAGTGGCCGACTGAGCATCCATGCCGGCCATCCCCTTCCCCTTCATCCCGATGAGGGTCTCGTATTCGGCAGCCCCGCGGAGCCCCCCGATCAGGCCGTTGATCTGTCCGGTGTCGAGGAAGGGGTAGAGGCCGGGGGCGATCACAGCCGTCACCCCGCCACCCAGTTCGAAGCCATACTTTTCCTTCCCGTACACGTACCAACTTTCGACGCCGGGTGTGCCGGCAGCCAAGCTCACGACATAGTTCACCTGCCTGAGCGACCTGATCCCCCGAAGGACCGGGAGGTCAGCGGTTCGCTCGCCATAGTGGTCAGCGGGGAAGGCGGCATTCAGGTCCTGGCCCATGTTGATGATCACGTTTGCCCCGCCGGGCGAGTAACCCAGGAAGGCATAGTCCAGTCCTCGTCGCTTTCCGTACTCACTTGCCACTCCACTGACCACCTTTTCGGCCATCCCGGTTCCTGAAACCCAGAGGGTCATGGTCACCACCCGCAGGTCCCGTCTGAAGGCATGGTTGAGCAAAGCGACGGCCATCGGATAGAGTTCCGGCTTCGAGGCAGGATCGAAGTCAAGCGAGAGCAGAAAGACCGATCCGGCCGGAAGCGACTCGATGTGGTCGAAGACCCGCCTCACCTCTGGTGAGACCCGGATCGGCAGGCCGACCGGGTACAGGAGTGGGATCAGGGTCGCGAGCGCGATCAGGACGAAGATGGCGCGACGGTCCAGGCGCAGCAGCTTGCCGGCCAGCTCCCTCATTCTCGACTCCCCAGGTACGAGCGCTCGATCCCCAAAGAGGGCGCAGCAAGCAGTGCCCCTACGTTGCCCATTACTCGCGCCCCCCCAGGTACGAGCGCTCGATCCCGAAGATGATCTTGATCGAGGTGGCGATCCCGCCAAGACTGATCCCGATGATGATCCCTCTCCGGGCGGCGAGGTTCAGGACATTCAGAAGCCACCCGGCCAGCGGGCCCGCAGCCGGGACCAGGTACTCGCCCAGCGGCACCCGGCCGAACATCATGAGGATGGCCGCCACCAGCAGGACTGTCGCCTCCTTGCTTCTCGCCCGGAAGGCTCGGAACGCGGCCGACGCGACGAAGAAGCCGAGTATGGAGAACATCGTCCCTTGCAGGGCCAACAGGGTGTAGGTGTAGATCCAGCCGAGCCCCGTCCCCGTCTCCTGTCCGCGCGCCCAGAGGCCAACTGCCACTGTGATCAGCATCGAGAAATAGACCACCAGGCTATAGCCCCAGCCGGCGACCCTCGTCCGGATCTTGGCATAGTGAACCTGGCAAAGGCTCGCGATCCCCAGGATCATGGCGAATCCAAGGATAATCCTGAGCCAGATCGAGATCTCGGTGAGCGCCCCCTCGGAGACCGGATGAGGAATGTAGTACTGCACGGCGAACGCGACGCCGAACAGGAAGGTCAGCAGCAGTGGAAGGGTCCGTCGCAGGAACAATGTCATGTATCCGCCCTACCTCGGACCCCGCACTTCGCACCTCGCACCTCGCACCTCACTTGAAGTCGCGGAAAAGCTGGAGCACTGGTACGAATGTCTGGGTCCCGGTCAATGCGCCGATTGTCGCCAAGATGGTCCCGATCACCATGGAGATCAGGAGAAACGCCTTCCCCTGGTCTTGACCTCTCAAGGTCCCGACCAGCACCGGCTCCCGCGAGAGGTAGGCACTGGCAGCGTACAACTCCTCGCCGATCAAGGTATAGTCGCACGTTGTAATGAAGAAGGGCAGTTGCAGGTCAGCATCGGTCCCGGCGATCTGGATCGCCCCGGTTCCGGCGCCGGTCTCCGTCAGGAGGAGTGCCTCGGCATAGTAGAAGCCCATGAAGAAATTGGCTGCGGGCCGCTCGCGGAGCATGATGCCATCGACGGCGGCCGCGTAGCTAAACTGGTCTGAGGTGATGAAGAAGTTCGAGTCCTCCCGGTACGCATCGGGCCGTCCCGCCTCAAGATACGACTCCTTGACGATCTCCTGGCAGACCGCCATGACGATCGGGTCGCGGTGAGGCACCTTCAGTTGCGTGTCGAGGGCCGCGGTCCGCTTGGCGACTTGACCCAGGATCACCGTGGCAGCGATCGTAGACAGACTCGACATATCATCCGAGCCGGTCAGATAGAGGATCGGCCGCCCCATCTCCGTTGCCCGACCGATCGCCTCTTCCACCGCGTCGAGGCCAGGGATGCGGCGCAGGAAGATGTTGGGGCGGCGTTTTGCCTGCGATATCGAGATCAAGACAAGGGTCGAGAAGACGATCATCAGGAGAAAGTTGTTCGCCTTGTTCCAGTTGAACAGATTCGGTTCAGGGACCGCCGAGCGGCCCGGTCCCTCCAGGCTCTGCGTCCCGTCAGTCAGCGCCACCTTGAAGAAGTACGGCCGCCCGTTCACGAGGTTGAGCGTTCGAGTTGACTTGACCTGATAGAAGTGGACGTTCTTTGTCCGGTCCCAGCTCCACCATGGCCGATCGGCGTCGCTCTTGTAGTGACTATTGGCAGGGAACTCGGCGAGCTGTGTGTAAGGTCCGCGCTCCTGCTCGCCAAAGAACACCTGATACCGAAGGGGGGGGCCATCGAAAGGAGCGGCTCGCCACGACAACCCGACGCTGCCGCCGCTATCGCCAGGCATGTCGAAGGCCTCGAACTGCTCAGGAGGTGAGAGCGAGACCGCTAGGGTGGAGGGTAGAGGAAAGAAGGTACAGAGGAGGACAACAAGGACCGGGGCAAGAGCGCGTCCCGAGAAAGAGTGCAGGGTGCGGGGTGCGGCGTGGGATCGGTGGGCACCCCGCACCCCGCACCCCGCACCTCGCACTCTTCTCATTGCACCTCGCACTTCGCACCTCGCACTTTGCTCATAGCTCCAGGAGCTCGACATTTGCCCGCGGGACCAGGGCCCGCTGCCCATCCTCAAACTCTGCCTCCAGGACGCGAGCCTTACTCTCTGTGGGAAGGACCTGGAGGTCGGCGGGAAGAGCGGCCACCCTGCAGATCCGCCCAAAGTAGGGCTCTCGAATGATGCGAATCTGATCGCCCACCTTCAGCCCACCCCCGAGTGCCTGCGTCTCGACTCCTTTCGCACCTCGCACCCCGGACTCCGCACCCCCTCCCTCGCCCTCCCCCCTCCGAGGGGGAGGGAAGGGTGGGGGGGTGAGCGGAATGATCACTTCGGGCCGGATCACGCCGGCCCGGATCTGCGTCGCGCCTGAACATGATGCGCGCTTGCCGACCATGGAGGTCAGGAGGTCGAAGGTCCGCCTGGCCATCGTGATTCGGCCAAAGCCCTCGGTGATGATCAGGGTCAAGCCGACCTGCTCCGTCCCGGTGATCGCCACACCAAGATCACGTCCAATCAGGGCCTTCAGATCGAGGTCGCGTATTCCACCGACGACAATGGCACTGACGCCGACCTGCTGTGCCCTGGCCAGTCCCTCCCGATCGATGAACGAGCCGCCTACGAGGATCGTGTGGCGATGCGCGTCTGTCATCCGCTCCGGAACGAGGGCCTCCTCTGGGTTAGCGACGCCCACCGCGATCGTTCCGGCCGCTTCGCCGCCGATCCCGAAGATCCCCTGCACCAGGCTGCAGGGCGTCTCCACCGATGCCCCCTGTCCCGGGAAGGTCTCGACCACGAGCCCGTCCAGATAGGCCGACAGGGCCAGAGGCTTGGCCGGCTCCCGCAAGAAGACCTGGCCGGTCACCTCAGAGACACTCTCGACCGTTCCTGTGATGGGCGCAGGAACTCGCGTCTTGAGCCATTTGATGAATGGCCGGTTCTCGGCAAGCGGCTCGCCCGCCCGGACTGAATCGCCCTCACGCTTTAACATGTAGCGCCGGATCTCATCCGGCACAATCCCCAGGAGGTTGACAACGTTGACCGTATGCACCTTGCCTGGAAGATCGGCCTGCGCGATCACGGTAGCAGCCGTGACGGCCTGTCCCTCGTTGACGAGCACCTGACCAGGGATCGGCAGGATTCGCCTCTTGCGGACTACAGTCCGCGGCGTGACACGCAAGCCCGGCGTATATGAATGGGCCATAGCTAAGTGTGCGGGGTGCGGGGTGCGGGGTGCGGGGTTGAACCTTTCGCACTTCGCACGTCGCACTTCGCACCTCGCACGCGTTTCATCGCACTTCGCACTTCGTACCTCGCACTTCGCACGTTTTATTCGGGATACAGGTCGACCGCCTTCGCCCAGGCGCGCAGTTGCGCAGCCCGTTCTGACGGCTCATCGGGCAGCCTCAGCGGCCGGCCCCTGGCATCGAGGATCAGACCAACCGCGCCGCCGGTCGCCTTGACCGTCACCGCTCTCCCGTCGCCGGCGCCGAGGTTAAAGCCTCTCGACGGCTCGGCGTGCAGCTCGGCTTCAGCTTCAGGAGACCACTCGATACGACGGAGTTCCCCGAAACGGAGCGCGCCTTTCTCGTGCTGACCATCAGCGAACCGTATCGTGTAGGCGAAACAGGGCTCACCCGGCTTTCCGGTCCCCTCTGCAGCAAGGCAACTTCCGAGCGGGATCAGGCAGTCCTTCAGGAAGACCTCGGTCGCCGCCCGGTCGTTGACCTGGGACAGGACACCCAGATGCGGCATCATGAAGATGCTGTCCACGGCCAGTCGCGTCAGACCCAGCGGCTGGTAGGCGTCGATCAGCATCAGCATCGCCTGGACTCGGCGCGGCGCGTGCGAGAGGATCCCGCCGCTGCCGATGATCAGATCGATCCGGTACAGATCGATCAGGCTCTTCCCACCCTTGTGCTGTTCGAAGGCATCGCTAATGGTCCGTTCTTGCTGAACACCTTTCAGGCCGACCGCCAGCATCTTGTGTTGATCCAGGGCCAGGCGCAGCGCCTCCCGGGCCACCGCCTGCTCCAGGGCTAGGTCTTCCTGGGTCTGCGGGATGGTCGTGGGGCGGATCATCTTGTTCTTGATCCGGTTTCGCACGTCCTGTTCGTCCAGTAACACCGGGAGCCATCGCTGAATCTGCTCGAGGCCGGCCTCGGCCAAGACGTTGCTGACGCTGTAGCTCATCCCAAGATTGGCGCTGACCGTTCGGGTAAACTGCCCGTCTACCACCGAGAAGACGTCGGTCGTGGCACCACCAATATCAACGCCGAGGAGATTCAGCCCTTGTTGTCGCGCCGCCTTTTCCATGATGAGGCCGACAGCGGCCGGCGTCGGCATGATCGGCGCGCCGGTCCAGCCGATCAGCGTCCCGTACCCTGGCGCCTGGGCCATGACATGCTCGAGAAAGAGCTCGTGGATCATGTGGCGGGCTGGCGACAGGTTCTCCCGCTCGAGGACGGGACGGATGTTGTCCGCGATGACCAGGGCGGTTCGATCACCCAGGATCTCTTGTATCTGGCCACGCGCATCCTTGTTGCCAGCGAAGATGATCGGCAGCATGTAGCCCCCGCCGAGGCGGGGCTTTGGGTCGGCTGCTCGAATATACTCGGCCATCTCCACCACGTGCGAGATGGTTCCGCCGTCGGTCCCACCCGACAGCAGGATCATATCCGGACGAAGATGCCGGATCCGCTCGATCTTCTCATGCGCAGCGCGCCCATCGTTGCTGGCCAGAACATCCATGACGATGGCGCCGGCGCCAAGGGCGCAACGCTGGGCGCTCTCGGCGGTCATGGCCATCACGACCCCGGCCACCATCATCTGGAGGCCGCCCCCGGCACTGCTGGTGGAGACGTAGAGATCGACCCCGTGCCTCCCTTCGGCCGGCGTCAGGATCTTCTCCCCGTCAAGGATTTTCCGGCCCGACAGCTCCTCCACCTCCTGGATGGCGTTCAGGACGCCACGCGTCACATCCTCGACAGGCGCCTCGACGGTGGTCGGCGCCTCGCCGCGAAAGGTCTGACGGTACTCGCCGCCGACCTTCTCGATCAGGATGGCCTTGGTGGTTGTGCTGCCACAGTCGGTGGCCAGGATCGCCGCCATCTCAGCGGCTCTGGTGAGCTCGGTCGAACCACCTGTGGTGAGCTTGTCCTGAGCGGAGCCGAAGGACCTGGTGGAACCGGTCATCGACCGCGAGCCTCCTCCTCATGAATGAGGCGGTCGGTGAAGAGTGCCGGGGTCTCACGGCCCTCCATCAGACGGGCAAGCCGCTCGATCTCATCAGGCGTGGCGACCATTCCCAAGATCGGTGAGAGGGCGTGGACGAGCTGACTTCCGAGGAAACCGAGGGGGGCAAGCGATTGCACGAGAAAGATCGCCGGGGTGGCAAGCCCGCGATCCGCCAGCAGGCTGGCAAAGCGATCAAGGAGCGCGAGATCATCCGCCCTGGCCCCATCCATCTCTCCCTGGAGAGCAAATGCATGGCCGAGGCGTTGCCGCGTGCGGCTCCACATCTGCCTGGCGAAGGCATTCATAGTTGATAGTTCATAGATAACAGCTCGCAGTTCGCAAGTTGCTGACTTCGGTCCGGACAGTCCTTCACTACAAACTCTGAACCATGAACTCTGAACGCTTGCTATTTGGTGGCGGGGGGCGGCGCCTGGCCGGCAGGAGGCGCCGTTTGCCCGGGTGGGGGCGAGGGGCTAGGGACGGCCTGCTTGGCTCGTTCCTCTGTGATCACCGACGAACTTCCCCTGCGCCCCGAATAGATGGCCAACATGAGGGACGAGATCATAAAGAGCACGGCGACCGCTGATGTCAACTTGCTCAAGAAGGTGGCGGCACCGCGGCCACCGAAGACGGTCTGGCTCGAGCCGCCCCCAAAGGTGGCGCCGATGTCGGCGCCCTTGCCGCTCTGCAGGAGCACAACCACGACAAGGACAACCGCAATGAGCAGATGGAGAACCGAAAGCGTAATGAACATGCGTACCTCCTTGAGAGGCAGGGTCTAGGGGATAGGATCTAGGGTCAAGGGCTACTGTGAACCCTATTCCCTGAACCCTAAACCCTCTACCCTGAAGTTTTGGCGGCTTTCACGATCGAAGCGAAGGAATCGGCCTGAAGGCTGGCACCGCCAACCAGGGCGCCGTCAATATCCGATCGTTGAAGCAACTCTTGGGCGTTCTCGGGCTTGACGCTTCCCCCATAGAGGATGCGAACCTCCTTCGCAACATCGGCGCCGAACAGCCCGGCGATAGTCATCCGGATATGCGCGTGCATCTCCTCGGCCTGGGAGGGTGTGGCCGTTTTGCCCGTCCCGATGGCCCAGACCGGCTCATAGGCAAGAGCAAGTGCCTGAGCCTCTTTGGGGGACAATCCCGATAAGGCGCCCTTCACCTGGGCCGCCACAATCTCCTTGGCGTGGCCCGCCTCTCGCTCGGAGAGGGTCTCGCCGACGCAGATAATTGGAATGAGCCCACTGGCTAGCGCGGCCAAGCTCTTCTTGTTCACACGCTCATCAGTCTCACCGAAGTACTGGCGCCGCTCGGAGTGGCCGACGATGACGTAACGGCACCCGAGATCATGCAGCATCTCTGCGGACACCTCGCCGGTGTAAGCCCCTTCCTTCTCCCAATGGACGTCCTGCGCTCCCAGGCCCACTCTCGACCCCGCGACCACCTTCGCAACAGCCTCAAGCGCGGTGAACGGAGGACAGACCACCGCTTCGACCCCATCAGGTGCAGACAGTCTCCTGACCACCGCCTGCGCCAGCACAATGGCCTCGGACGGTGTCTTATACATCTTCCAATTGCCTGCAACAAGTGGTGTCCGCATCGTGAGAAAACAGGGTATAGGGTTTAGCGTCTAGGGTCTAGTACCAACCCTGAATGGATTCATTCAACGATCACCCTCTATCCTCTACCTTATTCCCTAGACCCTACACCCTAGCCTTTTCGCTGATCGCGGCGATGCCGGGTAACTCTTTCCCCTCTAGAAACTCCAGGGATGCCCCACCCCCCGTCGAGATATGGGTCATCTTCTCTGCAACTCCGGCTTGAGCAACTGCGGCTGCGGTATCTCCGCCGCCAATGACCGAATGGGCGCCGGAGGCTGCCACCGCCCTAGCAAGGGCGAACGTTCCCTTTTGGAAGGGAGCAAGCTCGAAGACCCCCATCGGTCCGTTCCACAGGATCGTCTTGGCTCGTCCGATCTCCTCAACAAATCGGCCCATCGTCGCGGGGCCGATGTCGAGTCCCATCCACCCGCCCGGGATGGCCCCCTCAACCAGCCTAGTGGTCGTTCCAGCGTCAACCCGCTCGGCAATCACATGATCCCGGGGCAGATGGATGGCGACCTTCAAGCGCCTGGCCTGCTCCATCGTCTCCTTGGCCACCGACAGCCGGTCAACCTCCACAAGGGAGTTGCCCACCTCCAGCCCCTGGGCCTTCAGGAAGGTATAGGCCATTCCCCCGCCGATCAGAACGCTATTCACCTTCGAGAGCAGATTGGCCAGGACCCCGATCTTGTCCGAAACCTTTGCTCCGCCGAGGATTGCGACGAAGGGGCGCTTCGGCGAGTCGAGCACGGCGCCCAAATGTTCGAGCTCCGTGCGCATGAGAAAGCCGCACGCCGCATCCTTGACGAATCTCGTCACACCCACGGTGGACGCGTGAGCCCGGTGCGCAGTGCCGAACGCATCGTTCACGTACAGGTCACAAAGATCCGCCAACGCCCGGGCGAAACCTTCGTCGTTCCTCTCCTCTTCGGGATGAAAGCGGCAGTTCTCCAGCATCAGAACCTGCCCTGCGCCCATCCTGTCGATCCGAGCTTTCACGCCCGGTCCCACGCAGTCGTCGGCCATCTCCACCGGACGTCCGAGCAACGCTGAGAGCCTGGCAGCCACCGGCGCGAGGCTGAGTTTCGGAGAAGGACCCCCCTTGGGCCGCCCCAGATGAGAGATCAGAATAACCTTCGCGCCATGCCCAACCGCGTAGGTGATCGTGGGGAGAGCGGCGCGCACGCGCGTATCATCGGCGATCTTTCCATGCTCGTCGAGTGGGACATTGAAATCAACTCGGATCAGAAGCCGCTTCCCGTTCAGGTCGAGGTCATCGATACAGAGCTTCATGCCTGAGTTTCGTGTTTCGGGTTTAGGGTTTCGAGTTTCGGGTGTGGCGTGTCAGGTGTAGGGGCGACCCGGCGGGTCGCCCCTACCTGGAACTCGGAACCCGGAGCTCGAAACCTCAAATTCACCGCGACGCGATGAATTTAACCAGATCGCGTATCCGGCAAGAGTAGCCCCACTCGTTATCGTACCAGGACAAGATCTTGACCAGGGTGCCGTCCACGACTGATGTTGACAGACCGTCAACAATCGAAGAGAGCGGGTTGCCGTTGAAGTCGATGGAGACCAACGGCTCCTCGCAGAAGCCGAGGATCCCCTTCAATTCGCCGTCAGCCGCCTTTCGAAGGGCTGCATTCACCTCTTCGACCGTGACAACACGCTCCGTCTCCGCCACCAGATCAACCAGAGAGACGTTGGCCGTAGGCACACGAATGGCGATCCCATGCATCTTCCCCTGCAGCGCCGGCAGCACGAGGCCGACCGCCTTGGCGGCGCCCGTGCTCGTCGGGATCTGGGACAGGGCGGCAGCCCTGGCTCGGCGGAGGTCCTTGTGCGGGAGATCCAGGATCTGCTGGTCGTTGGTATACGCATGGATGGTGGTCATGAGGCCATGGCGGATGCCGAAGTTCTCCATGACCACCTTGGCCACGGGGGCAAGACAGTTCGTGGTGCAGGAGGCATTGCTGATGATCGCATGCTTGGCCGGATCGTACATCTTCTCGTTGACACCAAGCACCAGCGTGACGTCGGGATCCTTCGCGGGTGCCGAGATGATGACCTTCTTCGCGCCGGCCTCCAGGTGCTTGCCCGCGCCCGCCCGGTCCGTGAAGCGGCCGGTCGATTCCACAACCACCTCTACCCCCAGCTCTTTCCAGGGAAGGGCCGATGGGTCTCTCTGCGCGAAGACCTTCACCTCCCGGCCGTTGACCACGATGGCATCATCCCTGGCCTGCACGTGTGCGCTCAGCGCCCCATGGACCGAATCGTATTTCAGCAAATGCGCGAGCGTCTTGGCGTCTGTAATGTCGTTCACCGCGACAAAGTCCAGCCCGCTGTCCCCAAGCGCCGCCCGAAAGGCATTTCGCCCGATTCGGCCGAATCCGTTTATCGCGACCTTGACGGCCATCCCCCCCACCTCCTCCTTGAACTAGTGCCGTTCCAACTTGTTGCGGCTAACTGTCGACAGGTGTCGTGCTAAGAACCATCGCTTTCCCCGGCCTTACCATTTAGGCGGAAATAGTTGGAACGGCACTAGATGATCAAACGATTACCGCTCCGCGGGCGGACACCCTCACCGGGGGCCAAAACAAAAATCCGCTCCCGAGGACGGAGCGAATCCTCGCCTCGTTATACGGCCTTTTCCGTGAAAAGTCAACTCGGAGAGCACTGGCGTTCATCGTTCACAGTTCAGAGTTCATAGACCAGAAGTGCCGGCCCTGAATTGAAACCTATGAACCATCAACTACGAACTATGAACGCTTGATCTTCTGGCGGGCTCGGCAGGAATCGAGGAGATAATCGATGAGTGGCTGGAACGTCCTCGGGACACACGATTCATCGATTTCGACCTTCTTTATCCGGTCTCCCTCCTCAACCGTCACCTGATACTGAAACCGATCGGCTCCTGACGTTGAAGATTTCAGCGAGGTGGGTTGATCGAAGAAGCAAGCGGTGGATATCAGGCGCCTAAGACGGTCCGCCTCCTGGGGGGAAAGCCTCTCGGTATCGAGCGTCGCCGTCAACCGTGTCCCTGCAACTCCTCCGGTCCGACAGAACTCAACCTTCACGCTTCACCTCACAAGAACAGGGTATGGGGTTCAGGGTTTAGGGTAAAAACCAAGAAAGGCCCGCTGACCCCTCGACCCCGACACCCGATACGCTCTACCCTATCCCCTATCCCCTATGCCCTACCCCCTCTATCTTGTACCCTAGACCCCAATACCCACCGCCACCCAGCCCCCTCGAACCGCCTTCTGCTCGAGGCTTCCTACCCCATATAGCTCCCTCGCAACCGCCACTGTCCAACGAGCAGCATCTTTGAATGAGGAGTTTGGCCGGAGCTTGTCCCTCAAGGTCACATACCAGATCTGTCCGGCCTTCGCCCATGCGTTCCCACCCAGTCCAATCGCAGTCTCACAAAACGCACGATTCGGGATGCCCGAATTGATGTGGACCCCGCCATTATCGTCGCGCGTCCTCACATAGTCTCTCATATGCCCCGGCTGTGGATCTTTTCCGAGGATATCGTCGTCATAGGCGGTGCCGGGTTCCTTCATCGAACGGAGCGCTTTCCCTTTCACCCCACGGGCGAGCAGTCCCTTGCCGATCAGCCAATCGGCCTCCTTCGCAGTCTGCCGGCGTTTATATTGCTTGACCAGTGACCCAAAGACATCGGAAAACGATTCGTTGAGGGCGCCCGGCTGATCTTGATACTCCAGACCGGCTTCGTAGTCTGTCACGCCGTGGGTCAGTTCATGCCCGATCACATCGATCGCAATCGTGAATCGATTGAAGAGCTCGCCATCGCCATCCCCATAGACCATCTGCTGACCATTCCAAAAGGCGTTATCATACTTGCGACCATAGTGGACGGTGGAGTCCAATCGCATTCCCCGTTCATCAATCGAGTTGCGGCCGAACACCGTGAAGTACAAATCATAGGTTGCCCCCGAGCCATCGTATGCCTCATTCACCGCCCGATCCTTGCTTCTCGGATCGCCCTCTCCACGCACCATCCGACCCGGCAGGCGCGATCCGTTCCCGGCATCATAGATCGTCCGGCGTTTGGTGCCGGTGGCGGTTGTTCCCATCGCCGCGATGACAGACAGCGCCAGGCGCTGACCCCGCATCTGCTCGGACAGGGTGAGCGTCTGCCACGCCCACGCCTGCTGTCCGGCGCTCCCGCGTCTGGCGATCTCCTTCAGCATGTGCGGCGGAACGATGCAGTACATCGGACAGAACCGTGGAGCAGAACTGCTATCATTGTGCGTTACCATCGCCATGTTCAGATTCCTTTTGATGACTGTCGCAAAACGGAATGCCGCTCTCCTTACCTACACCACCTCCTTCCTCAGAGCCGAAAAGCAGCCACCTCAGCGGCCCGACTATCGGGGTGGCGGAAGCGTAGGTCGGGGAACTCCCGGGAGCGATTCGCGGCCGCCGGGTGCAGAGAGCGCCAGGGTTGGGCCTCCGATGACCCTGATGTGTCTCGCGGACTCTGCCCTGCGTCCAGTCTGACTAATGGCCTCTGCTCTAAGGTCCCATAGCCCCGGCGCCAGGGTCCCTGGGGGCAAGTCGGCACGATAGGTAAACCGAGGGGTCGGAAGGCCGGAGCGCGCCGGGGGAAATTCCCGAATCGCCTTTACAATCCGATATGGGTCGGAGGTACCGCGTCTCCGCGCCCCAATCTCGATCCGATCGAGGCCGCAGCCGGGATCAGCCGCCTGGCCGCTGACGGCGATGGAATCTACCTGGGTGACTTGCTGTCCGTCACTCGGCCGTTCCATCCCGATCGTCGGGGGGACGTCCCCGTCGAGGGTGAACGTGAGGCCCTTGGCGAGTCTATTCCCTGCCCAATCCTCTGCCTCGAATCCTGCGCTTATCACACCGTTTCGATGTGGGTCCCCCACGGCAACTCGTTCACTAAGGGCGAATGTCCGCTCCAGGGTGGTGGGTTCGCGGTGTTGTCGCCCCAAAGGGCCGAGGTCTCGGGTGAGACCCTTGATCCCGATGTCATCGGAGGCCGTCAGTCGCAGATCAATGCCCGTTCCTGGCCTGATACAGGCTCCCCCGGATGGGGCGTGGATCTCGAGGCCGGGCGGACCACAGTCAAGGAATACCGTCGTTGCGGGCTCAGGAGACGCAATGTTTGCATGCCTACCCCTAAATTCCGCCACAGCGCGCAGGTTATGCCTTCCACATGAGAACAGCTCCGCAGGAAGGCTGATTGGCTCGCTGACCGCGGTGCGGCGCACGTCGCCTCTCGTGGGCGGGATTGACACGCGCGGACCGATGCGAGAGGGGAATTCAGAGGGCATCCTCTGTTCGCCCACCCAGACCGCTTCAACATTATCCGGGTGGAAGCGCGGATTTGAGCCATCGACATTGATCCTCACCTCGACGGTCGAGCCCTGTTTCATGATACGGGTCGGCCCTCCCTCGACTGTTGGAAATGGACCCCCAGGCAGAAGAACGCGGAGGGACACCGGAGATTGGGCCTCAACGGGAAATGCCTGGCCAACCAGAATGAGCGCAAGACCAAAGCAACCCAGAAGCCTATACGGGTTCATCGCAATCCTCCTGTCGAGGCCCCATCCTCAGCCTCGGTGACCAGGTGTCGTGCTAAGAACCATCGCTTTCCCCGGCCTTACCATTTAGGTGTAAATAGTTGGAACGGCACTAGCGGCGTTCCTGGAACCGAAAGGTCTGATCGATGTTGCTGAGCCACCTGGCGTCGCGTTCGGCGCTGATCCCGAGGTAGTACCTGTTGCCCGGCTTTAACTTGTCGCTCTTCGGAATGCGCACCGTGATGCCGATGTTGGACCAGGAGACCAGGGTGGCATCCACATGGGCGCCATGCCCGCCGATCGCCACATGCGTCTTGCTGCAGAGCCGGTCTCCAAAATTCGCCCCCTTCACCCACAGCGTGTCCCCCTCCGCCGCGGTACCCGGGCTGATATCGGTGATTCGGGGCATGACGATCGTGAGAGGAACGAGGTTACTCGCGAACGTCCGTCTGGGCCGGTGCTCCAGGAGGAGCAGCTCGTATCGGCCAGCCTCTATGTTACTGGGAATTTCGGCCTCGATCTTCGTGTCCGACCAGGACCGGACCCTTAGAGAATCGACCGACCTTCCCATTCCAGCCATGGCGACGGTCTTCGTCCCCTGGGTGGCGCCGAACTCGCTCCCGTTGATCACGAGACAGCTCCCCGGCGGCCCCGAGGTCGGCGACACACTCGAAATCCGGGGTGCTGCCCACACTGGGCTGGCCGGGTTGAGAAGCATGATCATGCTAACAAGCAGGGCTTGCCTCATCTTCCGCATTGTCCTTGCTCCCTCGTGTACCATTCCCTCTTCCATGCCCTTTCCGCTGCCCCGACCAGCCGTCATAATCACGGCCTCACACTCCGGGCGGCAATAATCGGCAGCGTGGCCCCCTTCCGGATTTCCACCGTCACGGTGCACCATATGTAGCAGCCCTGAATTAAACCACCGGGGGGGCGACGGCATGCCGCCCCCCCTTGGTTCCCTTGCCTACTTCGGCCAAGCGCTGTTGATCGTCTGGCCCGTCAACTCCGCCCGGTTGTTATTCCGGTTGCAGTCGTCGTTCTTCTTGTTCGCATCGATGTAGATATCGGGGTCATAGACGATCATCAGGATGTACTTCGGCGGAAACTCCGTGGCCGTGTTCCAGGCCCGCTCGTAATTCAGGTTGATGCTCTGACCGGGATTGAGACGCGCGATATTCTGCTGGGCCTTCATCTCAGCGCGAGCCCCGGGCCGCTCCTCAAGCAGTTGCGCGCTCGCTTGCCTTGGGTCCGACTCGAACACCGCGTTCCCGACGTTCTTCACCGCGCCGGTGATCCGGATCTTCCCCTGCGTCGCGGGCCACTTTGGGTCTTTCGAGATGACCGCGAACTTCAACCCCATGGCCTTGGGGTCCCGGCACTCCGGCAGCGGGATCGTCGGGCGTATTCCCGGAATCGTCGGCGCTGGGCCTAGTTTCGGAATCGTCGGCCCCGGGCCTCCTGCCCCCCCTGCCCATGCCATGCCCCCCACGGTCAGTACAGCCATGCCTATGGCGGCAATCCATCTATTCTTCATCGGTTTCCTCCTCCCTTTCGGGTTCCATAAGGTTCGTACAGCGGTCTCACATCAGCGGGGCGTTGAGCGACCCCGCGGTTTCGAGCAGGCCTCTTGCGGTATCTTGCGCCTGGCATCCCCCCTTTCGAATCTGGTTCATTTTTCTCATAGATGACGTTCACCCTGTCTGTCGCACCGGGAGACGAAACGGTCCACGCTCGACCTAAGGCTTGCGAGGTAGGGCCGGCGGGAGGGGCCGGAGCCCGATCGGACGAAAGACCTCGATCTCCCTCCCAAACCAGACATCGCCGAAGGCGCGGCCCGTCTTGGCGAATGCCTTCGCCCTGAGATCCCACTTCCCCGGAGCGAGTGATTCCGGCGGAAGCGTGACGCGATACCCCTCCGGGGAGAATGTCCTCACGGTCATCAGGACGCGGAAGGGTTCCCGTTTACCCGCTGGCCTGGCCCCGATCTCCACTCGGTCCAGACCGCACCCGGGGTCGCGGGCCGCCCCCTCAACGAGAATCGGCTCCAGCGTTGAGAAGCGCTGGCCATGATTCGGGCGACCCATGCCGATGGTCGGGGGGACGTTTCCATCGAGAACGATTGGGAATTCCGTGCTCGCTCTTCCCCCGCCCCAATCGAACGCCTCGACTCGCACCGTGACCGGTCCGTGGCCGTCTGTCTCACGAGGCAGAATCGAGTAGGTGAAGGTGACCATTGGCCGGAGCGGGAAGCGGTCAAGTCCCGATGGGCCATAACGCCCTAACACCCCGAAGTTGGCAGTGAGTTGGGCAATCCCGATATCGTCGGTAGCGGTCATGCGCAGGGCGAAGCCGTCCCCAAATTTCACGCACTGCCCGCTGGTTGGAGATTCGACGCGAAGCGTCGGGGGAGTGCAATCGACCGTTGCCCTCTTTGCTGGCGATCGAATCGTCCTCCCACCCCGATACACAGCTTCGGCGACGATGTCGGTCGTGCCACACGCGCCTCTTATCGGCACATTCAGCTCATAGAAGGCCCCGGTGGGGGGAGCGGACAGACCGCGGTCATGACTCAGCCCCGTCCGACTGCTGGCGGCCGCGAGCTCCGTTGCCCCGGCCAGTACCCTGACCCTCTCCACGCGCTCGTAGTCGGACCCCATGACACGCACCGTCATCCTGAGCGTATCGCTGGGCCTGTAGAAGATTCCATAGGTTTCATGCGCGGTGGGGAAAACGCCACCAGGGACACTGAAGGAGAGAGTATCAACAGCCCCAGCCGGAAGAACCGCCGCGAAACCGATAGACACCAGAATCGCCGTAATGGCGAGGCACTTGAGGTTCCTCATCGATCCTCCCTCCTGCGTTGACCCTTCTCTAACACAATAAGACTCTTTGAGCAATCCGAGGTCTAGGCGTGAGTCATCGGCCCCCTGGAATTGGAATCCACTCGGTCACGGGTCGGTCGCTGGTATTAAACAGCCGGAATTCAGTCTGGCCCTCAATCAGGCAACAGATGCTGACGGTCATCCTGGCTGTGGTAGAACCCATGACTTCCAGGCGAGGACGGTGGAGCAACTTTGTGCAGGAATGGCCGCCAGCGACCCGATTGACCATGACGGAATAGGTCATGCCAGACTCAAAGGGGCCGCCCCGAATTGTGACGGGAAGGCCCAACGACTCGCGCGGCACAGTGACCGAGTCTGGCGTTGCCGCCACGCGGGCGGGCAACGCTCCGATCGGGCTACCGGGCGTGAGCATCAGCGCCGTCAACCTGAGGATTGCCCAACCCGAGGCTTCCCGGCGCGACGAAACGATTCGCATCTGCAACTCACCCGGTTCGCGCGTCCACTCGTCAGGCAGCACCACCTCGTACCGGTAGTCGCCGATCATCGATCCGCGGATTCGCGCCGTGCTACCGCGCAGTGCCGCGACGTCGGCCCGCATCAGCTCCACCTGGTCGCCCAACTCGAATCCAGACCCATGGAGTTTCACAAGCAGACCCCGGGCCGGCGCCAATGCGCGGTCCGGCTCAACCCGCGACAGGACGGGAGCGGCCCAGGCTGCGGTGACGCCGATCGCCACCCCCAGGGCCACGAGCACAGCCTGACACCATAGCACGCCCATTGCGATCTTCATCTGGAACCTCCACTCACGAGTCCCTCATCGCCTCACCTGCTGGCGTTGCCGGAGAAGTTCTTCGGCCCACTGCTCAATCTGCGCTCGGTCGGCGGCCTAGTCACCCTGTCTGTCGCATGGACCCCCGTCAAGGTTCACCGACCTGAGAAGGACTCCCCTTATTTGACGACGGATGGGCCCAGATTATTCGTTCTCCCCCTCACCTTCTTCCTCTCCCACGCCGGGGAGAGGAATAGTGGCAAGGGGGGGTCTTAGAAACCTTTACCTTCCTTCAACCCTTTCACCTACTGGACGGCCGATTCCGCGAAGCGAATGACTTCGTGCCGCTCGCGGAGCGTCCGCACGGCCTCCTCTGGCGTCCTTACGGCGCTGCCATCGAGTGGGACGTCGATGACGTAAAAGCCAGCCGCGGACGGTCCGTCCACAATCGTGGCATGAAGCTCGCCCAGGGCCGCCCGAATCGACCGTTCAGGGGCCTGCTCCACAAATGCGACGCGGAGGCGGACTCGAGGACCGGAGGGCTGTCCGGAGATCGGGGGGCCAGTCAGTGTACGGTACTCGGGGATGCCCCCGGACGGGCCCCTCGCCACCAGGCCCACGATAACAGCGGTTTGGACAGTAAGAAGGACCAGGGCGGCGAGAGCCCATCCGGGGCGGAGGGCGGGATGGACCACGTGAGCCAGCCAGGCCCATGTCGAGCGATCCTGCTGGTGGCGAGCACCGGGCATCGATTGGTCGGTCACTGCGGGGGCTTCGGCAATCCGTCCCTTGACCTTTTGCAAGAGGGCAGCCGAGGGCTCCGGCGCCTCGGCCCCCTCTCGACGCAGGACAGACTGAACCTTCAGCAGGGCCACTAGCTCATCCGGACAGAGGGCGCAGGTAGCGAGGTGGTCCTCAACGGCCCGCCGCTCGTCAGAACCTAGCGTCCCGTTGACATACCAGGGGAGCAGCGCCATCGCCTCATGCGCGCACGTCTCCTCCTGTTCGGTGTGCCTCATGGCACCCTCCCGGAGAAAATGCCCCCCAGCGCTTCGCGCAAGCGTCGCTTTGCGTGGAACATGCGAGTTTTCACCGTATTGACCGGGCAGCCGGCGATTGTCGCGATCTCCTGGTAGGAAAAGCCGTGCATGAAGGTCAGCTCCACGACCTGGCGATGCTCGGGAGTAAGATGCTCGAGGGCGGCTCTGACCTGACCGGCCAGCTCCTGGCGGGCGATCTCGTCTGCAGGCCCCGGGTTCGGATCCTCCAGTCGCAGGACAAGCTCCGGGTCGGCTTCTTGGTGTTGCGGGCGGCGCAGCGCCGTCTTTGCCTTATTCGACGCGATCCCGAAGATCCAGGTGGAGACCCGGGAGCGACCTTGGAAGGTTCGCGCGTTGCGCCAGACGTCAGTCATTGTCTCGCAGACCAACTCCTCGGCAATCGCCTCTGAACGGACTGCCCCAAGAAGGTAACGGAACAGGCGTTTCTGGTAGCTCAGGAAGAGCTTCTCGAAGGCAGCCTGGTCGCCGCTCGCGACGCGGGCAAGCAGGACCTCATCGGCCTCAGATGTCTCAAGCGACGGACGGACGGCCCCCATCATCGCCCCTCTCAGTCAGTCGCTCACGGCCCGAAAAGGTTCACCGCGGGCGGGAAATCCCACTCAAGAAGGTTACCGACAAGAGAGTGTCCGGCCGATAAGCCGGTTGACCGCTCAATATGGGCTTATTCACCTGGCTGGGCGGCCGGTTCCTGTTCCTGGGGGCGCACCGCCTTCGCGCACGAACTCTGGAGCAGCTCGTGCCGATCAGCAGGGAGTACAGCCGCCGACTCAGGTTGGATCACTACGCTCGTCCCATCAGCAACCTTGCCGGGTCCCGTTGTTCCCTTCATTTGACTCCGGAACTCGGCTGGGGGTGTCCACATCGACCGTCGCACAAGTGGCGCGGATATATGGCTGCCCGGCACCGCCACTCTGTCCGACCGAGATCGGAGAAGCGGGGGCCCAACTCCGGCCCGGGTCAATCCGATCGCGCACGTCGATCGTGCGATCCGTGGCCCCGGGAAACGCGGTGACATGGACGAAGAAGGGTGTCGTGACGGGCGCGCTCCCTCGGTTGTCAACGCGGAATTGCAGTTGGACGCCGTCCATCAACGTAATGACCGGCACCAAGTCCGGGAGGCCAGACGGGGGCGGCGGAGGTGGCGGAGGAGCCCCGCTCTCAGGTCTCGGATAATAGACAACCGTTACGGCAACTGGCCGCTCCCCACAGCGAGCGGGCATAGGCTGAAAGGGTATCTGCCAGGTTCGCATTTCACTCAGGGAAATGTTCTCATCTCCCCCCCACTTCAATTCCCACCCAACATCGCCAGTTCGCCGGAACGAAATGTTATTACGGTAGACCCTGCCATCGCGGAGTGTGGTATCAGCCGAAACGCGTTGCAACGATACCTCTGAAAGTCGAGCTTGGACTGAAAAACTCTTATAGGGGGAGCCCGGTGACACGCGAGTTCCAGTTAATGGTCCAAGAATCTCAACACGAGGGGCACTGCGATAGCGGAAATCCAAACGCCGGCTCACGGTGCGCCCATCGGAACCATGGACGACGAGCACATATGCAACGGTGTCCGCTGTGGGAGCCGGGTCCCTGATTCCGACATCGGACGCTTGAGGCCACGGCTTCCCTGGAGATGCGGATTGCTCATAGATAACCCTGATTGGTCCTCTTTCTGGATCACCGTGAAGAGCATTGATCTTCACGCGCTGGATATTCGATCCCCCTGGCGGGGCTGATACCCGATACGAAAGGATGCCCCGAGCCGAGTCAGGCAGCTGACAATCCGGCACGGCCCTGAACTCATTGATGACCGGCAGATCGAGGGCGCCCGGCGGCAGCTTGGGTCCAAGCAAAGGCGGTGGGGTTTTCCTCAGAGGCACCGGGATAGTGGGTGGAGGGGTCAGGGGCGTGGGCTTGATGGGTGTGGGATCGATAGCCAGAGCCACGCCACTGACCATGACCACCATTGAAATGCTGATTGTCAGGAACACAAGCTTCTTCACCGCCCCTCTCCTCCCGTTCCGGCTCAACATTGTGTCGCGCTACTCCACCGATCGGCAGTCCAGAATTCCTGGTCACCCCTTATGTCGCTGATCGACTTGAAAAGGTTCATCCATTGAAGACGCAGACCGCCACAGAGAACCGGCACCATTCTCGGCTCAACGACACGTAAGCTTCGGTCCGAGCAGGCGCTGGACTGCTCGACAGGCATCAACGCGCCCGCTGCCGTAGAGACGATCCTTGCCGGGAACTCCCAGGTCCTCGGCCGTCGCCTCCAAGATACGCTGGATCTCCTCGGGAGAGGCGCGTGGAGAGACTTGAAAGAGGAGGGCCACGATACCGCTCACATGTGCTGCCGCCATCGAGGTGCCCGAATACACGTTGAACCGTTCGCCGGGCATCGTGGTCATGATCTCCACGCCGGGCGCCGCCAGGTCGATGAACTCGCCCCTGGTCGCCTGCGCGTAGAGGCCGTTCTTGGCATCGACGGCGGTCACGGCGATCACCTTGGGAAAGGCAGCCGGGAACGGAGCGGGCGCCTGCGGGCCGGCGTTGCCTGCCGCTGCCACGACAACGATCCCCAACTCTACGGCGCGATCCACCAGGCGGGGCAGCAGGAGATCAGCCGGGCCCCCCAGGCTCAGGTTGATGACCTTGGCTCCGTTCAGCAGCGCATAGTCGATCCCGCGAGCGAGCGATTCGGACGTGCAGAGCCCTTCCGCCCGTCCCTGGCCGACAGCTCGGCAGGCCCGAATCGCCAGCAGCTCCGCCTCCGGCGCGACACCGTAGATCCCCACCCCATTGTCAGCCGTGGCCGCGATCACGCCGGCGACCACCGTCCCGTGAACCTCCTCCTCGAAGGCCCCCTCCCCTTCCGCGAAGTTCACTCGCTCCGTCACCCGTCCTCGCAGGTCGGGCTGTCTGGTGTCGATCCCCGTGTCCACGATAGCCACGCGGACGCCGCGACCCGTAGTCCGATCATGAGCTTGATCCGCGCGAATGGCCCGCGGGCCGTACTGGAGCGAGGCGAGCGAGTCGGTATGGACGGCCGCCGTCTGACTCAGATAGTTTGGCTGAGCAAACACGACCCGCCGATCCGCTTGGAGCGCGAAGATCGCGCTGCCCACGGTGCCGGCGTCGGAAATCTCGAACACGGCGACTGTGATGTCGATGGTCTTAAGGTCGAACGTGCGAAGCGAACGGAGCGTGAAGCGCCGCTCCAAGTCGCTCACGACCTTGGCCACAACACCGGCAGGTCCAGCCTTCAGAGCGGCCAGAACCTGGCGCGGCACAAAGGTGCCAGCGGCCGGCTCTGGCGCCCAGGTGAAGGTCCGGCTTTTGCTGAAGGCCACCACGTTGCCTGCAACGTCGAGTCCCCTGACCTGCCACCTGTAACGCTTGCCGGTCACGAAGTTCCGCTCGTAGACGGCTGGCATGCGATAGGGGCTGGCGGTAGCAAGGGCAGAGAATACAGGAGCGGCCCCTTCGTCCTCTGTGATCTCAATCTGGTACTGCACCACGCCGCTCACGCCCTTCCATTCAAAGGTCACGGGCGACTGGGGCAAGCGGGCGCGGTCTGCCGGCGCGATCAGCTCGATCGTCTCGCTGGGGGCAGTGGCCGCGGTGACGAAGTAGGTGATCGTCGGGATCTCGAAGGTCGCAGGCGGGCTGGTGATCCTGAAGGCAACTCGGTGAAGGCCCGGCTCGAAGCTCGGGAGCGGCGGGATCGCCGGCGTCGTGATGGTCACCAACGAGCCAAAGGTCAGAAATTCTCGGATGATCGCCAAGGTCCGGCCATCGACCTCCCAGGCCGCTTCTAACAGGCCCGACCCGTTGAACTCGACGATCGCAATCGCCTTGAGCTTCTCGAAATTCTTCGGGATCGTGATCTCGCCGCGACCATTTTCGAACCGCAGCTCAACTCGTCGGAGTGAGAAGGGCCCCACGGCCGAGGAGACAACGCGCATCGGGACCGTCGCCGTCACGGAAGTGCCGCTTCCCGAGAAATCGCGCCGAAAATCAAAGAGCGCCGAGCCACCCCGCAACGATCGCTCCGCGACCACCTCTGGGACGGCAAGGGTCTCGGTCACCACCCCGCGTCCAGCCACGATGTTCACACTCAGCCCGCCGCCACCCGTCCCCAGAGTATCGCCGCCAGAGGAGATGAAGCTCCCGCTCGAGGAGGTCATCGTGAGAGTGGCGGGAAGCTTCGTGGTGAAGACGTAGGTGATGAGCACAGGGACAGACTGGATCTGGCTCACCTGGGCCGGCGAGGGGCTGGTAGTCACACTCACAGTCACCGACAACGGGACAACGGTGATGGTGGGGCCTGTGACAACCGCCGGCGTGCAGCCCGAGTTGACGCCACCTGCGCCAATGGTGAAGCTCCCGAGGGCGGAGTATGCATGCATGACGGTGGTCGTGGTGTTCGCAGGAACCGTTGTGGATTGGCTGTCCCCGAAGTTGACCCCGAGGACGGCACCGATATTACAGCCGGAGGAGCTGACCGTTACGGAGACCGGCTGCCCGACCACGACAGACGTCGCCGAGGCCGTCACCGACAGTGCCGCCCGGGCCACGCCCGAGGTGGCCAACACAGCCGACGCCACGAGAACGAGGATCTTCACGAGGAGTCTCATACCTTCCCTCAGTGGTACGATCCAACCATCACGATGTTGAAAACCGTCTGTTTCATGAGTCGGACCATCACGAACTCTCTCCTCGCAGAAATCGACCTCGCCGAGTGCCGTTCCAACTTGTCGCGGCTAATGCCGTTCCAACTCTTCTCGCCTAATCGCCAACAAATATTCTTTTGCCCAAACGGTTGGAACGGCACTAACTGTCGACAGGTGTCGTGCTAAGAACTATCGCTTTCCCTGGTGCCGTTCCAACTATTTGGCCT
>JACQQF010000058.1 GCA_016207095.1 Candidatus Methylomirabilota bacterium | reverse complement strand
GGGGACGAACTGGACCTTCGGGTTCGCCGCGTGCAGGACCTTCGTGATCGCCGCGGTGAGGGTGGTCTTGCCGTGGTCGATGTGCCCGATGGTCCCGATGTTCATGTGCTCTTTGGTCCGCTCGAACTTGGCCTTGGCCATGGGACAACTCCTTTATCTGCGAGGCCGAACCTGTCTACCGTCCGCCGACCCGCCCCCCCATACGCGTCACGATCTCTTCCGCGATGGTGGAGGGGATAGCCTCGTATCGAGAGAACTGCATCGTGTGGGTGGCCCGACCCTGCGTCGCAGAGCGCAGGTCCGTGGCGTAGCCGAACATCTCAGACAGCGGAACCTCCGCCCGGATCACCTGGGCGGCTGACCTGGCCTCGACGCCCAGCACCCGTCCACGACGCGAGTTGAGATCACCGATGACCTCCCCGAGGAATTCTTCCGGTGTCACGACGTCCACCTGCATGATCGGCTCCAGGAGAACCGGCTTCGCTCGCTTCGCCGCCTCCTTGAAGGCCATTGAACCAGCGATCTTGAACGACATTTCGGAGGAGTCCACTTCGTGATACGATCCGTCAAAGAGGGTGACCTTGACATCGACGACGGGGTACCCGGCCAGCATCCCCGCCTGCATCGCTTCCCTGATCCCTTTTTCCGCCGCCGGGATATACTCTCTGGGGATCGCGCCTCCCACGATCTTGTTCACAAACTCGAATCCTGTGCCTGCAGGAACGGGTTCCACCTTCACCCATGCATGGCCATACTGCCCACGACCTCCCGTCTGCCGGACGAATCGGCCCTCAGCCTCGGCGGGAGACGTCAAGGTCTCCCGATACGCGACCTCGGGCTTCCCGACGTTGGCCTCCACCTTGAACTCCCGGAGAAGGCGGTCCACGATGATCTCAAGGTGTAACTCCCCCATTCCCGAGATGATCGTTTGCCCCGTCTCTTCGTCTGTGCGAGCTCGGAAGGTCGGATCCTCATTGGCTAACGCCGCTAGCCCGGCGGACAGCCGGTCCTGACCCTCTTTCGTCCTCGGTTCGATGGCCACCGCTATCACCGGCTCAGGAAAGTCGATCGATTCAAGGACGATCGGATGGGCCTCGTCGCACAGAGTGTCGCCTGTCCTTGTCCCCCGGAGCCCGACCGCGGCCGCGATATCACCCGCGGAGACCTCCTTGATCTCCTCGCGCTTGTTGGCATGCATTCGGAGAATCCGCCCGACCCGCTCCCGATTGTCGCGGCTCGCGTTGTAGATGTGGCTGCCTGCCGCGAGGGTTCCGGAATACACTCGGAAGAACGCCAGTTGTCCCACGTAGGGATCGGTCATGATCTTGAACGCCAATGCGGCGAAGGGTCCGGTTGCCTTGGCGATGCGTACCGCCGGCTTGCCGGTGCGTGGGTCGATCCCTTCGATCGGCGGCAGGTCGGTCGGAGAAGGGAGATAGTCCACGACCGCATCGAGCAAAAGCTGGACTCCCTTGTTCTTGAAGGAGGCGCCAGCCAGAACGGGGAACAAGAGCATCTTGAGGGCAGCGCTACGGATGGCGGCTTTGATCTCTTCTGGGCCAACCGCGATCCCATCCACATACCGCGTGAGGAGCTGCTCGTCCACTTCGGCCAGGGTCTCGAGCAACCGTTCCCGAGCCTTCTGCGCGGGTACCTTCATCGCCTCGGGAACCTCTTCCTCCTTGTAGTCCGCCCCCAGGGTCTCCTCGTCCCAGATCACCGCCTTCATTCGGACCAAGTCCACAACCCCCTCGAACCGGTCTTCCTTCCCGATCGGAAGCTGGACCACGATCGGGCTGGCCCCCAAACGTTCGCCGATCATCTGGACGCAGCGATCGAAATCGGCTCCCATGCGATCCATCTTATTCACGAACGCGATCCGGGGAACGTGGTACTTGTCCGCTTGGCGCCACACGGTTTCGGATTGCGGCTCCACCCCGGCCACCGCGTCGAAGATGGCGACGGCCCCGTCCAGCACCCGAAGCGACCGTTCAACCTCAACGGTGAAATCGACGTGCCCCGGGGTGTCGATGATGTTGATCCGATGATCCCGCCAGAAGCAGGTGGTGGTGGCGGAGGTGATCGTGATCCCCCGCTCGCGCTCCTGCTCCATCCAGTCCATCTCCGTGGATCCCTCGTCCACCTCGCCGATCTTGTAAGTCTTGCCAGTGTAGTAAAGGATCCGCTCGGTCGTGGTGGTCTTGCCGGCATCGATGTGCGCCATGATGCCGATGTTCCGGACCCTCTCCATAGGAAATGGTTCAGTCATGTCAGTGTTCCAGGTCCCAAGCGTGAACGACTAGAAGCGTTGCGCTGCTCACGGAGGCATTCAGCAATCAGCCATCAGCTCTCAGCAAAGATGTAAGATAGCGATACGGCAACAGCCCACGATCTCCCAAGACGAGACCCGCGGTCTTCCTTCTCCTGCTGACCGCTGACCGCTGATAGCCAAACGCTTATTTTCTTTGCTACCAGCGATAATGGGCGAACGCCTTGTTCGCCTCCGCCATCTTATGGGTGTCTTCCTTTTTCTTCACCGAGTTTCCTCGATTATTGGCCGCCTCGATCAGTTCTGCAGCCAAACGTTCCGCCATCGATTTCTCGGTCCGCTTCCTGGAGAAGGAGATGATCCATCGGAAGGCGAGCGAGGTCCGGCGCTCCGCCCGGACCTCGACTGGAACCTGATAGGTCGCGCCGCCCACCCGACGTGACTTGACCTCAAGCACCGGCTTGACGTTATCCACCGCTTGCTTGAACATCCGAAGCGGATCGCCCTTGGCGCGATCCTCAATGATTTTCATCGACCCGTAGACAATCGATTCGGCCACGCTCTTCTTGCCCTGTTTCATCATCGTGTTGACAAACTTGGCGACCAAACGGTTGCCATACACAGGGTCAGCCTGTGCTTCTCGCTTCTCGGCCACCTTCCGTCTTGGCACGTCAGCTTTCCCCCTGCAGAGGCCTCATATGTCTCTAAAAAAATCAAAATCGACACTTAAGGTCAGGTCTTGAAACAACCAGTTCCTTGAAGTGCCGAAAACCGTTAACCGCTCTTTGGTCTCTTCGCGCCGTAAAGGGATCGTCCTTGTTTGCGATCCTGCACCCCCGCCGTGTCCAGGGCGCCGCGGATGATGTGATAGCGGACGCCTGGCAGGTCTTTGACGCGGCCCCCCCTGAGCAGGACGATGGAATGCTCCTGGAGGTTGTGACCGACTCCCGGGATATATGTCGTCACCTCGATCCCGTTAGTCAGACGGACCCTGGCTACCTTCCGAAGGGCAGAGTTCGGCTTCTTCGGCGTCGTGGTATACACGCGAACGCAGACCCCGCGTCGTTGCGGGCATCCTTGCAGCGCGGGGGTTTTGACCTTCCTCGCCGCTCCCGCTCGACCCTTTCGAACCAATTGATGGATAGTGGGCACCGCTTCCTCCTTCGACTGTCCAAAACTTTCCCATTTTAATGGAGTATTTCGTTTTGTCAAGGTTTTTTGAGCATCAGAGCGGACTCTCCACCTCCTCCAGGTCGTCAGCGGCTTCCACTTTCAGCGCGAGAGGCTCGGCCTTTGACGGGATCACCTCGGGCGTGGAGATCATTGTCTCCCGATACCACTTCATCCCTGTGCCAGCAGGGATCAGCCGTCCCATGATGACGTTCTCTTTCAGCCCCCGCAGCTCATCTCGGGCCCCAGTAATGGCCGCTTCCGTCAAGACCTTGGTGGTCTCCTGGAAGGAAGCTGCGGAAATGAAGCTGTCGGTAGAGAGGGAGGCCTTGGTGATTCCCAGCAGGAGAGGCTTGGCGGTGGCCGGTGTCTCCCCCGATGCCATGACCCGCTGGTTCTCTTCGAGGAAGAGAACCTTGTCGACATGCTCGCCG
>JACQQF010000056.1 GCA_016207095.1 Candidatus Methylomirabilota bacterium | reverse complement strand
CCCCATCATCGGCCCCCACCGTGAAGAGGTAGGTCCCCGCCGCGAAGGTGAAGGTCCCCTTCCAGCGAATCGAGAAGGTATCCGAGGCGGTCCCGCTCGGCCCGGCCCCGCCCCAGTCAAGGGCGAGGGCGGTGGCGGCGGTCGGCACGGGGTTGGCCAGGGTCGGCCCCGCCGGCGCGGTGGTCTGCGGCGCACCCGCGAGGCTGGTGTTGTCGTACAGACACCCGACGAGCTGGTTGGTCCCCACCTGGGCGGGGTCGCAGCCCATCCCCTGGAGGGCTTGATCCACCCGGATGCGCGGCTTGATAAGGCCATTCTTCGGATCGGTGATCGGCACGCCCGTGCTCGTCAGGGCGGTCAGTATCTCGTCCACCGTCGCGGTCGGCTTCTTCTGCTTCAAGATGGCCCAGCCCCCGGTGACGTGAGGTGCGGCCATCGAAGTCCCACTGAAGAAAGCGAAGCCGCCTCCAGGCACGGATGAGTTGATCAAGGACCCTGGCGCCAAGAGTGAAAGGAAGGTCGCTGAATTCGAGTCGCTCGAGACAGTATCCGACTTGGTGGTGTTTCCGACACTCACCGCGGTGGAGATACAGGCCGGAGCGTTCAGGCCATCGGTGAATCCATCATTTCCGGAGGCAATGACTGTGGCGATGCCGACCGAGCGCAGGTTGTCAATCGCCATCTTTCTGGCCGTCTGTGCGCTATCACACGGGGAGGTGAATTTACCGCCGCCCAAGCTCAGATTGACCGCGGCGATATTGAATTGGTCCCTCAAGAAAAAAACCTGTTCCAGGCCTGCGATCTGATCCAGGTGAGAAGAAAGTGTACAAGGGTCTTCACCACCAGTACAACTGCTTCCGGTAAATCGTGAGAAAACCTGCACGGCGATGATCCCCGCCCCCTTTGCCACGCCGGAAAAGCTGACGCCCGCGCTGGCGCCGGACCCCGCAGCGATGCCCGCGACGTGGGTGCCATGCCGACAGCCATCAGGCGCATACGTACAAGGAACGCCTGCTCCGCTCCCTGTCTGGAAATTGGTGCCATTAGGACAACTATTATTGCTGGTAAAGCAGGCCTCTTCAACGACTTTCCCGGCCAGGAAGGGGTGGGTCGTATCGATTCCGGTGTCGAGGATCGCCACCACGATGCCCGTGCCGTCGAAGCCGGCGGCCCAGGCCTGATCGGCGCCTATGAGCGGGACACTTTGGCTGAGTGTTGCGCTTTCGAGGCGGTCCTCCTCGACTCCGACCACGTAGGGGGATGCCTCAAGTGCGGCGATGGCGTCCGGCGCCACTTCCAGAGCCACGAAGGGGATGGTCGCGAACTCGCGGATCGTCCGATGGCTGGTCCCGGCCAGCTCAGCCAGGGCGGCACCTCGCATAGCGGCAATGCCCTGTCGTTGGGACGCGACAGCGTGGGCACTCTCGAGTTCCCCTTCGGGGAATGTGGTGGCGCGGAACTGAACGATGACCCGAACCGACCCTTCACGAGCCGCTTTGTCGTAGAGCGCCTCGGGGACCATGCCCGCCATGGCGGTGGCCACGCCAATCCCCATTAGTAGGGCCACCCATCCACTGAGGAAGAACGACCTTTTCAGTCCCATGATGCCACCCTTCCTTCTAACAGCCTCGTCAATTCCCCGGTCATCACGACCACCTCGGCTCTGCGAGAGTAGCCAATCGACTGAGAGCCCTCGTCACCGTGGAATACACGAATTCTCGCCAGCAGGCGCACGTCCCTTGTCGGCCGCTGGACGATTCGGCGTGCGCTGCGGCGAATCCAGTCGATCCTCCTCCACGCCCATGACCAGGGCCGACTCTTCCAATGCCTGTAAAGCGCCCAACGAGACCTCAAGTGCGAGGAATGGGATCGTCTCGTAAGTCCTAATGACTCGATAGCTGGTGCCGGCCAACTCCTTCAGAACCGCTGATTGCGCGGCGGCGATCGCCTGCCGCTGTGACGCCACCGCGTCGGGGCTGCCGAGCTCCCCTTCGGGGCGCGTGCTCACCCGGAGCTGGACGATCACCCGGACTGTGCCCTCCCGAGCCGCCCTATCTACGACCGCCTCGGGGACCACACCAGCCGTGGCGGTGGCCATGCCAATCCCCAGTAGTAGGGCCACCCATCCACTGAGGAAGAACCGCGTTTTCGGTCCCATGATGCAACCTATCCTTCTTGTAGCCTCGTCAATTCCCCGGTCATCACGACCACCTCGGCTCTGCGAGAGTAGCCAATCGACTGAGAGCCCTCGTCACCGTGGAATACACGAATTCTCGCCAGCAGGCGCACGCCCCTTGCCGGCCGCTGGACGATCACCCGGACCGCGCCCTCCCGAGCTGCCCTGTCTACGAGCGCCTCGGGGAGTGTGGATGCATGCGTAGCGTTCATTCGGCTAATTCCACAGATCAATCCGAAACGAGCATAGAGAGTACACCACGTGTTTTCAACAAGTCAATCCGGATACCCGAATTGATGCGCACGGTGCCGAGCCAAGAAACGAGCCGGGTACCCACCGAAGGTGGGTGCAGGCGCGGTCCCCGGGGGCGATCGAGACGTACACTCCACAACTCGAACAGGGTGGACAGGAAGCAGCATTCATGATAAGACCCTTCGTGAACCATCGCACGCCCCATGGCATTCTGCCCATCTGAAGAGACAATCATTGGCCGCGAAGGAACGAGAGGATGCCGACCAAGGAGGAGCTGTTCGGGAAGGGGTTGGGCGCCTACGGCAAGGGGAACCTGGACGAAGCGATCGCGGCCTTCAAAGAGGCGCTTCAGGTCGATCCGGGGTATGCCGATGCCTACTTCGCCATCGCCAATAGCTATAACAAGAAAGGGATCCTGGACGAGGCGATCGCGGCGATCAAAAAGGCCATAGAGCTGGATCCACAGGAGGCGCTCTATCACACCGAACTCTCCCGCCTTTACGTGCAGTTGAAGATGGTGCCTGAGGCGGAGGCGGCGAAGGCCGAGGCGATGCGGCTGCAGCGGAGCAGGTAGGCGCAAAGCGTGCGCTCCAGCAGGCTGGCCCTTTGTGTTGCGCTGGCTGTGTTACAGGTTGGGTGTGGCCGACCTCTCATCCGGCCGACCGCCTTTGAGTGGAACCCGGCCCTCGAGCTCAAGACGGCGCAGATCAAGGAGGGGACCCTTCTCTACGCCGTCATCGGCGAAGGGGCGCCGATCCTGCTGCTCCACGGCTTTGGAGGGCAGATCTGGGTCTGGGAAAAGCAGGTGGGGCCGCTGTCCAGGCAGTATCGCCTCTACATCCCAGACCTCCTCGGGAACGGCTACTCCGATCGTCCGAAGGTGGAGTACACGCCGGCACTGTTCATCGACTCGATCAGGCAGTTCATGGACCTGGCCGGCATCAAGCGGGCCAGCCTGATCGGTAACTCGATGGGCGGTGGCATCGCCTGGGCCTTCGCCCTCAGGCATCCCGACCGGGTTGAGAAACTCATTCTGATCGATAGTATCCCTCCCGATGTGGTCTCCGAGATTCGCAATCCCTCATTTCGTTGGTTCTTCGCGATCCGCAACCTCCCGCTCCTCCCCCAGCTTGGCGTTGCCCTCCATACCCGTGGAATGCTCCGGGCTACACTGATGGAGATGGTCTTCGACGATCGGCTGATCACCGACCAGGTGGTGGAGCGGCAATACCAGATCGGCCGCATTGCCGGGACCGCGTGGGTCGTCACATCCACGGCGCGCCACGCCGAGGAGGTCAAACACTACGCGGGTGCCCTCGGCACTCTGGCCAGGCCGACGCTGATTGTCTGGGGAGAACACGACGAGGTCTTTCCTGTGTCGGTCGGCAAGAAGCTCCACACGCTCATCAAGGGCTCCGAGCTGCTGGTGATCAAAGCAAGCGGTCATATGCCGATGTGGGAACACCCCGACGAGACCAACCGGGCTATTCTGGAGTTCCTGGGGCGGTAATAGGGGAGTGCGGGGTGCGGTTTGCGGGAGTCGTTGTGCGTCGTGTGACAGCGCGAGATTACCTGCGGCGCTGATGCTGAGCGATGCGAACGTGCCTGAATTTCCGCCGCGCTTGCGAGGCCATTCCAGGACCGAGTTACCGGGCAGGGCTGGACGTTGGCCCTGGTCGGTCAGGCCGGTTTCTGACCGTCCGCCGCCGACCCCGTGATGTTCCCGGCTCCAGCCGTTGCCTGGCCCAAAGGATTCCAAGGATGCTTTTGGCGTCCACGATCCTGTTGGTCAGCACCCAGCGGAGGGCCTGCTCGAATGGCATCACATGGACTTGGAGGAATTCTGTGGCGTCGCTGTGCGCTCGCCGGCCCGCGGTGAGGCCTTGGGCCATAAAGAGTTGAATCGACCCGGTGGAGAATCCGACGGCTGGATAAATGGTACAGAGCTTGATCAGTCGCCTCGGGCGGAGGCCGATCTCCTCCTCGCATTCGCGGCGAGCGGTGGTGGCCGGCCGTTCGCCTTCGTCGATGATGCCGGCCGGGATCTCGTAGATAGCCCTACGGATCGCCGATCGATACTGCCGGACCAGGTAGATCAGGCCGTCTTCGTCGATCGGGACGACCGCGACGGCGTCCGGCGGACGGACGATGTCCCTGATCGCTCTTCGCCCGTCGGGTAAGATCACTGTGTGTTGCTCCGTCGAAAGATAGTTCCCCGTGTACACCACCCTCTTGCCGATCAGTCGCTCGTTCAGCTTCATCGCTCCTCCCTCTATCCCTCGAGGACACGAGCATAGAGACCGCGCGAGGAGATGTCAACGTCGGTCGTGGCCTCGACGCTCGGGTGTCCTGGGCCCTGTGAAAGGATAGAGCGAGTGAGATTGCCGAGAGCGAAACCGTGGAGGCGCTTGACAGTTCGTACCACGGAAGGGAGAATGCGCGTAGAAGACACGGTGTGAGCATGGCTCAAGGACATGACAGACTACGCAAAGAGCTGGTGAGTCACTTCCAGGAGACGCGCGAACTGCTGCGGCGACAGTGGGTCCAGCAGATGAGGGCGAAGGGGCTCCTCCAGGGCCTCACCCTGCGGGAGGTCGAGCGCGAGTCGATGGCGCTCTACGACACCTGCGTGGCTTGCGTGGTCTGTTTGGAAACAGGGAGAGACGAAGCGGGGCTCGCCTATGCGCGCGCTGTGGCGAAGCAGGCTGTGCTGGGAGGGATGACCGCCGAGCAGGTTCTCGACACCCTCCTCACTCTTCGCGATCTGTTTGTGCGATCGCTTCTCAAGAGGTATACGGGTCAGATGCGGCGACTGGCGAAGGCCCTGGATGTCTATTCGCCGGCGGTCAATCGAGTGGTAGCCCTCGTGGCGTTCGCCTTTGTGGAGGAGAGGGAAAAGGCCAGCAGGAGGGACGTGGACCGGCTCCGGACGCTTGTGAAAACCGGGATGATCCTTAGCGCCAAGCTGTCCCTCGAGACGGTCTTGCAGCGGATCGCCAACATGGCCTGCAAGTTGGTGAATGCCCGGTATGCAGCGCTCGGTGTCCTGGACGGGAAGGGCGGCCTCAGCCGCTTCATCACGGCGGGGATCGACGAGAAGACCAAGCGAGCGATCGGCCCTCTGCCGGTGGGGAAGGGCATCCTCGGCGTCCTGGTGCATGAGGCCAGGCCGCTGCGCCTAAAAGACCTGACGAGGGATCCCAGGGCTCACGGCTTCCCTCCCAACCATCCTCCAATGAGATCCTTCCTCGGCGTGCCGGTCGTTTCAAAGGGAAAGGTGCTCGGCAACCTCTACCTGACCGAGAAACGAGGGGCAGACGAGTTCGGTGAAGAGGACAAGACCTTGGCCGTCACGCTGGCCGCCCAGGCGGCGATCGCCCTGGAGAACGCCAGCCTGTATGAAGAGCTGCGGCGCTCGTATGACGAGCTGAAGGAATCGCAGCAGTTGCTCGTGCGGCAGGAGAAGCTCGCCTCCCTCGGCCGATTGGCAGCAGGCCTGGCCCACGAGCTCAACAATCCCCTCTCTTCGGTTGCCGGTTTCGCCGAGGCTCTTCAGCGGCGTGTCGGACCGGACGGAGTAACGGGCGCGTCGGGTCTTGCTGAGTTTCAGGAATATGTGACGACCATCCAACAGGAAGTGGCCCGTGCGGCGGCCATTGTCCGGCGTCTGCTCGATTTCGCTCGGCAGCGCGAACCCGCCTTCGGCCTCGTGGATATCTCCAGCGCGGTGACGAACGCGGTCTCCTTCGTCCAGCGGCAAGCCAGCCTCGCGAACCAGAAGATCGTCGTAGGGTCATTCCCTGAGGCGAGTGTCGTGTACGCCGATGCCCAGATGTTGCAGCAGGTATTCCTCAACCTGTTGACGAATGCGCTTGATGCCATCGAGGGCGGCGGGGAGGTACGAATCGCCGTGCGTCGTCGGCGGGAAGAGGGTGGGCCTCGCCTGAAGCACGATTGGCTGGATGTGGTGGTGTCGGACACGGGGAGCGGGATCTCGCCGGAGGATCTCGCGAAGGTCTTCGATCCGTTCTTCACCACCAAGGAGGTGGGGAAGGGGACGGGTCTGGGCCTTGCCGTCTCTCAGAGCATCGTCGAGCAGCACCAAGGCTCCATTGAGGTGCACAGCGGCGGGCTCGGGAAGGGGACGGTTGTGACCGTCAGCCTTCCGCTCGCTGACCGGACGGAGGGGGGCCGCTAGGGTGTCTCAGGCGGGTGAACGAATCGGCGCCATTCGCGTGCTCGTCGTCGATGACGAGCGACCGACCCGGCTCCTCATGGAAAAGGAGCTGCCGCGTGCGGGGTACCTGGTCACCAGCGCGGAGAGCGGGGAAGAGGCGCTGGAGCATTTACGGACCCGCGACTTCGACGTCGTCCTCCTGGACCTCAAGATGCCCGGGATGGGCGGGATGGAGGCGCTCCGCCGGATCCGCGATTCCGGCGCGTCGGCCGAGGTGGTCGTCTTGACCGGCCACCCTGATGTCGAGAGCGCCATCCAGGCGATGAAGCTGGGCTCCTACGACTATCTGACCAAACCCTTCAAGCTCTCCGAATTAGAAGAGGTGCTGCGGCGGGCCGCTGAGAGAAGACACTTGCGGCAAGAGAATACCGCCCTGCGGCGCATGGTCACCCAGAGGGAGCCGGCCCCCGTCATTATCGGACAGGGCCCGGCCATCACGGCCCTCTTCGAGACCGTGCGGCGGATCTCGCCGAGCGATGCCAATGTCCTCATCCAGGGTGAGAGCGGGACCGGGAAGGGGCTGGTTGCCAAGGCCATCCATGCGGCGAGCCTTCGGGCTGCCGGGCCGTTCCTCGTCATCAACTGCAGCGGGTTTCAGGATCAACTCCTGGAGAGCGAACTGTTCGGCCATGAGAAGGGCTCCTTCACCGGGGCGACCGCCGCCAAGCAGGGGCTCTTTGAAGTGGCCGAGGGCGGGACCCTCCTGCTGGATGAGGTGGGGGAGATGAGCCCGGCCATGCAGTCGAAGCTCCTCCAGATGCTGGACACCAGGGAGCTGCGCCGCGTGGGGGGCACCCGGGTGCATCGCGTGGATGTGCGCGTCATCGCGGCCACCAACAAGGACCTGGCCCAGGAGGTCGGGGCGCGCCGATTCCGCGAGGATCTCTACTATCGACTCAACGTTGTCAACGTGATCCTGCCGTCTTTACGGGAACGGAAGGAGGACATCCCGCTCCTGGTCGAGCACTTCCTGCAGCGATTTCGTGTGACCGGCCAAAGGGCCAGAACCATCGCCCCGGACGCCCTTCGGTTGCTTGTAGACTACCCCTGGCCGGGGAATGTCCGTGAGCTGGCCAATACGATCGAGCGCCTGATGATCCTGGTCCAGGGGGACGTCATCGGACTCGAGGACCTACCGTCCAACATTCGAAGCGCCTCCGGCCCGGCGGGCGGCCCCGCCTCCCTGGCGGAGATGGAGCGGCTACACCTCACTCGCGTACTCGCCGAGACCGGCGGCAGGAAAATGAAGGCGGCGCGCCTCCTCGGGATCGATCCGAAGACCTTGAATAGCAAGATCAAACGGTACAACATCCCCCTATAACCTCATCCCGTCTGGCCTCGCCCGCAAGCAGAAGATTTCCTCATCATCACACGATATCGACGTGATCGGGGCGATAGCCGATCGACCGCGGAACGCTCGGATAGTCTCTTGCCTTCCGCCGTCGGAGAGATGCAGAAGAGGATTGTTGCATTTCAGCAACATGGTCTAGTAGACTGGCGGTATGACGGGACGGGACCGGTGTCCGAGGTGTGGCGACACGAGAAATCCGTAACGCGACTCATCCTGGAGGCTGAGATGCGACCTGACGCAAGAGGCATGAAGTCTCTACGGCAGGCCGGCTCAAGGGTTTTGCTCATTCTCCTCCTGGTAATCCTTCCCTCGGCAGCGTACGCCAATGGTATTTATCGAAACGGGGTGGGAGCCAAGGCCATGGCCCTTGGCGGTGCCGATGTGGCCTGGGCCGACGATCCGCTTGGCGCTATGGCCGCTAACCCCGCCGGACTGGGATTCTTGAAAGATGCCACGTTACAACTGAGCCTGGCGGGAGCCTTCGCCGATGGCCGATTCACCAACCCTGCCAATACCGACGGGCAACTGGATACCCTGGCCGGGATCGTGCCGGACGTGGCGTTCGCTGTCCCCTTAGGAGCAAGCCCAGTGACGCTGGGCTTCGCCATCACACCCAGCTCCCTCATGAACGCGGACTGGCGGTATCTGGACACTCCGGGTGGATTGGATGGCGTCACCACCTATGGTCTGCAACGCCACCGCTCGGAAATCATCGTCCTGCGGTCGGCCGTGGGGCTGGGGGTGTCGTTAGGGCCGAACGTCTCGCTGGGGGGCAGCGTCGGATTGATCTACAACAACAATTCCCTTGAGGCGCCGTACATCTTCCAAAGTCAACCGGTCCTCAAGGGGTTCAAGACCCTGTTGAACCTGGGAACGGACGGTTTCGGCGTAAACGGTAGTGTTGGGGTCCTCGCCCGTTTGCATGAGACCCTTCAAGTGGGGATTACCTACACGACTCAAACAACCATCGACAGCCACGGCGACGCCTCCGGAAATGCGTCGGCACAACTGATCTCGCTGGGGCCGCCCTTTAGCGGCGCTCGACCCGATTTTCATTATGACGCGGAGGTCAAGACCGTCTTTCCGCAAATGGTGAGCGGCGGGATGTCCTGGAAGGCCCACCCGCGTCTGCGGCTGGGCCTGCAGATCGATTGGATCAACTGGAGCGATGCCTTTGACCGGCTCCCGATCAAACTCACCAACGGCACCAACGCCGACATCAACGCCCTCGTCGGATCCAGCTCAATGGACGACGTCGTGCCCTTGAAGTGGGAGGATCGGGTGGTCTATCGGGCCGGCCTCGAATACGCTCTCTCGGACAATCTGGCGCTGCGCGGCGGCTATAGTTACGGTAAGAGTCCCGTACCGGCGAGCACACTCATCCCCCTCACGGCAGCGATCCTGGAACACACCGTGGCCGCGGGTGTCGGCTATCGGACGGGTCGGTACCAGGTAGACGTCGCGTATCAGTGGGACCTGCCAACGACCCAACGGGTGGGGGTGAGTGAGCTCCGGGCAGGGGAATACAGTAACAGCAAGGTCGACGTCGGGATTCACTGGGTAGGGGTTACGCTCTCCATCGCGTTCGAAAACGCAGGGCGCGTAGCGAAATAAATGACTCGAGTGGGCCTGAAGTGGTGGAACGAACTCGCCTGAAACAACGCCTCGACCGGGAGCGAAAGGCCAGGCTAAAGGCCGAGGCCACTCGCGCGAAGCCCACACGTGAATGGGTCCAGAAGCAGGAGGAACTGTCATTACTCCTGACGATCACGGCCGCGGCGAACGAAGCGACGGCCATCGAGGACGTGCTGCAGACCGTGATCGATCGGATCTGCGCACGTACCGGATGGCCGATCGGACACGGGTATCTCGTGGCCCCGGATGGCTCGGGGGAATTGGCTTCAACCGCCATCTGGCACCTCGCCAATCCCGAACGATTCGAGGTGTTCCGAAAAGTTACTGAGCGTACCCGCCTCGGCCCGGGGGTTGGATTGCCGGGTCGGGTGCTAACCAGTGGCCAACCGGCGTGGGTGCTGGATGTGACCCAGGAGGCGGACTGGCCGCAGGCGAAACAGGCCAAGGCCAGCGGCCTCACGGCCGCCTTCGCCTTCCCCGTCGTGAGCGGAACCAACGTGGTCGGGGTACTGGCGTTCTTCGCCGACACAGCGGGGGAACCGGACGAGCACCTGGTGGCGCTCATGACGCGCATCGGCGCGCAGCTCGGGCGGGTGATCGAGCGCCAGCAAGGCCGGGAAGCGCTGCAGCGGAGCGAACTCTACTTCCGGCACCTCACCGACAATGCGTTGGAGTTCATTACGGTGCTCAACCGCGACGGCACCATCCGGTATGAGAGCCCCTATGTAGAACTGACGCTCGGATACGAACCGGAAGACTATCTTGGGAAAAGTGCCTTTGATTTCGTCCACCCAGACGATCTAGCAGGCGTGCTCGCGGCCTTTGCTGACTGTCTCCACACGCCCGGGAACACCCCGACCCTGACGTTTCGGTTTCGCCATAAAGACGGCTCCTGGCGGGTGCTGGAAGGCATGGGCAATAACCTGCTCGATGACCGGGTGGTGGCAGGGGTTATTTTCAATGCGCGCGACATGACGGAGCGCACCCAGGCGGAGGCAGCGTTGCGGGAGTCGGAGCTGCGATTCCGTTCCCTGGTGCAGTCATCCCCGAACGCAATCATTTCAGCCGATCGCAAAGGAAACATTGTTTCATGGAACAGGGGTGCGCAGGATACCTTTGGGTATAAGGAAGAAGAGGCGTTGGGCAAGCCTTTGGCCCTCTTGATGCCTGAACGATACCGAGACGCGCATCAAAGAGGGCTGGAACAGTTCGGGGCTACCGGCGAGTCCCGCGTCATGGGCAGAACGATCGAACTGCACGGGCTGCGGAAAGACGGCAGCGAATTCCCCTTGGACCTCTCCCTCGCCACGTGGAAGACAGCAGAAGGCATCTTCTTTAGTGGGATCATCCGCGACATCACCGAGCGCAAGGCCTTCGAGGAGCACCTGGCGCACCAAGCCTTCCACGATTCCCTGACGAACCTGCCGAACCGGCCCCTATTCATGAATCGCCTCGAACAGGCCCTCGCCCGGATGCATCGCGGCCACAAGCCCCTCGCAGTATTGTTCCTCGACCTGGACCACCTCAAGGTCGTCAACGACAGCCTCGGGCACAGGGTCGGCGATCAGTTGCTGACCTCGGTGGGGGAACGCCTGCAAGCGTGCCTGCGCCCCGAGGATACCGTCGCGCGCTTCGGCGGGGACGAGTTTGTGATTCTTCTCGAGGAGATCACGGATCTGATCGACGCAATCCGCGTTGCGGAGCGGATCGGGGAGCGGCTTCAGGGGCCCTTGACCCTCGAGGGCTATGAGGTCGTCACCACGGCCAGCATCGGGATTGTCCTCAGCAGTTCTGATTACAATCGACCCGACGACCTCTTGCGCGCCGCCGACCTGGCGATGTACCAGGCCAAGAACAGGGGTAGGGCCCGCTACGAGATCTTCGATCCAAGCCTGAATGAGCGCGCGCGTCAACGCTTGGAACTGGGGACCGATCTGCGACAAGCCATCGAGCGCGGGGAGTTCAGGGTGTATTACCAGCCTGTCCTGGCTCTGGAGACCGGCAGAATCAGCGAGGTCGAGGCACTGGTGCGCTGGGAGCACCAGCGACGCGGCCTGTCGCTGCCCGGAGAGTTCATTCCACTGGCCGAGGAAACCGGGCTGATTGTGCCGATTGGGCAGTGGGTCATGGAGGAGGCCTGCCGCCAGGCACGCGTGTGGCAGACGCGATACCCAAGCGACCCGCCTCTCGTGATGTGTGTGAACCTTTCAGCAAGACAGTTCCAGCAACCCACGCTGGTGGAAGACATCTCCCGAGTCCTGTTCCAGACAGGACTCGATCCAGCCAGTTTGATGCTAGAGATCACCGAGAGCATGGTCATGGAGGATGAGCAATCCACCCTCGCCACCCTTCGGAAGTTGAATGGCTCGGGGGTGCAACTGGCCATCGACGACTTCGGGGTGGGCTACTCGTCCCTCAGCTATCTGAAGCATTTCCCGGTAGACAACCTGAAGATCGACAGGGCCTTCATCGACAGGCTCGGTCAGGACCAGGTGGATGAGGCCATCGTGCGCGCCGTGATCTCTGTAGCGAAGACTCTCGGCCTAATTGTCACGGCGGAAGGGGTTGAAACCGCCGATCAACTTGCCCATGTGAGAGCGCTGAAATGCGACCGGGCTCAAGGCTTCTACTTCTCAAGGCCGCTCTCGAGCGGAGGAATCAGCGAGCTTCTGGCAGTGGACCCCCGCTGGTAGAGTAGACGCGACACCGGTGACGTCTTATCATCGATTGGTAATCGGCCGTAGGTGGCTGCTCCTGTCTATCTGTCTCCTCCCTTCCCTTGCTCCTCCCGCCGCGGGGGTTTCCCCGCTCTCTTTGACCTCGGCAACGTGGGCAATTTCGGCGAGGTGACGATCGATCCACGGGCCCTCACCGTCAGGATAAGACCGAGGTGTTCAGCTTCGAGCGCAGCAAGTAGCAGATCACTCATGCTCTGCCAGGGCCTTGATAAGAGGGGGGAGACTCCGCTTGCAGGAGTGTGGTCAGCTCCCTGATGTCCTGGAAGGTCTCGAGCCGGGCGGTCGCCTCGATGATCGCTTTCCGCCGCCGTTCCGAGAAGACGGGGGTGACCAGCGTGTGAAACTTTTCCACCAGTGCTACCCAGGCTAAGGGGTTCTCCGGTTCCCCTTTCGGCATCTCCACCCGCGATTTCCTCCGTTTTCCATCGACTGTCTCGATCTCGGCCCACCCTGCCCACTTGGCCGGGTAAGACGCCTCAAGCTCCGGATCTTTAATGCAGACCACCTTCCCCAGGAGCGATTGGACTTCGGGAGAGCGGATGACGTCCTCTGTGAACTCATCCAACGAGGCCCTGCGCTTCAGGAGAGCGATGGCCGCGCCGTACGGCATGCTGAACTGCGCATCCACGGTGCTCCGAGGGTGATGCTTCTGTTTGGGGGGCTCCGCGATGATAAGGGAACCTGTCGGGATAATCCCCACGCTGACCCTGGCGACGTCGGACGGCGCGAGATCATAGCGGCCGACCAGCTCAAGGATGGCGTCGATCCCGGGGTGCATGTAGCGACAGCAGGCGTGGATTTTGATCGCCGTTCTGAGGATGGCGTAGTCGTTTCCAATGTCCTTGACGATCAGCGCCGGATCGGCCGCGTCTGAATACGCCCGGAGGAATCCATTCTTCCCTTCGAGGACCTGCCTCGGTCCGGTGAACCCCTCTCGTGCCAGCAGCGCGGCGATCAGGCCGGCATGGGCTGCCCAGCCCGGGTGGAGCCGTTTCGTCCAGGCTCCGTCGGCCAGAAACTCCATCAACCCTGCCGCCTGACTCCCGGCAATCCCAAAGGCGTGGAGGAGTTGTTGCTCGTTTAAGCCGAGAAGCTTTCCGGCGGCCACGGCCGCTCCGAAGGCCCCGCACGTGGCGGTCGGATGGAAACCCCGACCGTAGTGAGCCGATGGCCTTAGCGCCTTCCCCAGCCTGATCGTCGCCTCGTAGCCGGCCACGACCGCGGCGATGAAGCGTTTCCCGTCCGCCTGTGTCAGCTCCGCTGCCGCCAGGGCGGCCGGGAAGACAGCCACGCCCGGATGCAGAGAAGACTCACGCTCCACATCATCCAGCTCCAGGCTGTGGGCGAACGCCCCATTGGCCAGCGCCGCATACGTGGGGTGAGCGAGGAGCGGCGTCCCGATGACGACGGCCTCCCCGATTCCGTTGACCGCCTGCAGGAAGCGCGCGATGGCGAGACTGCTCTCGCTGAGAGATCCTCTTGACGCCACGCCGACGAAATCCAAGGCAAGAGACTTCGCCTTCTCGACGACGTCGGGAGGAAGCCTATCGCCGCTGACCTGATGACAGAAACGGACCAGGAATTCTGTGATATCCACCGCTTGACTCCGCACCTCCTCTATCACATGAGAGGAAGCGCTGTCAAAGGCTTATCCAGCCGACCGCCTTCCCGATCGTATCACCTCCCGGTATTGTTCGCCGGAGCAGGTCGATTCTGATGGTCCTCGATCGGGGAGGACTGAAGGGACTGCCTCCGATATGTTTGTAGAGGTGGCGACAAAGTTCTTGCCTTCATTCACTTGAACACCGTACAATCTTTCGATCTAACCGTCCATCACCCCTTCTGGCTCTCCCTGGCCCTCTGCCGCCAATACCCCCTTCGGCATCTTTCGTGCCGTCGGAGTCTGACGGAGGTGGTAAGAGAAGCCACGCGGATGGAATATCAGGACGGGAGGTGAGAGCGTGCCATTATTCGAGTACCAGTGTCTGGAGTGTGACCGGGTCTTTGAAGTGTTTGTACAGCGCGTGGACCCGATGGCTGCGCCGGTCTGTCCGGGTTGTGAAAAGACCAATGTCGAGCGGCTCTGGTCTCCGTTCTCCGGGCGGAACAGCGGTCGAGGGAGCTGTGTCACCACATCTTCCGGGGTTGGCTGAGCCTCGTAGCCACGGGACCGGTGGCCCCGTCGCTGCTGAAAGGGAATGATACCGTCGAACGCAACGGCGCGCGCCTCGCGGAACTCGGCGGAATGAGGCAATCACGGCGTGCGCCTGTCTTGGTTGACATCTATGCGGCCTAATCTGTGAACCCTCTAACAGCGCGAGTGGTTTTCCCCTTCATTCCCCTCCTGCTCTCCGCTTCTCTCCTGGGAGCGGCCGCAGAGGCCGCCGATCCCCACGTCCTTCAGTTCACACCCCAAGGCATCGTCAAACAGGTCCGGCAGATCAGCGCCCGGTTCTCCGAGCCGATGGTTCCACTCGGCGACCCTCGCAAGGTCGCTGAACCGTTCGAGATCGCCTGTCCCGAGCCTGGGATGGGCCGCTGGGTGGACAGCCGCAACTGGGTCTATGACTTCTCACGAGATATTCCGGCCGGTGTCCGCTGTACATTTCGGATCAAACCCGGTTTGACGACCCTGGCCGAGAAGCTGGTCGTGGGCCAGCAGGAGTTCGCCTTTTCTACCGGGGGACCGGCCATCCGATCGTCCGAACCAGATGAGGGGAATCTCGGGATCGACGAAGAGCAAGCCTTCGTCCTCTTCCTGGATGCCGAACCGACGGAACCCTCCCTCCTGGAGCACGTGTCGTTCTCGATTGAGGGCATTCCGGAACGGGTCGGCGTCCGCCTGCTCACCGGGAAAGCGCGGGAGCAGATCCTCAAAGCCCGTTACCGGCAGCGTGTTTCAGACCCCGTCGTCATTCTCCAGGCCACGCAGCGCTTCCCCAACGGGGCCAAGGTGAATCTCGTCTGGGGCAAGGGGGTTGCGTCCCAAAGCGGTGTGCCGACCGAGCAGGATCAGGTGCTCTCATTCAAGACCCGCGACCCGTTCACGGCGAACTTCTCCTGTGAGCGGGAGAATCGCCAAGCCGGCTGCATCCCCGTGACCCCGATGACACTCCGGTTTTCTGCGCCTGTGGTCTGGGAGCAGGCCAGCCGGATCGTCCTAGTCGGCCCCGGCGGCCGGCGCTGGAAGCCGGAGGGGGAGAAGGCGCCATCGCAGTTCGTCTGGAGCATCATCTTCAAGGGTCCCTTTCCCGAGGAGTCGGCATTCCAGATCGAGATCCCCGAAGGGCTGAGAGACGATGCCGGTCGCCCTCTTCTGAACGCGAGCAGTTTTCCCCTCCTTGCGAACACCGACCCGTTCCCGCCGCTGGCCAAGTTCTCCGCGCGCTTCGGCATCGTCGAATGGAAGGCCGATCCCGCGCTGCCCGTCACGCTCCGGAACCTCGAGCCGGAGGTGCAAGGGAAGCTCCTCCAGGTGGACAAGGAGCAGCACGCCGGGACCCCTGGGAAGGATCAGGGGGCGCAGGATGGCGTGAAGGGCAAGGCCTGGCGGATTCCGCCCGAGCAGAGCGGGGAAGTCCTCCTCTGGCTCCGGAAGGTCGCTGTGGCCACCCGGGAAACCTCCGTCTTCAGCCCTGGCGGACGAAGCGGTTCCGTCAAGGAGTTCATGCTGCCAAAGCCGCAGGGAGCGAAGGCGTTCGAGGTGGTCGGTATCCCGCTGGAGGCGCCAGGGCTTTACATCGTGGAGCTGGAAAGCGCGCGATTGGGGGCCTCGCTGTTGGGCAAGCCTCAGCCGATGTACGTGCCGACGGCTGCTCTGGTGACCAACCTCTCGGTGCATCTCAAGTGGGGGCGGGAGGCCTCACTCGTCTGGGTGACGACGCTGGATGAGGGCCGTCCGGTGGCTCGGGCGCAGGTCGCGGTGCAGGATTGCCGGGGGACGCTCCACTGGACGGGGGAAACCGATCAGCAGGGGATGGCCCGCATTGGAAGGTTGCCGGCGTGGAGGGAAGTGGCCCGGTGCCCTGACTCCTCGGGGAGCTACGAAGACTACCCCCAGACCCATGCCCTCCGCAATCTGAACGCGGGTCTGTTCGTCATGGCTCAGACGCTGGACGACCTCAGCTTCGTTCACTCAAGCTGGGACCAGGGGATTGAGCCCTGGAGGTTTCGGCTCCCTGACGAGAGCTATGAGGAGCCGGTCGTCGCCCACACGATCTTCGATCGCCCCCTCTTCCGTGCCGGGGATGCGGTCCACATGAAACATCTGCTCCGGGTGCAAACCCTCAGCGGGTTCGCCTCGGTTCCCGAGAGGCAGAGACCCCACGTTGTTTCGATCCGGCACCTGGGAAGCGACCAGAAGTACGAGCTTTCCCTTAGGTGGGACGCCGCTGGCGTCGCCGAGAGCACGTGGCGGATACCCAAGGAGGTCAAACTCGGGAGCTACCAGGTGGTGTTGGTTCGGCGCGCTGCGAGCAAAGGTCCGACCAAGCCCGGTCAACAGCAGACGGACAGCCGGGGCGAAGGAGACACCAGCCGAGAGTGGACATCGGGCACGTTCAGGGTCGAGGAGTTTCGCGTTCCCCTCATGAAGGGGATCGTTCAGTTGCCTGCGGACCCCCAGGTCGCAGTCTCTGTGGTTCCCGTGAATGTCGGGGTTCAGTACCTGGCGGGCGGCGTCGCGGGAAACATTCCGGTGACACTTCGCGCTCAGATCAGGCCCAAGGAGATTCCCGCCTTCGACGAGTATGAAGACTTCACCTTCGCCAACGGTCCCGTCAAGGAGGGGATCACCCGACGCGGGGCAGCGCATGACGAGGAGGCGGAGGAGGAAGCGATCCGCCCGTTCCCGAGAGGCAAGCCGCCGGTCCATCAGCGTGAGGAGCTTGTCCTGGACTCCGCCGGGACGGCACGCGCCACCATCACCCGCCTGCCCCGGGCCGCCACGCCGCTAGAGCTTCTCGCTGAGCTGGAGTTTCGTGATCCCAACGGCGAGGTGCAGACCGTCTCCTCAACGGTCCCGGTCTGGCCGGCACGATGGCTGGTGGGGATGAAGCCCGATTCCTGGGTGGCGTCACGGGACGGCCTGAAGGTGTGGGTCGCGGTCGTCGATGTGTCGCGACGGCCGGTTGAGGGCGCTCAGGTGCGCGTTGACCTTCTGGAGCGGAAGACCTACTCCCACCGCAAGCGCCTCGTCGGCGGCTTCTACGCCTATGAGCACATCGAGGAGACTCGGCGGGTCGGGGAGCTGTGTCAGGGGGTGACCGACGCGAGGGGACGGCTGTTCTGTGAAGGAAAACCACCGGTGGACGGGAATCTGATTCTACAAGCCTCGGTCACCGACCTATCCGGCAATACGACTGCGGCGCATCAGGGGGTATGGGTGGCTGGGGGGGCGGACTGGTGGTTCGAGGCCCAGGACAACGACCGGATCGATCTCTTGCCGGAGAAGCGGCGATACGAGCCTGGGGAGACGGCGCGGCTTCAGGTCCGGATGCCTTTCCGCGAGGCGACGGCCCTCGTGGCGATCGAGCGCGAAGGGGTGCTCGAGGCCTCCGTCGTTTCCCTCTCCGGAAAGGAGCCGGTCGTCGAGGTTGAGGTTAAGGAGCACCACGCGCCGAACATCTTCATCTCTGTCTTGGCCGTTCGCGGCCGGGTGAGCGGCGTGCAGCCGACAGCCCTGATCGATCTCGGCAAGCCATCCTTCAAGCTTGGGGTGGCCGAGGTCCGCGTCGGCTGGCGGGCGCACGAGTTGACGGTCAAGGTCTCGCCGGAGCGGGCGACCTATCGGGTTCGTGAGAAGGCCGCGGTGACGATCGCCGTGCGGAGGGCCGATGGGCAGCCTCTCCCCTCCGGGAGCGAGGTCGCACTGGCCGCGGTGGACGAAGGGCTCCTCGAACTGGTGCCCAACGGGAGCTGGAACCTCCTTGAGGCGATGATGCGGAGGCGTGGGTACGGGGTGCGGACCGCAACGGCACAGATGCAAGTCGTCGGCAAGCGCCACTTCGGCCTCAAGGCGCTGCCGCAGGGGGGAGGGGGCGGACGACAGACCACCCGTGAGCTCTTCGACACGTTGCTTCTCTGGAAGGGGCGGGTTCCCTTGGATGATCGCGGCGAGGCATCCGTCGAGATCCCGTTAAACGATTCGCTCACCAGCTTTCGGATCGTCGCCGTCGCCACCGGCGGGCTCAGTCTATTCGGGACCGGCTCGGCGACGATCCGATCGACGCAGGACCTGATGGTCCTTGCGGGGATCGCCCCGCTCGTGCGCGAGGGGGATCGCTTCCTGTCAGAGTTCACGGTTCGGAACACGACGGATCGCGCGATGGACGTGGTCGTCGAGGGCCAGGTGAAGGGGCTGGCAAAGCCGCTGGCGCCGCAGTCCATCACGCTCTCCCCCGGCGAGGCGAAGGTAGCGAGCTGGGAGATAACGGTCCCATTGGGTGTGCGGACGTTGCAGTACGACGTGCAGGCCAAGGCAGAGGAGATCACGGACCGGGTCCGCGTGACACAGCAGGTGCAGCCTGCCATCCCTGTCCGGACCTTCCAGGCTACCCTCTTGCAGTGGGATCAGGCGATGCGCCTGCCAGTGGAACGCCCTGCCGATGCTCTCCCCGGCCGGGGCGGCGTGCGGGTCGCCGTCGGCCGCTCGCTCACCGACGGGCTCGGCGGCGTGCGGGAGTGGATGAGTCGCTACCCATACACCTGCCTGGAGCAGGAGGTCTCCCGCATCGTGGCCCTGCGCGATAACGTCCGCTGGCGAAGCCTTTCCGCAAGCCTACCCTCGTACCTGGACTCGGATGGCCTCCTTAAGTATTTTCCGAGGATGGATCAAGGGAGCGAGGTCTTGACGGCGTATGTCCTGGCGGTGGTCCACGAGTCGGGCTGGACAATCCCGGAGCCCATCCAGTTCAGGATGAAGAGGGGACTTCAGCGGTTCGTCGAGGGGAACATTCTCCGACGGTCCGCCATACCGACGGCCGACCTCTCGATCCGCAAGCTGGCCGCCCTGGAGGCACTCTCGCGGTACCTGGACGCCGAGCCGAGACTCGTCGGAGCCATCGCGATCGAGCCCAATCTGTGGCCCACGTCGGCTGTCATCGACTGGTGGAATGTCCTCCACCGGGTCCCAGGGATCCCTGATCGGGAGGCTCGCCTGCGTGAAGCCGAGCAGATCGTCCGCTCCCGGCTGAACCTCCAGGGGACGACGATGGGGTTCTCCACGGAGCGTTCCGATGGCCTCTGGTGGCTCATGGTCTCCTCCGATGTCAACGCGCTGCGGCTGATCCTGCACCTTCTGGAGGCGGGCCAGTGGCAGGACGATCTTCCACGGCTCCTATCCGGGGCGCTCGCCCGCCAGCGACGCGGCGCCTGGGACCTCACCGTGGCCAATGCCTGGGGCGCCTTGGCCGTTGAGAAGTTCTCGCGGGCCTTTGAGGCCGCGCCGGTGACAGGGACGACCACCGCCTCCTTGGCCGGGGCCGAACAGAGGGTGGAATGGCTGCAGACGCCAAAGGGGAAGACGATCGCCTTCCCCTGGCCTCAGAAGGTCGAAGATCTGGCCGTGAGCCATGACGGGACCGGGCATCCGTGGGTGACCGTGCAGACGCAGGCCGCGATCCCTCTCAAGGCCCCGCTGTCGAGCGGCTACCGGATCACAAAGACACTCACGCCGATCGAGCCGCGTGGGCAGAGTCGCTGGAGTCGCGGCGACCTCGTCCGGGTTCGTCTGACTATCGAGGCGCAGAGCGACATGACCTGGGTCGTGGTGAGCGACCCGATTCCCGGCGGGGCGTCGCACCTGGGCACCGGCCTTGGGCGAGACTCCAGGATCGCAGCCCAGGGAGAAGAGCGGGAGGGGCGGGTCTGGTCGGCTTTCGAGGAGCGAGCCTTCGAGGCCTTCCGTGCCTACTACGAGTACGTCCCCAAGGGGCGCTTCGTCGTGGAGTACACCATCCGGCTCAACCAGAGCGGCCGGTTCCAGCTTCCCACGACTCGCGTCGAGGCCCTCTACGCACCGGAGGCGTTCGGGGAGCTGCCGAACGCACCCTTGGAGGTCCAGCCGTGATCCGGCGCACACTCGTGCTCGTCCTGCTGCTCCTGAGCGCGGCCGCCCTGGTCTGGGTGGAGTTCGGGACGCCCGCCCCGGCCGTCCCTTCTTTCCAGGCGGTGCGCGCGGCCCACCGTCCCTCAGATGCTCGTCTGCTGGATCGAACGGGCGAGGTCATCCATGAGCTGCGGACCGATGAGACGGCACGCCGATTTGCGTGGACGCCGCTCCGGGAGATCTCTCCGGCATTGCAGACTGCGGTGATCGTTTCCGAGGACCGGCGCTTCTATCGCCACGGCGGCATTGACGGCAGGGCCCTCGTCGCCGCCTCGTTCCGGCGGATCACGGGCGGCCCCCGGCGTGGCGCCAGCACCATCCCGATGCAGGTCGCCGACCTGATCCACGCGAGGCTCCGGCCGAGCGGCGGATCGAGATCTCTCGGGCAAAAATGGTCGCAGATCCGGCTCGCCCGGGCGATCGAGCGACAGTGGTCAAAGGAAGAGATCCTGGAAGCATACGTGAACCTTGTGACGTTCCGCGGCGAGCTGCAGGGGGTCGCGGCGGCGGCGAACATCCTCTTCGGGAAAGCGCCGCACGGGATTACCGAGGCCGAGGCTGTTGTCCTGGCTGCCCTTCTCAGGGCGCCGAATGCCGGACAGGAAGCGGTCACCCGCCGCGCATGGGCGCTTCGGGAAGCCCAGGGAGTGGGGATCGGCAAGGAGGAGATCGAGGGGACCATCGCGCAGGCGCTCGCCGCCACGCCAGGCATCGGCCCGCGGGTGGCCCTGGCGCCTCACTTGGCCTATCGCCTGCTCAGGGCTGCCCTAGCCTCATCGACTGCTGCCGGGCACGATCGCTCCACCATCGACGGCGCGCTTCAACGCGTCAGCGTCGAGACCGTCAGGCGCCACCTCCTCGCCGTACGGGCGCGACGCGTCCGGGACGGGGCCGTCCTGGTCGTGGACAACGAGAGCGGGGATGTCCTGGCCTACGTGGGCGCGAGCGGTGATCTCTCAAGCGCCCGCCATGTGGACGGCGTTCGAGCGAGGCGCCAGGCCGGTTCGGCGCTGAAGCCGTTCCTTTACGGCCTCGTGCTGGAGCGGCGCCTCCTGACCCCGGCCTCCCTCTTGGAGGATACGCCGCTCGATCTCACCGTCGCAGGCGGCCTCTATCGGCCCAAGAACTACGACGAACAATTCAAAGGCCTGGTGACGGTCCGGACGGCGCTCGCCGCGTCGGTCAACGTCCCCGCCGTCAGGACACTCGATCTCGTGGGTGTGGAGACGTTTGTCGAGCAGCTTCGGCGCCTCGGATTTGAGGGGCTCACGGAATCGGGTGACTATTACGGCCCCTCCCTGGCTTTGGGCTCCGCGGACGTAAGCCTCTGGGAACTCGTCAATGCCTACCGGACGCTGGCGAACGGCGGGGTGTGGAGTCCTCTGCACACGACCCCGGGAGACAAGCAGGCGAACAGAGGCCGACGGCGCCTCTACTCCGAACAGACCGCCTTCCTCGTCTCAAACATCCTGTCGGATCGGGAGAGCCGGAGCGCGACCTTCGGCCTGGAGAGCCCCCTTGCCACCCGGTTCTGGAGCGCGGTCAAGACCGGGACGAGCAAGGAGATGCGAGACAACTGGTGCGTCGGCTACTCCCGGCGCTACACGGTGGGGGTCTGGGTCGGCAACTTCTCCGGTGAGCCGATGCGGGACGTCAGCGGGATCACGGGTGCCGCGCCGGTCTGGCTCGACATCATGGCCTGGCTGCACCGGAGAGCGCCCAGCCCTCCCCCGGAGCCACCCACCGGCGTCATCGCCAAAACGGTTGTCTTTCCGCTCCAGATCGAGCCGGACCAAACAGAATGGTTCCTCGATGGGACGGAGCCCAGGATGGTCACACAAGCCCTTGCAGGGGACCACCCCCGGATCATCGCGCCCGCCCGGGGAACGGTCATCGCCCTCGACCCGGACATCCCGCCGTTGCGCCAGCGGGTCGTCCTCGAAGCACAGTCGGGTCGCGCGCCCCTTCGGTGGCTCCTGGACGCAACAGACCTTGGCTCAGCCACCGACCTGGTTGTCTGGGACCCGCATCCCGGGAGGCATACGCTCTCGCTCGTTGACGACGAGCAGCGCCCGCACGACACCCTGACGTTCGAGGTCCGCGGCCTCGCTGTACGCTCCCTGAACTGAGCCCCCGCATCGTGATCCTTCTTGAATGCCACAGACTGAACATCAGCGCGCAGGTTGGCATCTCTTGCAGTTCACATGAGACCGATGATTGGCTATACTATCTTAAGAGGCACTGTCCAACCTCAAGGGCGGCGAATCCATTTCACGCTGCTGAGCGTCAAATAGATGAGGCCATTATCATCGCAGCTTGGCTCGTAGGGAGAGTGGGATGCTGATCAAGCGGGCCCCGGACATCAAATCGTCGGAGATCACCGACTTTCAGTTCTACCTGGACCGGCGATCCTTTCTGATCGGGATGGCGGCCATGGCGCTGGCCCCGGCCAGATCGGCCACGGCGGCAGTCTCAGCCGGCGAACCTCTCAAGGCGAAGCGCAAGGAGAAGTTCGCGGTGCAAGATGCACCGACCACGCTCAAGAGCATCACCACCTACAATAACTTCTACGAGTTCGGCGTGAATAAGGATGATCCGTCACGGCTGGCGCATACGCTCAAGCCGCGCCCCTGGACGATACAGGTCGATGGGCACGTGGCGCGCCCCAAGAAGTACGACGTCGAAGAGCTGATGCGGCTGTTTCCGCTCGAGGAGCGCGTGTATCGCTTGCGCTGCGTCGAGGGGTGGTCGATGGTGATCCCGTGGATCGGATACCCGCTGGCCTCGCTGATCAAGCGGGCGCAGCCGACGAGCAAGGCCAAGTTTGTGGAGTTCACGACGCTCCTCGACCCGGCGCAGTTCCCGGGACAGCGAAAGGGCCTCCTCAACTTCTCGTCGCTGGAGTGGCCCTACGTCGAGGGATTGCGGTTGGATGAGGCGCTTCACCCGTTGACGCTGTTGACGTTTGGCCTCTACGGGCAGGTGCTGCCGAACCAGAATGGCGCGCCGGTGCGCGTCGTCGTGCCGTGGAAGTATGGGTTCAAGAGCGCAAAGTCGATCGTGCGGATCCGGTTCGTGAGCGAGCAGCCCAAGACCGCGTGGGAGAAGGCGACACCGAGCGAATACGGGTTCTACTCCAACGTGAACCCGGCCGTTGACCATCCTCGCTGGACCCAGGCGACCGAACGGCGCATCGGGGAGTTTCGGCGGCGGCAGACCCTGATGTTCAACGGGTACGCCGACCAGGTCGCATCGCTTTACACTGGGATGGACCTGAAGAAGCACTACTAGTGTCGGGCCAATAAACTTCGCCTAGCGGCGTTGCTGGCCCCCGGGGCGCTCCCTGCGACGTACCTGATAATGTACGCCTCGGTCGGCCCCGGGTGCCGCGCCTTGCTATGCTTGTTTCTTAGCCCGGCACAGTGCCCACCAACTTAGTGCAGCATTTCATAAATACGCTTACGAATCCGTTTGCCCTGAGGAGGCCCGTAGGGCCTGTCCTGAGGCGGCTCGAAGGGCCGTCTCGAAGGGCCTGTCCTGAGCGCGTCGAAGGGCGGGCGGTATTCGGTTCCCCCGGAGAATACGTCGCTATACTTATGAACCAGAGTACTTAGAGCGAAGCATTTCGAGGACTACTGACCATCGTGTCCAGGCGAGCGCGGATCATCCTGAAGGTCGCGGTGTGGGGCGTCGCGCTGTCGCCCCTGCTGCTGCTCGTCTATCGGTTCTTCACCGATGGGCTTGGCGCCAATCCGATCTCCTACGCCACCCACCTGTTGGGAGACACGACGCTCAGGTTGCTGCTTGCGAGCCTCGCGATGACCCCCATCCGGCTGCTGTTCGGCATCGCGTGGCAGATGAGCCTGCGGCGCCTGCTCGGCCTGTTCGCGTTCTTCTACGCCTGTCTCCATTTTACCGTCTGGATTGCGATTGACCATTTCTTTGCATGGCAGCAGATGATCGCCGACATCGTCAAGCGTCCGTACATCACCGTCGGCATGATTGCGCTGACCCTGCTGGTGCCGCTGGCCGCCACGTCCACGACTGGCATGATCAAGCGCCTGGGCGGGAAGAACTGGCGGCGGCTCCACCGGCTGATCTATGTCATCGGAATGCTGGGCGTGCTGCACTACCTGTGGCTTGCCAAGAAAGGCGTGAACGATCCCTTCTACTATGCGGGGGTGCTAGCCCTCCTGCTCGGAGTTCGCGTCTGGGACTGGGCGCGGCGCGCCGTGACCAGGCGACGACAGCGCATGGCGACCACTCACCGACTTGGGGCGATCGCCCCCTCCACCTCTCCGCACCCCTGACCCATCAGTTTATCCGGGTTTCGACACTGCGAGGTGAACGTTACCTCGTAAAGGTATTGCGCCCGCCGATCATCTGACGTCGGGGTTGGGGTTTGATGCCCGTTCTGCTATATTGGGAACGAGAGGCCGACCACCGAACTGCATTCCTGATTCAGAGGAGGTGATAAAGATGCCCGGGACGGTGAGGATGGAAGTGAAGCCGGAGGAGATTATCGCGGCAGTTAAGCGAATGAAGAAGGGAGAACGGGATGCCTTTCTGGAAGATCTCATTGCCTCAACATCCCCTGGTTATCTAGAAAGCATCAGAGAAGCCAGGGGGCAATATAAGGCCAAGAAGGTGAAGACGCATGAACAGGTCTTTGGCCGGTGAAATACCGTCTTGTCTATACGCGAAGGGCCGACAGGGACATTCAGGGGCTTGATCCGGACATCAGAGAGCGTTTGGGGAAGGCCCTTCTCCGATACGAAGAAGACCCACTAAGGCATGCGGAGAAGTTGACTCAGTCGGTACTCGGTTCTTACCGGTTCAGGATAGGCGATTACAGAGTTGTCTTTGACCTTACTTCGCCCTCTACGCCCTCCTCTACAATCTCCAAGACCCGGGTCTCGCTGTCATCTAAGGGCTTCTCCCATTTTGTCGGAAGGGCTTCGGCAGATACCATGAAAAAGTAATGTTGACTGTTCGATTTTCATGGTACGGCAACTGCAACCCTAGCACGAAAACCTCAACCTCTCACCCCGTCAATGCGCATTGCCCTTCACGATCTGCGGCTCGATCACCTCACAGTGCTGTATCCCGGCAAGGCATCATATCCGCTTGCCGACCGCGTGACCGCCATGCCCCTGACGGTCCTTGTTGAAGGTGGGCCAGAGGTGCTGTTCCGGCATCGTCGCAGGAAGGGGCGGCTGACACCGCCAAAGGAGCGGCAGCGGCTGGGCAGTGGGGACACGCTCCTCCGAGCGGCACAGGAGGTCGGCAAACCAGAGATCGGTGGGACCAGGCCGCATTCCATCTCGCGAGACCACAATCGCCACCTCTACGGCCGCAAGCTCAAATGAGCATGCCTGGAGGGCCCCGCGCCAGGAGCTCTTCCCTCATCCCAGGCACTACACCGGCTCGCGCGTGGTCGAATATCTGCGTCCGCTGTTGAGGGAGCCCCACTATTCAGCTCGTGCTGAGGAGATGGGTCGGATCGTCCGAGCAGAGGATGGAACCGAACAGGCATGCCAGGCCCTGGAGGCTTTCATTCAGGCACGCGGCAGATCGGCAGCCCTCCCCAGACCCCACTAACATCCTCAGCCGAGCCTTCCAGTGAAGCCTGAATACACTGCGGGTTGATGTCGGGATAGACTGCGAGTTCCGCAATGTTTGTCGGTACGAGGAAGCTTGACGTAGTCTAGCCAACCGACGATAATTGCAGGAGATTTTTGATCTTGAGGGTTAGGCCCCCTTCACGAAGATATACTGCAGGAACCGGAGCGGTAGACCTAATAGTTCGCCGGAGATAAATGAAACCACCGTTCACAGTCCATGCCGGTGAGTATCTCGTCGGTTCCCACATCGAGCAGACCTACCCTCGCTGGAACGTTTGGGTGCCGTCCAAGGACACCGGCGTTGACCTGCTGGTGACCGACGCAAGGAACCGCAAGGCGGTTTCCATCCAGGTGAAGTTTTCCAAGGATTTCAATCCGACCCACCGCCCGCTTCTCGTTCAGAACAGACTCCTCGCCGCGGGATGGTGGACTCACGACCCCACCAAGATTCAGAAGTCACCGGCGGATCTCTGGGTCTTTGTTTTGCCTTCGTTCATCGAACAGCAGACGAGCTTCATTGTCCTCCCTCCGTCTGAACTGCTTCGGCGTTTCAGGGTGATCCACGGCAAGACCGTCAAGCGCATCCATTCCTATTTCTGGGTCACCAAGACAAAACGGTGCTGGGAGGCGCGAGGCTTGGCCAACGCCGACCAAGAGCTTCTCGCACTCGATCGTTTCTCTAACAAGGATCGGGATTTCAGTGTGTTCCTCAATGCCTGGAACCAAATCGAATCGAAATTGAGATGAACAAGGACGACGAGTTTTATCGTGACATGCAGCGATATATCGCAGTCACAACGGTTGGCCCATCAACATTGCGGAATCAGGGGTCGAAGGGCGTCATTGAGGCGGCACAGCGGTTCCTTGCCAATATGGATATCGAACCTTTTCGGGGGAGAAACGAGAGCTTGTTCTTGGATGTCCTCGACCGCAAAACGGAAGACTTGAAGAAGTCGTTGCCTGATGGCGCCCGAAATTGGGGTGCAGCCCGCAAGGCACTCAACCTATTCCTGAGAGACATCTGTTACAACCGCTTCATCGCCGAGAAGCACGGGTTATCAAGCGCAGAAGACTGGATGGAAATCCCCCTCGATAGTCTTGTTGCGTCATCCCTGAAACGGAAAGGGAAGCGACGGGAACTTCCCCGCTGGCCCGGTCTGAATGGATTGACTCCGGAAATCAGCGCAAAGTTCCAGGCATTCGCACAACAGGTTGCTCTTCAACAGGGGATTTCACGGGTCCACCTCGACATGCGCCTGTGGACAGAAGAAAGAAAAAGAAACGGTGAACCAAGGGGTGGAGCGTACCGGTGACCCGCGGCAGGTCACCGTCCGCTCACCCCTGACGTTATACAGCCTTGAGGAATAGCTGATCCGATGTTCGCCAGTCACGAGCCCTATTCGCTTGCTTGCGCCGCAGAGAAACTTCAACGCATGTCGGCACTCGACAATCCTCACATCGCCCCCTTGACTGAGTTTGTCCATTCCATCAGGGTCGAGAGGGGCCTCCCTGATGCAATACCGTACTTCGACCCTCTCGATGGGGGGCTGGAGGCCAAAGCATTGTTCCTGCTGGAGGCACCTGGTTCGAAGGCTGTCCGCTCTGGCTTCGTCTCGCGGAACAACCCGGATCCAACCGCCCGCAACATGTGCCTTTTGCTCCGGCAAGCTGCGATCCCACGGGAAGACACGATTCTCTGGAATGTCATCCCGTGGTACTTGGGCAATCAAGTCCGAATTCGCCCGGCCGGTTCGACCGACATCGTGGAAGGGGCAGAATACCTCGGTAAACTTCTGCAGTTGCTGCCTCGCCTCGCTGTTGTCGTCCTCGTAGGCAAGGCGGCCCAACGGGCGCGGCCCTTCGTCGAAGAACGCTCCGCTGCAAGGATCCTTGAAACTCACCATCCGAGTGCGAGGGTCTTTAACATCTGGCCGGACAAGCGGAAGCAAGTCCTCGCGGTCCTCCAAGACGTTGCGGTGCGAATCAAGAACTGAGATGAACACGCCGTATAACTACGTGCTGAGCCCGCCGGTCCTTCGCGGCACGGCGCTTGCGGAAAGCAGCAAGCGCCGTGCCGCTTGTCCCGCGGGGTAGCGCGGGCGTAAGGGGGGCTTTCCGTATTGACATCTGTCACGTGACGAGTTACCGTTGAGACGTGATCAAGACGTTCGCTGACCGGCATACACGGGAGCTGTACGAGACCGGAAAATCGAAACGGCTTCCGTCCGACATCTGGAAGAGAGCGAAACGACGCCTGGAGTACCTGGACATCGCAAAAAGCTTGGACGACCTGAAGGCTCTTCCCAGTAACCGTTTCCATGCATTGGAAAGGGAACGCAAAGGAGAGTGTGCGATTGCCGTCAACCTTCAATGGAGGATCTGTTTTCGCTTCGTTGACTGCGACGCGTACGACGTGGAGATAACGGACTACCACTGAAAGAGAGGGAAGTCATGAGCATTCCGAATACGAGGGAAAGGCAGGTTCGCCCAACCCATCCGGGGGAAATGCTTCGCGAGGATTTTCTTCCGGATTATGAGTTGACCGTGGCCGGTTTTGCGAAGGCCCTGGGCGTGTCGCGCCAGACCGTCAACGAGCTGCTCCGCGAGCGTCGCGCCGTGAGTCCTTCGATGGCCCTGTGTCTTTCCCGGTTGTTCGGCACCAGCCCGGAGTTTTGGCTCAACGCTCAACGAGCCGTTGATCTTTGGGACGCGACAAAGTCGATCAAGAAGAAGATCGAGCGGATTACTCCATTGAATGCCGCCTAACGAGCGTTGGTTGCCATGAGCGATCTGTGCAGTGATTTGGATGGCATCTGGAAGCGCCATCTTGACGGTGACAATTCGAACACCGGGAAGGACACCCTTGCGCTATTGAATAGCCAAGGTATCCGAATTCGACAGGATGACGGAGAGCTTAAGCAATTGACGGTATCAAAACCAACTTCTGTCCAAAGCGCCTTCGTGATCGGCTTGCGGTATGACAAGAGAGATGGAACGCAAACTGAAGACCTCTTCTTCGTTGAACAAGGCCGCCCCATTGAGCGTCACTACAGAGGGAGCCTGGAACGCAAATGGCCGGAATACCGAGGCACTCACAAACAACAGGTTCTGTACACGCTCGTTGTTGATGTACAGGCTCCAATGACGTCGGTAAACACGATCACGGTACTAAAGCACGAGTGATAGTTGACGAAGAACACATGTTGCCCCTGGCCGCTGATACCCTCTCGATTGCGGTCATGGAGATCGTCGATAACGCGCTGATGCTTCTCATCCCCGGGGCGATGGACGCCCACTTGTTAGACTCGACAGTCGGTTCGCCGCAGCGTAGCTTTGTCGTTGGAGTGCAGCAGTGATCGTTGCCCTTTTGGTCTTGGTGCCCATCGCTGGCGTGGTGGTCTGGGCGTTTTTCCGGCTTTCCCCGTCGGGTGCTCAATCCAGCACGGTCTTACGCTTTAACCTCGTGGCACTTGTCGTTGCCCTTGCACTTGCCGCAGCTTGGAGCGTGCGCACGTATCTCGTCATGTCGCCGACTGTTGACGCACCTTGGTGGCCAGTCATCTCGGTTCTTGGCGCGCTGATTATCGTCCCACTTGTTCTCGGCCTCGCGGCCGCGCTACGAACCTTCGTGCTGTTTCGCCGCAGCATTGGCCCTTCGCAACACTGAGTGCGCAGTTGCAGTTGTTCTCCTAGGCCCTCTACCGCCGATTACTTGTCCGGTGTCTCTGGTCTTTCTGCTGGCCCTCCGGGCTTAGTCGGAGCGGTGTCGGGCCGTTTCCTCTTGTACAGCAGTATCTCGGACGGCTTCTTGGCGGGCGGGACCTGATCTTTCTCCTCCGACGGTGGCTTGGGTTGGTCTTCGGCCTCGGCAGGCTTGCAAGGATCAGTCGGCTGGTCGTTGGCGAGCGCGTTGGCCGATTGCGCCAGGAAGCAGCAAAGCACCAGATAGCAGATGGCGCGTGCGTTCATGAATGCATTCCCTCCTGTCTCGCCCTCCATATCAGGACACCTTGATACCGTTCTTTCCTGCGCCTGTCAAAAGCCAGTCGCCAAGATAAAAGATTTTGCCTTCCTTGGTGGGATGAGGGTAGAATCGACTCGCCTGAAACGAGGGCATTTTCTTCATGGGTGGCATCCATGAATACTTGATGCTTCTTCTACGCGGTGGAGCGGTGCGCGTGATGACACCTGGTAGGGTGACCCACAGTCGATGAAACCTGTTCGGCTCTCGGGTCACGGCCGCGCGAACATCCGCTATCGTGGCACGACGGAGCAGGAGGTAATTGATGTGATTCGAGCCGCCAATTGGGAGGCGGCTGAGCAGGGAAGGCTGGAGTGTCGAAAGGACTTCGAGTTTCGAGGGGACTGGAACGGTAGATTCTACGCCACAAAGTAGGTCCGCCCTGTCTTTGTTGAGGAGGCCGAAGAGATTGTGGTCGTAACCGTCTATGTGTACTACTTTTGATGAGGAGACCTGATACGATGAGAATCACTTATGACGCGCAGGTGGATGCGCTCTACATTCGCTTCATCGAGACCACCGTGACCACTGAGCACGTGGCAGAGGGTATTGCAGTGGACTATGCGGCCGACGGACGAATCGCGGGCATCGAAATCCTGGATGCACGCAAACGCTTCGGCGACCAGGAGGTATTTCGGCGAGTGGTTCTAGAGGACATAGCTCTGGCAAAGCCCGCAGCTCCTGTCCAGTGACGATCCCATAGGACGCCGGAGGGCCCCGGTGCACCCAACTTCAAGTCCGATGTTCCCCCCTTATCCCACGTTAATAGAATCTCTGTCTCCTTCCGCCGACGATCCAATAGGAACAACTCCGACCCACCCGGAGAAATTCCCACCCTAATCAACCAGGCCCTCCCCTGATGAATCTTCCATTGAATTAGGTTTTCCCCTTATCTACCAGTTAGTTAGAAAGCTTCGCCCATTGGCTCTGCTCCTCTTTCCGGGTTGGTACATTCTTTGCCTATCTGCGTCGATGACGACTGTGTTCAATGTTCAAAACAGGCTTCGACACTTCGGCAGGCTCAGTGCTCAGCCAGAACGGATGGGAACCGGCAAGATAGGCCATGCACATTATTGTCTGTTCGAGTAGGCGGGAGATGGTGGAGGCGGCCTCCAGGGCGCTCGACCGCGATGGGTATCGTTTGACGCTTTGTGAGTCCGGCATGGAGGCTCTGGGGGCGGTAGGGATTCTAGAGGCTGATCTACTGATCCTGGATCTGGAGACGCCCGGCCTCAATGGCCTCCTGATCATTGCGGCCATCAAGGAGCTTGCGCCTGAGCTGCCGATTGTGGCAGTATCGACAACGCCTCAGGTGGATGCGAGGGCCGTCTCTCACAAGGGGGTATTGTTTGCGACGCTTCCCCCTGGTTCCAATGGGGGCATGCAGGAGCTCCTCGCCGGGCTGGTTCAGGACAGGAGCATCGGGCTTCCTACGGGTGCGGGGTTAGGGTAATGGCGCGACGGATTGTTATTCTGGGCGCGGGGTTTGGGGGGCTGTTCACGGCTTTGGAGCTGGAGCGGCGCCTCCGAGAAGAGAAGACGCTTGAGATCCGCCTACTGGACGCGCGCAATTTCCACCTCTTCTCGCCGATGCTCCACGAGGTCACGTCGGGCATCATCGAGCCACGCCATGTGGTCTGGCCGGTCCGCGCCCTCAGCGGCAAGACGCGGTTGACCTTTGAGACGAGGGAGATTCGGTCGATCGATCTGGAGGGGCGGAAGGTCCTCACCGATTCCGGCGAGGTGGGGTACGACCATCTCGTCATCGCCCTGGGAAGCGTGACCAACTACTTCGGGATCAGCGGGGCTGAGGAGAAGGCGTTTAACTTCAAGACGCTCAAAGACGCTGTCAGGCTTCGCAACCACATCCTGGAGATGTTCGAGCGGGCCGATCTTGAGCGCGACCCGAGTAAGCGGCGAAGGCTGCTCACCTTCACCCTGGTAGGGGCCGGCTGCACTGGCGTCGAGCTGGCGACCGAAATCCACGATCTTGCCCGGAAGGCGCTGGCGAGGCATTATCCGCACCTCGATGTGCGGGAGGTCAGGGTTGTGGTGGCCGAAGCGACCGGAAGGATCATCCCGTGCGTCAGCGATCAGTTGGCCAACAGAGGTCTGGAGAAGTTGAAGCAGAAAGGGATCGACGTTCGACTCTACTCGCCGGTGGTCCGCGTCAGCGACGGGGCGGTCGAATTGGCGAACGGGGACGTCGTGACGACGGACACTGTCATCTGGACGGCAGGGGTCAAGGCGAACCCGATCGTAGAGGCGCTGCCGGTGGACAAGGATAAACTGGGGCGGGTTGTCGTCGATGAATATCTGGAGATCCCGGCGTTCCCCGGCGTGGTTGCGATCGGGGATTGCGCCCACTGCTGGGATGGCCGTCTCAATGCGGCGCTGCCGCCCACTGCCCAGGTGGCCATTCAACAGGCAGACTGTGTCGCCGACAACATTATGAGAGGACTTCGAGGTGAACGGAAGGAACCGTTTGTGTATCGCCACCGCGGGGACCTGGTCTCCCTCGGGGCCGGCGATGGAGTCGGGGAGATCGCGGGGATGGCATTCTCCGGCCTGCCTGCGTGGCTGCTGTGGCGCTCGGTCTTCCTGGTCAAGCTTTTCGGGTGGAAGAACCGGATCCGGGTTGCGCTGGATTGGATTATCAGTTCCCTCTTTCAGAGGGACTTGGCAAAGTTGGAGTGGTAGAGATCAGAAGCACCCCTCATCCTAGCCTTCTCCCCTGGCAGGGGAGAAGGGGGTGTGTGGGGAGGGGATAAGGATATAGCGAAAAAGGAGAGAGCGGATGGGTATCCTTCAAGGTAGGTTCGACCCCAACATCGTCACGACCTCCCTCGACTGGCTCTTCAACTGGGCGCGCAAGTCCTCCCCCTGGCCGATGACCTTCGGCCTCGCCTGCTGCGCGATCGAGATGATGGCGACCGGGGCCTCCCGCTTCGACCTCGACCGCCTGGGGGCCGGCGTCTTCCGCCCCTCCCCCCGGCAGTCCGACGTCATGATCGTCGCCGGGACCGTCACCGAGAAGATGGCCCCCCGCATCAAGACCCTCTACGACCAGATGCCCGACCCCAAGTGGGTCATCGCCATG
>JACQQF010000057.1 GCA_016207095.1 Candidatus Methylomirabilota bacterium | reverse complement strand
CGGGCGAATGGGGAACTCATGCCAAAGCTGCCACATGCCGGATCGGCGCCACCTGTGGCGGGGGATCCACGATCCGGAGATGGTCAGGGCTGGGGTGACGGTTCGCCTGACACTGGATAAGGAACGGTACCAGGTGGGAGATCAAGTCGAGGCCGTGATCACCCTGACCAACAGTGGAGTGGGCCACTACTTCCCGACCTATGTGACACCGAAGGTGCTGGTGCGGTTCGAGTTGATGGACGGGAAGGGAAGATCGCTCAAAGACAGCATGCAAGAAGAGCGGATCGGTCGCGAGGTGACCTTGGACCTTTCGCAGGAGCTGTTCGATACGAGGATTCCGCCCGGCAAAAGCCATTCCGTCACTTACGCCAGGACGATCAGCCAGTCGGGGCTCCGACTGAAGGCTTCCATCGTTGTGTCGCCGGACGATTTCTACATCAGGTTCTTTGAAGCGAAGCTTCAAGAGACGAAGACAAGAAAGGCCAGGGACCTGCTCCACGAGGCCCTGGGCGCCGCACGGACATCATCCTTCATTCTCTTTGAAGAGGAAGTCGTCCTGTCGTAGATGACGCCCACTTGGGGGGTGGCCAAGGGAAGGCGGCAGTGCGAAGCATGACCCGACGCCGGTTCCTCCAATGGGCCATGACTCTTGTCCTGTCCCCACGTCTTGGTCGGGCCTGGGCCGCAGGGTGTCGAAGCGACGATCGGCTGGCTGTCGTTCCGGCCGGCCCTTTCTGGATGGGGAGCGATGCCAAGGAGCGGGCCTATGCCTATCGGATCGGCGGGGAGGCAGCGCGGCGTGATCGATGGTTCGACGCTGAACTGCGTCGCCAGCGCTTGACGGTCGAGAGTTACGCGATCGACCGCTACCTCGTCACCAACGAGGACTATCAGCGGTTCATCCGGCAGACCGGACACCGGGCTCCATTTATCAGCGACGAGGAATACCGGCGCCAGGGTTATCTGGTGCATCCCTATGAAAAGGTGAGGCCATACCTCTGGCGCGACCGGCGGCATCCGGAGGGGCGTGGCCTCCATCCGGTGGTCCTGGTCAGCCTCGGCGATGCCCTCGCGTATGCCCGGTGGCGGGGCGAGCAGGAAGATCGGAGATATCGCCTGCCAACCGAAGCCGAATGGGAGAAGACTGCCAGGGGCACGGAGGGCCGCTACTTTCCTTGGGGGAATCGGTGGCGGCCGGAGTATGCCAATGCCGAGTATCGAGTGGGCGGCACCACCGAGGTCGGGAGCTACCCGCAAGGGGTGAGTCCCTACGGCTGCTTCGACATGGCTGGCAATGTCTTCGAGTGGACCAGCTCCGAGTTCGCCGATGGCAAGGCTGTCATCAAGGGGGGCGGCTCCTGGGATGATCAGCCGGGGATCTGCAGGGCCGCGGCCCGCCACGGCCGCGTGAAGGAGGCTCGGCACATCTTACTTGGCTTTCGGTGCGTCTGTGAGATGGACGCTGCGAGCGTCCGATGATGAGAGGCGACTCTTCTCACATCCGACCGCAATGGCCATCTGGTGTGCGTGGAACGGCTTCCATCCGGAGACTCGCCTCTGGCGCGCTTCGAGGTGATCGTGCGGCCAGATTTGCCTTGACTTCACTCGATTTTTGGCTAGAGTGGGCGTCAGCCTTAAGGCCCTGAATGGTCTGACCCCAACGCGCACTGAGGTTCGAATGTTCGCGTCGCCTGGCCCGATCGCCCTGCAGATCGGCCCGCTTTCCATCCGCTGGTACGGGCTCCTCATCGCCACCGCCGTCCTGTTGGGGACCTCCCTGGCCCACCGTGAGGCGATCCAACGTCGGGAAGACCCTGATCAGCTCCTCAACGTCATCGTTCTGGGCGTGATGGCGGCCCTGGTAGGGGCCCGTCTGTATTACGTCCTGTTTAACTGGGGTTACTACGCTCCGAGGCCGTCTAGGATCTTGGCGGTCTGGGAGGGCGGTCTGGCGATACACGGCGGCATCCTGGGAGGAGCGTTGGCCACGGTGATCTATACCGTTCGGAAGAAGCTCCCGACCTTGACCTATATGGACATCCTGGCCCCTTCTCTTGTGCTGGGGCAGGCGATCGGTCGTTGGGGAAACTTCTTCAATCAGGAGGCCTTCGGGACCCCGACCGATCTGCCGTGGAGACTCTACATCGAGCCGTACCACCGGCCGCCCCAACTGGCGACCTTCGAATTTTTCCATCCCACGTTCCTGTACGAATCGGTATGGGATCTCGCGGTCTTCGGCATCCTCTATTTTCTGCTCCGCCGCCGCCTGGAACAGGTCCCGGGCGCCCTCGTGCTCTGCTATCTTGGGCTCTATTCCCTCGGTCGATTCTTCGTCGAGGGGCTCCGGATTGATAGCCTGATGCTGGGGCCGCTTCGGACCGCCCAAGTCGTCAGTCTCGCTCTCATGGCGGCGTCGCTCCTCGGGCTTCTCTGGTTGCTCTTCATTCGGAGGCGGCCCGAGAGCCGCTAGTACTCCTCCAACTATTTCGCCCTAACTTGGTAGGACACTGTGCCGGACCAAGAAACGAGCATAGCAAGGCGCGGACCCCAGGGCCGCACCCACTGCGCGGGTACCCGGCGTACAGTCTGGTACGTCGCAGGGAGCGCCCTGGGGGGAAGCCTTGCCGCTAGGCGAAGTTAATTGGAACGGCACTAGGAGCCGATCGGTGGAACGGATTGGCGTCGTCGGAGCCGGGGCCTGGGGGACGACCCTCGCCAAGCTCCTGGTCGAGAAGGGATACTCGGTCACCCTCTGGGCATGGGAGCCTGAGCTCGCCGTCACGATGGCGAGGGAGCGGGAGAACGGTATCTACCTGCCGGGGGTCGAACTGCCCGAGACCCTCGAGATTACGACCTCCCTCGCAGAGCTCGGCCGCGGCCGTTCGGTCATTCTCTTGGTGACGCCTTCCCATGTCCTTCGTTCGGTTTTCTCGGAGATCCGTCCATTCCTCGAGACCCCTGCCCTCCTGATCAGCGCCACAAAGGGCCTGGAACACGCCACATGCATGACCATGTCCCAAGTGATCCGACAGGTGGCCCCCGAGGTGACGTCCCTCGCCGTGCTGTCGGGTCCCAGCTTCGCGAAGGAGGTGAGTCGTGGGTTACCCGCCGCTCTGGTCGCGGCCTCAGACGACGAGGCGACCGCGAAGCGGGTCCAGAGTCTGCTGAGCAGTCCGGCCTTTCGCGTCTATGCGGGATCGGATCCCTTGGGCGTGGAATTAGGCGGGTCAATAAAGAACGTGATCGCCATCGCCGCGGGCGTCGTGGACGGGCTTGGGCTGGGGCATAACGCGCTGGCTGCGCTGGTCACCAGAGGCGTGCGTGAAATGGCACGGCTGGGGGTGGCGATGGGCGCGCGTGCCGATACATTCGCGGGACTCGCGGGGCTTGGAGACCTGGTGTTGACGTGCACCGGGGATCTGTCGAGAAACCGGCAACTGGGGCTGGCGCTTGGCAAAGGCGCCTCTCTGGCCGACCTGTTGCGGCGCAGCCCGACCGTGAAGGAAGGGGTCAACGCGGCGAGGGCCGCGGTCACCCTTGCGGAACGCTTCTCCGTGGAGATGCCGATCTGTCGCGAGATCTGCGCGATCCTCTTTGAGAGTAGGTCTCCGCAGGAGGCGGTGGCCGACCTGATGGGTCGGGCGCTCAAATCGGAGGACACATAGAGCGAAACGTGTGAAAAACAACGAAGGGAGGGATGGGCGATGGCGATGGCAATCGTGTTGATCTCGGTCGAACCGGGGAAAGATCGGAGGGTCGCCAATGCGGTGAAGAAGCTGAAGGGCGTGGATGGGACGTTCCTGGTCAGCGGTTTGTATGACGTGGTAGCCTCGGTGAAGGCAAAGACGGCGGAGGAGATCCTGGCCCTCGTGTACGACAAGATTCGGCCGATCCCAGGAGTGAAAAACAGCCAGACCATGTTTGCGCTGGAGGTGTGACGAGTCACTCAGGCCGTAGCAGGCCGTTGTACATCCAGCGTGCTCCACTATGGGGCTCGGCCTCAGCGACCACGAGAGCCAGAGCCGCCCTCCGTCAACCTAAGTGTAGCTGCACTGCTATCCTTCCTGATCGTAATATCTGGACGCTCGCCTCGGAGGTCTCGCGCGGCAGGAAGCATTCTGTTTGTTCCAGGTCGTTGCCTATGATAACGTCGCGCGGAGGAGCGAGAACGAGTGTCCAGAGAGATCCTTCGGGAGATGGTAACGGCTATCAGGCGCCTGCGCGGGAAGCCGATGGACTCCGACCGGGTCGAAGAGTGGGCGGCGCGCCTTGAAGCGCACCTGATGGAGCTGGAGTTTCTCGCGGCCCAAGCCGTACCAGATGCTGCCGAACCCGCGTTTGAGGCAACCCCCCTTGGCGGACTCTCCACGGGGGCCGAGCAACCCACGGACCTCACAGCACAGGTGCGGACAGCGGCAGGAGGCGGACTTCAGACCGTCGCACGCGGAGACACTCGCCCTGCCCCAGCCAGGTGGGACTTTACGATGGCGCTCACCGCAGTGATTCCCCTGTTGCGTGCACGACAACTCTCCGCACTCGAGTTGGTCGAGAAACACCTCGAGCGAATCCGGCAAGCCGAAGGGCTGAACGCGTTCATCGCGGTCTTCGAGGAGCAGGCTCGCCACGAGGCGATGGCCGCTGATAGAGCGCTGGCGTCGGGCTCGGCAGGCGTCCTTGCCGGTATCCCGATAGGGATCAAAGACCTCATGGCAATGCGGGGGTACACCATGACAGGGGGCAGCAGGGCCCTTGACGGAGCGCTCAGCTCCACTGATGCGGATGTAGTGGCCCGCCTACGGGCGGCCGGGGCTGTCATCGTGGGCGCCGCGAACCTGCACGAGCTGGCCTACGGGGTCACCTCAGAAAACCCCCACTTTGGCGCGGTTAAGAATCCCCGGGGGCCCGAATATATGGCGGGCGGGTCAAGCGGAGGTTCGGCGGCTGCGGTGGCGGCGCGACTGGCCCTGGGTGCCGTGGGCACTGACACAGGAGGGTCGATTCGCATCCCGGCAGCCGCCTGCGGAGTGGTGGGCCTGAAACCGACATACGGACGGGTCACCCGCCGGGGCGTGCTTCCGCTGTCATGGAGCCTCGATCATGTGGGACCGCTGGCGGCCACCTGCGGCGACGCAGCGGTGTTGTGGGCGGTGATGGCCGATGACCCTCTCCAAGAGGAGCGGGCCTTCGCCCAGGCCGTCATCGCAAGGAGCGTGTCCCCGCAGGATACACCCGCCCTCAGTTCGGGGCTGGAGGCAGCCGCCCGGCTGGCCCGGGCTATGGCAGACGGAGGTGATGACGCATCCGACCAGACTGGCGGTGTGACGGGGGTCAGCGACGCGCTGGTCGGGCTTCGGGTCGGCCGACCTTCCGACGAGTGGCTTCATCCGCTTCAGGATGACGTGGCCAGGGCCTGGCAGGTATCACTGGAGCGGCTGAGGGAGGCCGGGGCCCTCGTATCGGTGGTCGAGCCGCCCCCCATGTCGTTCATCCGGGCAGCACAGTTTGTGGTCTTGCACGTAGAGGCGTCGGCGTTTCACCGGGAGCGTCTGCGCCAGCGAGCAAGTGACCTGGGCCCGGACGTGCGCGTACGGCTGCAACTCGGGGAGTTCTTGATGGCAGTGGATTATGTGCAGGGCCAGCGTCTGCGCCGGCAGGTGGCGAATGGCTTCCTGCATCTGTTCGACCGAGTTGATGTGTTGGTGCTGCCGGCTCTTCCCGTGGCGGCGCCGGCTCTTGGCACCCGTCTGATCACGATGGGGGACCGGGCGGAGCCCGTGCACCGGGCTCTCACCCGCTACACGGCCCCGTTCAACCAGAGCGGCCTTCCCGCTCTTGTCGTACCGGTCGGCACCGATGCCCGTGGCTTACCCCTGGGCATCCAGATCGCGGGTCGCCCATTCAGGGAACTCGACATCCTGAGGGTTGGTATCGTTCCTGAAGCGCTGGGTCGTCCGTCCTGACCGCGCCTACCCCCCCTGAAACAGTCGGCCACTGCAAGGATGTGCCTTCGGGCCTTCCCTCCTAGGCCTTGCGGGCGCTGAGGAGGCAGGCTATGACGCCGCCCAGACCAAGCAGGGCGGATGATCCCTTGACCAGCCAGCCCACAATCGGCACCCAGCCGATCGTCCAGAGCACTATCAGCCCCAAGAACGTCTCCCAGAGCATTGGCCGGTCAGGTGTCTTCAGAGCTATGGTGATCTTGTTGCCGATAAGCCGGGCAACCGCAATGTAACCGACCAGGAATGCACAGACGACCAGAAAAACGTACAGGGGTATCAACACAATCCCCACCACCGATACCGCCAGGAGTATCGCCAGTGGAACGATCAGAGCCATCGCCAAAATCCCCCACAGGCCGACCTTCAGCGTATGGTTCTCCACTGCCGACGAAATCAGGCCGACCGGCTTCGGGAGAAGGGCCACAGTCAACAGTGCCAGGGCCAGAAACCCCAGAAACGCAATGAAAGAAATGATGGTGAGGGCCCAGCGCAGTCCCTCCCAGTTACTCCAGAAAGCGGCCGTGAAGGCCGAAGCAAGTCCCGGAATATTTACCTCGACGATGTCGCCCTGGACCTCTGCCCCCTCTGCTCTGTCAATTGTCCCTCCTACCGAGACTGCATTCCGGCCAACGACTGCCTCAGGGCCCAACATGACCGACCCGCCTACCGCCACCACATCATGCTCGACGACCCCGTTCACGGTGATATGCCCGCCAATGACCACTGCGTCCCTGACCCGCATCCCTTCTTCAATCGCAAGATCGCTCCCAAACTTGACGACGGTCCTGCCTTCGGCCACGGCCAGGGACCGAAATCCGAACACTAAAGCCGCAACCAGAACATACCCGAGCAATTTTTTCATTTACAGTTCCTCTGGCTAGTGCCGTTCCAACTTGTTGCGGCTAAATGTGGACAGGTGTCGTGCTAAGATCTATCGCTTTCCCCGGCCTCACGATTTAGGCGTATATTGTTGGACCGGCACTAGCCGTCGAGGGGGGAGCGGCGAATCCCGCTCACATTTTCTTGAAGTCCTTCGCGATCTCCCCCGCGCTGCAGGCGAGGAATTGCACCTTGTCGCCCTGACGGATCTGGCTCGCCTCCAACCTCCATCGCTCCGTCGAGCCCAGTCGATAGGTATACACACCCGCCCACTCGTGAATCTTGATCGTTGTGTCGCCTATCTCGACCACCCGCCCTTCGTGGAACACGTAATCCGGGCACCCTCGTATCGCTGCCGATTCAGGCGCGATCAAGAGTCCGTTCACCAGGACGGCAGTGGCAACGACCGCCGCTCCAAGGCCCCCGATAATTCGCATGCCTTTTCTCCTTTAGAACGCTCCCCAGTCCTGTTTGCCCGGAAGATAGTAGCTTGGGCAGATGAAGCGAAAGATCCCGGCGATGTTCCGAGCGCGCTCGGCCTCCTTCTGGCCTCTCGCCCGCATCTCGGCCAGGTGTGTATCGAAGACCTCGGCAAAGTATTTCTCTGCTGCTTTCCGTCTCTCTTCCTCGGTCTTGAATTCCTTCCGTATCGCCGTTAGTTCACCGATGTCTAGCCAGTAGCCCCCGCAGCCGGGACATTCGTCAACCTCAACGTGCTGCTTCATGCTAGAGAAATGCCGCATCATAATGATCGTGTCACATTTCGGACAGCGTCGCCTCTTCGAACGATCGACAATGACCTTCTCGTTCCTCTCGATGTCCAGGAGGATCTCCCCTGCGGATTCGTGTGGCTCGTCAACCTTCTTGAGCTCGAAGTTGTCAAACCACACTCCCCCACACCGCCCTTTGCAGACATCGACGGTGATGTCTCCGGCCATCATCTGACTGAGCACATTTCCACAAGCTGGACACTTCATGCTCCCTGCTCCTTTCTTGCTGTGCACCGTCGCTGCGAGGTGTACCTCCCTTTCGCCTTCCGGCGGGCCGGGTGTCGAAGGGTGTACGGCCTGATCCTCGTCAGGACATTAGGATGAGCCAGGAGTGTCGTCATGCGTGCGGTACCGTTCGTCGAGCGCATAGTAGCCGTCGAGATCGATGATGTCATGAAACTGCTGAAAGGGCAGCAGGCGATCCATGGCAGCCCGTGTGGTGCCGGCGGTTTTGAGCAGTCCGAAGATCTCCTGCATGGCCTTGACTGAGGCGTAGAGCGCGGTGAGCGGGCAGACGATAAGCTGGAATCCGATCGATTCCAGCTCCTCTTTCGTGAGCAAGGGTGTCACCCCTCCCTCCAGCATATTGGCAACAAGTGGCGGGGGCAATTCACGAGCAATCGTGGCGAGCTCCTCAACGCTCCGGGGCCCCTCCACGAAGAGCGCGTCGGCGCCCGCCTCTCTATACCGCCTGCATCGGCGGATGGCATCATCCAGACCGGTGACCTGTCGAGCATCGGTCCGCGCGACGATGAAGAAGTCCCGGTTGCGGCGCGCATCCACCGCGGCCCGAATCTTTTGGACGTGCTCTTCGATCGGGATGACCCGCTTGCCCTTCATGTGCCCGCAGCGCTTCGGCCAGATCTGATCCTCCAGGAACATCCCAGCGGCGCCGGCTTCGATCAGCTCGTTCACCGTGCGAATCACATTGAGGGCATTTCCGTACCCCGTATCGGCGTCGATAATGATCGGGATACTGACCGACGCGCAAACCCGCCTCGTCGCGGCCACTACTTCAGTCTGAGTGAGGTAGCCGAAGTCCGGCAGCCCGAGGTAGCTTGCCGCTACGCTGTATCCTGAAATAAATGTCAGGGGGAATCCGGCCTGCTCCACGAGTTTTGCGCTCAGTGCGTCGTACACTCCGGGGAACAAGAGGGTCCGGTGCTTCTCCAGGAGTGCGTGAATGCGTGTAGTCGTTGTCATACCCGTGATGCTCTCCGTGAGGGTTCCTGTCGCGCTGGCTGTATGGCCGAGCGGGCTCATTCTAGTGAGAAAAGGGAGGCTGGTCAATCACTACCTTGCTCCTGTCGGACGGGGGTGTTGGCGCATCAGAACCTGGGGGTTGATGAGGTTCGGGGGCCGCCGGCCGGTCAGGCCGGCCACGCAGTTCTCAGCCGCCATGTTGGACATCTTGAGTCGCGTCTCCATCGAGGCACTGCCGATGTGAGGGGCCAGGACGACATTCTTGAGCCGGGTGAGCCCTGGCGCGGGCCTGGGTTCCCGCTCGTACACGTCCAGGCCGGCGCCGGCGATCCAGCCCTCCCCGAGCGCCCTGACAAGCGCCTCCTCATCGACGACGGGACCTCTCGACGAGTTCACCAGAACAGCGGTCGGCTTCATCAGTTTCAGCTCCGCTGTCGAGATGTAGTGAGTCGTCTCCGGGGACAGCGGGACGTGGAGCGTCACAACGTCCGATTCCTTCAGGAGCGTCCGCTTATCGACGAAGGCGACACCCAGATCTCGCTCCACGTCTTCTGCCGCGCGAGTCCGGTCGGTGTAAAGGATCCGCATGTCGAAGCCTTTGGCCCGCTTGGCGACTCGCCTTCCGATCCGGCCGAGGCCGCAGATTCCTAGGGTCTTGTGGTGGATGTCGCGCCCCAGGAACTGCATAAGGCCCCACCCCTTCCATTTCCCGGACCGGAAGTATCTGTCGGCATCGATGAGGCCCCGGCTGGTGGCCAGGATCAGGCACCACGTGAGGTCGGCGGTCGTGTCGTCGAGGACCCCGGGCGTGTTGGTCATCATCACGCCGCGCTCGGTCGCGGCTTTGACGTCCAGGTTGTTGAATCCGACGGCGACGTTCGAGACGATCTTCAAATCGGGGCACCTGGCCAGGACCGCGTCGGAGATCGTGTCGGTGAGCAGCGTGATCGCGCCCTGCTTCCCTTGCAGTCTGCGGATGAGCTGGTGCGGGGTGAGTGGAACATCGCGCTGGTTGGTGTCGACGTCGCAGTGCCGAGCGACACACGCGATCGACTCTTCGAATATCTTGCGGGTGATGAGGACCTTCGGTCTCAGTGGCCTGCTCCTTTGCTTGCATGCGGCGGGATCGGCACGTGATCTGCAAGACCCGCTCAATCTAGTCACTCCCGCACAATTGTGTCAAGGATTATTCCGCCAGTCAGCAGGCCTGAAAGGGCCGAATGCACCGTGACCTTTTGCTTGACACCGCGAGGCCGGGATGGTAGTACAAGGCCCGAAGATCACGATCACGCAGAACACACGAAGCGTGGCGAGCGCGAGACGGGAGGGATAGATGAGCCTGCGCGAGGGGATGACCTTTGAGTTGGAGCGGAAGGTGACGGAGGCCGAGTTATCCGACCGGCACGGGAACCCGTGGATCCAGGTCTTCACGACACCGAAGGTGGTTGAGTGGATGGAAGAGCTGGCGACGAGCGGCGTCCAGCCGCACTTGCAGGAGGGGCAGGGGACCGCCGGAACGGTCGTGAACATGAAACATCTGGCGGCGACCCCGGTCGGGCTCAAGGTCAAGGTCGTGGCCCATCTCAAGCAGATCGATGGGAGGCGCCTGATCTTCTGGATCGAGGCCTTCGACGAAGTGGAGAAGATCGCAGAGTGCCACCACGAACGGTTTATCGTCGATCTGACGCGCTTTCACGAGAAGGTTGCAAAGAAGCGAGGCGGCAGTGGTCCCCGCTAGGATGAGTTTGCAGCAGGGAATGACCTTCGAGGTGACGCATCGGGTAGGTGACGAGGTCACCGCGCATCATCTCGGAAACGAAGGATTTCACGTCCTCGCCACCCCGATCATTGTGGCCTGGTTCGAGGAGGCCGCCAGGACGCTGGCCGCCCTCCATCTCGAGCCTGGGCTGGGGACCGTCGGCGCCCTGGTCACCGCGAAGCACCTCGCCCCCACGCCAGTCGGAATGACCGTGAGGGTGAGAGCGACCCTGAGGGAGATGGACGGCCGCAGGTTGCTGTTCGACCTGGAGGCCCGAGACGACAAGGAGAAGATCGCTGAGGGGCAGAACGAGCGGATTGTCGTCAGCCTGGCAAAGTTCCGGGAGAGGCTCGCCCAGAAGCAGGCGTCGTAAAAACGCAATGGCATGAGATTGTCAGCGGTTCTGACTATCGATGGGTCCTATGGGGAGGGGGGCGGGCAGATCGTGAGGACAGCCTTGGCATTGTCCGCCATCCTTGACAGGCCGGTCGAGCTCGTCAACATCCGAGCCGGTCGGAAAAACCCGGGGCTTCGGCCGCAGCACCTGGCCAGCGTAAGGGCGCTCGCACAGATAACCGGTGCCCAGGTGCGGGGAGCGGAGTTAGGCTCTTCCGCCCTTCATTTCATCCCGGGCCTGATCAGCGGAGGATCGCATCGCGTTGAGATAGGGACGGCGGGGGCGGTGTCGCTGGTTTTCCAGATGCTTCTTGCGCCGCTCGCCTTTGCAAAGACGCCATCCCGTCTGACCCTCTCGGGTGGGACCCACGTTCCGTGGAGTCCTCCGTCCCCCTACCTCTCTGAAATCTTTCTTCCGATTGCGGCGAAGGCAGGGCTTATCGCCACCTGGGAGGTGGAACGTGCTGGTTTCTATCCGCGGGGAGGCGGTGAGGTACGGGCTGCTGTAGAACCCATCACGGCTCTCGCGCCTCTCGACCTGTCGGATCGTGGGAAGTTGCTCAGGATCCGCGCTATCTCGGCCGTAGCCGGACTGCCCAGGCGGATTGCCGAGCGACAGGCCGATCGGCTGAGCCGGCGCCTTGGCAACGCCGGGTACGAGGTCGAAATCGAGATCGCCGAGCTCGAGGCAGGCTCACCGGGCGATACCCTGTTCGTCTGGGCTGAGTTCGAGCGGTCTCGAGCCGGCTTCGGGACACTCGGGGAGCGGGGGAAGCCCGCCGAGCGTGTGGCCGATGATGCGGCGGATGCGTTGTTGACTTTTCTTGCTGGCAGGGCCGCGACCGATTCCCATCTCGCTGATCAGCTCGTGCTCCTGATGGCTCTGGCGCCAGGGCGCTCGGTCCTCACCACGGCGCAGGTCAGTCAGCATCTCCTTACCAACCTCTGGACGGTCCGGCAATTCCTCCCGCTGCTGATATCCCATGAAGGCCGGATGGGCGAGCCCGGCCGGCTGATCATCGAAGGGGCCGGGATCGGGGTCCCAGCCAAGGCGGCGGTCACGGGCTCCCCCGCCTGAGTTCGAGCGATGGCGATCTCACGGACCGGGATCTTTTACCACCCGAGTTTCTCCCAGCGGAGCTATCTGACGGTGGGCAGACGCCTGGCAGATTTTCCAGGCGCCCTGGAGCACTTACTCGCCCTTCCACAGGTGGTTCTGTTCGAGTCCCAGCCGGTGTCTGACGACCTGATTCTCAAGGTCCACACGCCGGGCCTGATCGCGGAGGTGGCGAAAGACCCCCTCTGATCGACCGCTCGCCACTCGGTCGGAGGGGTGGTCGCGGCGGCGGAACATATTTGGCTCGGGGAGCTGATCAATGCCTTTGCCTTCATCGGGGCCGGAGGCCACCACGCCGGTCGCGACTTTTTTGGCGGCTATTGCTGCTTCAATGACGTCGCCATCGCCATCGAGCGGCTCAGGGAGGCCCATGGGCTGCGCCGCGTTGCCATCCTGGACACCGATGCGCACCACGGTGATGGCACCCGAGATGTGTATCAGGACGATCCGACGGTCCTGCACGTGTGTCTGTGCGGGACTGATTATGTCTCGGCCGACGGGACCAACGTGGACGTGGCGGTCTACAGCCGGTGTTTCGATGCCGGGTCCAGGAGCGACGGGGTGTACGTCGAGGCAGCCAGGGGGGCGTTCGCCCCGAGGGTCCGATCCTTTCGACCGGACCTGCTCATCTGGTATTTCGGATTCGATGGGCATAGGGGCGACTACGGCGACCTCGGGCTGACAGCCGCCTGTTATCATGGGCTGGTCCGCCTGACTCTTGAGCTGGCCGGAGAGATCTGTGGAGGGCGCCTCCTGGTCGTTCTTGGAGGCGGCTCCAGGACCGACTTGGCCTCGACACTGATCCCGCCGATTATCGCCCGCCTCGCCGATGCAGGGGGATGAACCGATGGACCGATTGAAGGTCTTGGAATCGTTTCAGTGGGTGGGACGGGATCTCTACTATCTGGGATTAATCACCTCGCACGCAGGCAATATCAGCCTCCGTTGCGGGGAGTGGATCTGGATCACCAGGACCGGCTCGATGCTGGGCCGGCTTGGGCCGGACGATGTTGTTGAGACCCCCTTGTCGGCCGGAGGGTCCGCTCACCCGATGGCGTCGATGGAGCTCCCGGTTCACCTCGCGATCTATCGTGCCACCTCCGCGCAGGCGATCCTCCATGCCCACCCGCCCTCGGCGGTCGCACTGTCGCTGATTGACGACACGATCGTGCCGGCAGATTCAGAGGGAGGCTATATCCTTGGGAAGGTTCCGGTGATTGTCGCGTCCAATGTCGTGGCCTCGCAGGAAGTCGCTGACCACGCGTCGTCGCTCCTTCAGGCTCACCGCGCCGTCCTGGTCAAGGGGCATGGGAGCTTCGCTGCCGGAGGCAGCCTCGAGGAGGCGTTTGGGATCACCACGACCCTTGAGGCGTCGGCGAAGATCCTGCTGTTGGCCAAGGCGGCGGGGTGGAGGCCGTCGCAGTGAGGCGAGGGGAACCGCTTCCGCGAGGCGGGATGGCTCATGTTCCCCCGCATTTCATCGTTGAAATGGCGGGGGAGACACGGTATGTTCGCCTTCACGGGGCACGGGGCCCCAGCGGATAAAAGGATACGAGGACCTGTCTGCTACCTTGCTTCCGAGGGGAGTCGATGGCGAAGAAACCGAGCGCGAAACAGGGGGTCAAGAAACAGCGAAAGCAGGAGGCAAAGCAACAGCGGGTGCTGCAGCAAAGAAGGGCAGAGCAGTGGACACTGGTGGGGCGAGTCGCCCTCTATGCCGCCGTCTCGGGGGTGCTGCTGGTTTCTGCCTACTGGGCCTACGGGAAGCTCACCGAGAAGATCACGTGGAACACCGTCGCGACCCTGCCAAGCCGTCACATTCCGCTCGGTAGCTCTCATCCACCCTACAACAGCGATCCACCCACCTCGGGACCGCATACGGATGCTCTGGCCCCGTGGGGGGTTCATAACGAGCCGATCGCAAAAGAGATGCAGCTTCATAACCTCGAGGACGGCGGCGTCGTTATCAACTATGCGTGCAGGGATTGCCCGGAACTGGTCGCTCAACTGAAGGCGGTTGCCGGGCGCTATGATCGGGTCGTCCTGGCGCCGTATCCCGGCTTGGATCGGAAGGTCGCGTTAACGGCGTGGGGCAAGATCGACAAATTCGACGAATTCGACGAGGCGCGCATCGTCAAATTCATCAAGGCCCACATTGGAATCGACCACCACCGCGACAGCGGCTCATAGTGTAGTGCACCGTGATCTTCGTGATCAGGGGCTTGCCATCCCCGTTTTCGATGATTCCCTCGACTTCCGAAGACAAACGATCTGGCTGTGTCGGAATCTTCCACGCCGCTAGCGCCATGGCTAGCGTCCCGGTCATTCACCCGGCCACCGCGGCAATGACGTCGTCGAGGGTGGCGGGCAGCTCCTCCTCCGGTTCCACACCATAGAACTTTTGGCCATCCGGATTGACTTGTTGAAAACACGTGGCGTACTCTCTGTGCTCCTTTCGGATTGATCTGTGGAATCAGCCGAATGAACGCTCTGCAGGCGTCCGAAATGCCCAGGCTCTCGGCCGGCTTGGTACCACTTCACCCGTCCATCAATCGCGCGTAGGATCACTCCCTGCAGCTTTATTAGCTGCTCCATGGCCGAAGAAGGGTACACGGCTAGTTCGCTCATAGGGCCTGCTTTCCGAGCCGAAACCAGCAGTGTACGCCACTTCCTGCCTAAGCGGACATTTCACGTGCTACGAGAGGCGGACACTTCACATGCTACCAACAAGGCCGCATATTTCCATTGACAGCGGGGGGGGGCGTTATAGGCTCCCTGTCACAACGATGACCTAGCCTACCATTTGGCCGGACATACGAGTTTTTTCGGGGAAGGTGCTCCATGACCCCCGGACGAAATACTCGCCCTTTAGAACGCGCTTTTTGCACCTGCTGTCAGGCTGCAGAAGGCGCCTTTGTGTTTTTAGCCCACTAGCAAGACCCCGTCCCCCACAATAAACCGCCGGCCTGCTGGCTCGGCTGGACTCTCCTGATAGCAAGAACAAGGCACGCGTGCGGCGATAGGCAGACGCTGCTCGTCTGCAGATGTTTGGTGCGCCAGGAGCCACGCATGCAGCGCAAGAGATGCGGTGCAATCTTGTTGTGTATGGGTTTCCTTGCCCAGGGCTGTGCCTCCTACAAGGGTCAGCCATTATCGGTCGCCCGGTCGCTCCGTTTTCGGGCCACGGCAGACCAGGTGACCCTGCAGGCGGAGCCTCTGAGTGGGACCCAGGTCGAGGCAGCCTTTGACGCGAAGCCTGAGGAGATCCGGGTGCTATTCGTCCGGGCGCTCTTCCAGAATGCTGGTGAGACGCCGTACCGGATCGAACGGAAGCAGATTCGACTCGTGACGAATCAAGGGATCGCGCTGACGCCGGTCTCGCCCTCAAGGGTGGCCAGGAAGATGCGCCTGGCGCACGACGCGCTGGCGGTCGGCTCTGTCTTCCTCTTCGAGGTGTTGAGCTACCCTTCGTTCCACAGTGCCAATGAGGCGAGTGATGCGATGGTGCAGGACCTCACGAAAAAGACCTTTCCCGAGCTAGTCGAGCTTGCCCCGCACACCACGCTGGGTGGCATGCTCTACTTCGAACTCCCGTCGTACGTGACCCCTCAGGACAGCGTCAGGATTGATGCGGCCTTGAAACCGGGCTCTGGCGCCGAACCTCTGATACTCCAGGTTCCTCTCATAGCCGAGCCGAAGGAGGGGGTGTGATGAAGCTCTCGAGTCACTATGTGCCGCTGCTACTTGGACTGGTCTGGCTGCCGGCGATGTCGGGCTGTGCCGCCACACCGCTGCAGGTCGTCAAGGCTGAGGCGGGCGTTGATTTCAAGCGGTACACGACGTTAACCGTGAAGGACTTTCAGAACGGCGTGGGCGACGCCCTCCCTCCACGGATCCTCCAGGATCTGCCCGAAGCGGTGGTGGCCCACCTCAACGAGTGCTATCCGAAAGCCTTTGGGAAGATCGAGCGGACGGCAGCCGGCTCCCCTGAAGAGCTGGTCATCGGAGGCACCATCACCGAATATCGGGAGGGCAGTCGCTTCGCGCGGGCCATGCTCATCGGGTTGGGGAGCGCGAAATTCGCCACCGATATTTCGTTCCTGGACGGGCAGAGCGGGAGGGAGCTGACCAAGGCCAAAGTGGACCTCCTCTGGGCGATGGGCGGGTTGGTCGGCGCCTCGCAAGGGATTGAGGATCTGATCGAAAAGGCGGGGCGCCAGATCGCCGACGCCATCGCCGAGAAGAAGGGAGCCCGCAAGAGAGTCGAGGCAGCATCAAAACCCCTCGAGCCGCAGATCGGAGGTGCTCAGCAGGAGACCAGGACGGGAAAATGCCAAGGGTAGCGGTTTTTCAGACTGCTGGTGTGGCGCATGGTGGATTATCGTGTCGCCACTGCGATTAAGGCAAAGTCTACTGACTGGAACGTTCTGTTCCCGCCGCACGTTCGGAGGTGGGTGAGACAGTGTTCGTGAGGCTGAGTGTTCACGCCAGGAGAAAACGATGCGGGTCTCTGCAAGGGCGATCGATCGGAAGGGAATAGTTCTGGCTATTGTAGCTTATGCTGTCTTCGCGATCGGCTGCGGGGCGAAGCCGATTATCTTGGCAGTGAACGTCATGAAACCCGCCGAAGTGGACCTTGGGACCGTCCGAAAAATCGCAATTGCTGATTTTCAGGGGCCAGGTGGGTCGGCGGTGTCGAACAAGGTAGTCACAAAGCTGCTCGCGGGCCGCCGCTTTGACATCCTCGAACGCGCGCGACTTGCCCATGTGATCGACGAGCTCGCCTTATCGCAGTCCGGTATCGTAGACGCCACGACAGCCGCTAAGGTCGGCAAGGCGGCCGGGGTCGATGCGCTCGTCTTTGGGCAGGTTGAAACGTACCAGGTGGAAGATGAACGGGCCGTCACCCCCCTGCGGAAGAGTCGAATCGTTGGCTATGACACACAGTGCGACCGCAAGGGGCGTTGCTATCGAGTCCCCGTTACAGAGGGCTTCACCGTGAATGCTCCGACTACCCTCCGGAGAGGCCACGTGGGGATCTCGTTCCGTGTCGTCGGCGTCGAAAGCGGGCAGGTGCTGGCCGCAAAGACGGCCACCAGAAATTGGGAAGGCGTCAATATTGTGGATCCGTATCCCGACAGTGAGGAGACGATCGGTAGTGTCGTCGCCTCGGCGCTGGTGGGGCGTACCGACCCCAGAGCCAAGAGCATCAACCTGCCGGCGAAGAGCACGATCCTCGAACAGCTCGCCGAGGAGGTCGCGACAGACGTGGTCGGCCTCATCTCCCCTCACAAGGTTCAAGTCAAGACGGTCTGGCTCCCGGCCGAGGGAACTGAACCAGCGCTTAAGTACCTCAATGCCGGCCTGGCCAAGGAGGCTCAGGACCACTTGGAGGGCATGCTCCAGAGATCCAAGTCGCTCCCAGCTCCCTTCTATTATGACCTGGGTCTTGTCTACGAGGTCAACGACCGACTTGACGATGCCGAAGCGATGTACAAGAAGGCCGCCACCCTCGACATGAACGATATGTACCTGAAAGCCATCAGTTCAGTCCGCCAGGCCAAAGAAGACCAGAAGAAGCTGGCCGAACAACAGCGGGCAAAGCCCTAACTGTATCTGCAACATCCGGGATTCATAAATGCGAGGACGACCACTATAGTGAGACTTGCGTGGACTGGCAGAGCAACCAATAGCTCACACAGGCCAAAGTGCACTTGGTTTGGGTGCTGGGAGGACTGCTCGTCGCCTCCCAGGGGATTGAGGATCTGATTGAAAAGGCGGGGAAGCAAATCGCCGACGCCATCGCGGAGAAGAAGGGAATTGCCAAGAAAGAGCAGAAAACATCGAGACCTCTCGAGCCTCAAATCGGCGGCCCTCAACAGGGCACCGAAGCGGGAAAATGCTAGGGGTAATGATCGACAAAGCGTTTGGCAACAGAGCCCGCAGAAACGTGACTTCGAAGCTGCTGAATGTGCTTATGGCAGTGTCCGCCGCTTCGCGAGGCTCAGACGGGGATACACAGCGCCTTTGCCATGAGACGTGAGCACTTGGTCAAAATGGGCAATCATTCTTCCTGAAGGCCGAGAGAGATGCGGGTACGGTCCGAGCTTAATGGGGCTGTCGCGATGCGCCGCTGTTGGCATCTTCTCGTCCCGGTCGTCACTTTACTTGCCCTGATGCTCGCAGTACCGAATGCCGTCGGTGGGGAGGAAGGCTTTGTGCCTCCTACCGACCTTCAGGCCCGGCAGAGCGGTCGCTCTGTCGAATTAACATGGAATCCTCCAGCGGTAGGGCAAGCATGGGGATACAACATCTACAGATCAGATGCCTCGAATGGCCCATGGACGAGGCTTAATGATGAGCTTGTCGGCCAGACGACGTATCTTGACCGCTCCCCTCTTTCGGGCACATCCTACTACGCAGTCTCAGCTGTCGACGAGGGGCAAAACGAAACTGGTCAGACCCCACCGAGCGGCGTCACCTTTTTTTCGGAGATAGCGAGCGATGTCTCTAGTCAAGCTTTTTCGCTAACTCACTTTCCTCTCCAGGGACTGAATTGGCAAGGTGCATACAATGCAAAAAACAGCCGCGGGGAGCCTTTAATCAATTCTGTCTTTGATCATTCAATGGAATCAAGTTATGAAGTAGGAAAAAAGTGTCCCCGGGGTGATACGTCTGCGCCTTGTGTCATCGCCTTCACTGGTGAAGTAGGAGATCGAGATAAGAAATGTGCTCTTCGCTGTGAGCCACTTGATGGTAATGAGTTGTATGCCTACGGAAAGTCGGATGAGACACCTTTCTCACTTAATGAAAGTTATAGGGGGTCTGGCGGCGACAACTTGCACCTATACTACGACAGCCACCCTGGATATGACTATTCAACAGACGGTGTGCCTCGCCCTGTTTATGCCGCTGCGACGGGAAAAACTGTACTCCCTAGCAACTGCCAGGGAGTCGTCATCCTAAACCATACTGATGGCTACAAGACCTATTACTTCCATCTTAGTTCCTTTGATGCAAGCATCAAGGATCCAAATGGCGGTTACAAACCTGACGTCACAGTAAACGCTGGAGACCCCATCGGTCTTTCGGGAAATAAGGAGTGTGACGGGGACACTCCTCTGGACAACAATGGAAATCTCAAAAACGTACACCTCCACTTCGAGGTAAGGAAAACTATTAATGGAGTCGATATTCCAGTCGATCCCTACGGCTGGGAAGGTCACCTCTACGACCCCTACAAATACAACCCCGATCAGCCGGGGCTTAATGTGAACCTTTGGGGAAGGTGCACCGACCCGAACAAGTTCAGCGGAGCGTACTTCGCGACCAAGGAGCTGACTGGCGCCCCGACACTCGTCCGCTGCGACGACCCGATCGACTTCGACTGGGGGGGAGGCGCGCCGCCCGGTCTGCTCTCCAGCGACCACTTCTCGGTCCGCTGGACGAAGACCGTCAGCTTCGCGGCCGGCACCTACACCTTCACGACCGTCTCTGACGACGGCGTCCGCCTCTACATCGACGGGACCCTCGTCCTCGACAACTGGACCGACCACCCTCCGACGTCCGACACCGCCACGCGGACCCTGACGGGCGGCGAGCACCAGATCAAGCTGGAGTACTACGAGAACACCGGGGGCGCCGTCGCGCGCCTCAGCTGGGCACCGGGCGGCGGCGGCCCCTGCGACCCCGCCCAGCTCGGGACCAACCAGCTCGTCGGGTGTCTGTACGACAACACCACCCTCGCGGGCGCCCCGCAGACCACCGCGCCGGCGGGGCCGACGCTGGCCAGTCCTGTGCCCTCCTCGGCCACCGCGCTCGCCATTAACTGGCACGGGGAAGGGCCGAACGGGACCGCCCCGGACACCTTCTCGATTCGCTGGAAGGGGACCTTCACCTTCTCGGCGGGGACCTACACCTTCACGGCAGGGGCCGATGATGGGGTCCGTCTCAAGATCGACGGCACCACCTGGATCGATGACTGGAGCGATCATGGGTACCGGGAGACCTCGCAGAGCGTGGCGCTGACGGGGGGCTCGCACCTCATCGAGGTGGAGTACTACGAGAACACCGGCGGGGCCCGGGTGGAGGTGCGGTGGGCACCGGGCGGCGGCGAGCCTCCTGGCGCTTTTTCTGTGAACGCCTTTCCGGACTGCAACGGGAGTAGCCCAGCCATACGCCTGAGCTGGTCGATCTCCAGTAATGCGACCTCTTTTGAAGTCTACCGGAATGGAGTCCTTCTCGTCGGCAACCTGCCGAACTCGGCGGGCTCCTATGTGGACACTTCGGTGTCCGGCGGGACGACCTATACATATTTCATTCGTGCCCGGAACGACTCTGCAAGCACCGATTCGAACACTGTGCAATTCACGGCTCCAACGAACTGTGTGTTCACGCTGACCGCTCAGCCGGAATGCAGTGGTACTGTCTCGCAGATCCGCTTGAGGTGGTCGGTGCCGCCGACCAGCGCAAGCTCCTACGAAATCTTTCGGAACGGTGTGTCGATCTTTTCTACCGTTAACTCCAATCTAACTGAGTACGTAGACTCTGGGGTCTCCCCCGGCGCAAGCTATAACTACTTTGTGCGAGCTTCCACCTCGGCAGGGCTGCGAGATTCAACAGGCGCATCTGCCACTGCCCTAAACTGCGGGAGCGTCCCTCCTGGACAGTTTACCCTCAGCGCCACCCCTGAGTGCAGTAACAATATCCCGCAGATCAGGCTGACTTGGACTTCTTCGACAGGGGTGGATTTCTATCAGGTCCTTCGGAATGGTATTGTCCTCGAGGGAGTGGGCGGAACGACAACCACGTTCCTTGATACTGCAGTCACGGCGGGGACAACCTACAACTATGTCGTCCGGGCAATCAACTCAGGGGGTCAGACGGACTCCAATTCGGTCAGCACCACTGCTAGCTGCGGCACGCCTCCGGGCGCATTTATCTTGACTGTAACCCCTTGGTGTACCGGGAGTGCCCCTGTAAACCTGCTGGAGTGGACCGGCTCGGCCGGCCGAACCTTCCCGTATGAGGTCTATCGCAACGGGAGTCCCGTCTTCACGACCGATTTGAGCCGATATGACGACACAGCGGTGACTGCAGGGACAAGCTATAGTTATGTTGTTCGTGCAAGAAACTCAGTTGGCAGCAGCGACTCAAACACCGTTATTGGAACGGCCAAGACCGACTGTGCGGTACCTGTGGCCCCTGTGATAGGTTCAATTAACCCATCATCCGTTACGGTCGGTGGTGGGAGCTTCACGTTAACTTTGACGGGCAGCAATTTCGACTCGACCACAAAGGTCCTTTGGGCTTTTGCGGGTCAGACCCCGACAAGTGTAATCACCCCAACCTTTGTAGACAGCTCCACCTTGACAATACAGGTCACGCAGGATTCTGGGGGCTTTTCGCCGTTTTCAATTCCCGGTGTCCTCGCGATCCAGGTGCTGAAGCCCGGGCCGAACTTTTGGGATGGTCAGCGGAGCAACACGGTACAGTTCACCATCTTCAATCCGTCACCAGCGATCAGTTCTATCTCTGGGACCTGTCAGGCGGGCCTCAACTGCACACCGAGCAATGGGTTCGATGTCCGGATCTTCGGAAGTGGTTTCGTAAACAACATTGCAAACATTGGTGGTAGCTTTGTCGAGAGCACCACCTTAGACATTAACGGAGCCGCTGCGAATAAGAGCTTCCTCGGTCAAGGTCCTGTATACAGCCAGATGCAACTCTTTGCGAATGGGACATTGATACCGACCGCTGGAACATATACCGTTAGGGTATGTAATGCGGGGACGTCTCAAGGAACGGCGTGTAGCACGGGCTCTTTGACCGTCACACCTTAAACCATCCGTTCGACCAGCTTTCAGCCCCGTGGTTCGATCAGTGAACGCTAAGAAAGCGGTCCTCTTCCTCCGGGGCTGGTACGGGTGGCGGCCCACTCTCTTCGTCCGTTGAAGGAACGTAGTAAGTGGCGAAATTGCGCGCTTTGGTCTTGGCTGCCGTCGTTCTCGAATGTTCGGGGTGTGCAGCGATGGTTCCCGGTCTGCTCGGCGCCCTCGTGGGGGGCGGCGCTGCCGCTGCCGCCAAGAAAGCGGGTGGCGGGCATCCACCTCCACCAGCGAAAGCTGACGCACCGAGCCTCTTTCCTGGGACTCCTGTCAGCAGGTAGCTGCTGGGCGACGACCGGCGTTCCAGACTTACCGGAGCAACTGGAGTACGGAGCCGAGACGATCTTTCATGACGACAGCGCAGCAGGTGTCGAGTCTGACCTATCTACACTTTCGCGGGGTCGATAACCCGAAGGCGGGAAAAGTAGGTTCGATAGAATCCACAATCCCTGGTCAGCAGGCGATCTGCTTGGGAAAGCGCATGAGCACCAATTAAGAAATCCGCCACCATGCCGCGCTGCCCTCCTCGGCGGAGCCACTGAGCCTTCCGAGACTCCCTGGATGGGTAGCCGTCGATGTCATTGACAAGCCCAGGGCTTACCGTATCACTGCCACGTACAGTGACGAGCCGTCTGCCTGCCCACAGGACGGAAACCAACTCTACCGCCATGGCACCCTCCAGAAACTCTTCCGGGATCTCCCGATCCACGGCAAACACGTCTCCATCCTGGTCGTCCGCAAGCGGTATCGGTGCCGCACCTGTAAGCAGACCTTCCCCCAGCCGGTGGCGGGCATTCACGAGGGCCGGAAGATGACCGAGCGCCTGGTCCTGCACATCCAGGGGCAGGCCCAGAGTCAACCCTTCGCGGCCGTGGCGAGCGAGGTGGGGGTCGACGAGAAGACCGTCCGGGCGCTCTTCGACGAGCACACCAGGACCGCCCTCCAACGCCTCCGTCCCGCCACTCCACGGGTCCTCGGCATCGACGAGGTGCACCTCAAACGACGGTCGCGGTGCGTCTTCACGAATATCGAGGAGGCCACCATCCTCGACACGCTGGCGTCGTGGAGCTATGCCTCGGTCTACCAGTTCCTCGTCGGTCGCCTGAAGGACCGATCCGCCGTTCAGCTCGGCCATGGATAGTCCTCCTCTAATGGTTAGGACAGGTGAGGATTCGACCTCTGAACAGCGTCTTTTAGATGATCTGTCAGTATCGCTTCTCAGGCTGGAGATATGTCAGACTCCAATCATTCTTGAAAGAATCAACGTGAGCGTCGCGTTCTCGTGCACCAGCTCTTCCATTTCCAGAAGCTTGACGCTCCCCTTTCGCTTGTGATATGGTCGTTACGCGTTCGCCAAGGCGGCCTGGAGCGTCGGATGTCGCGCGCGAACGAATGACTCATTGCCGAGCCGGACGAGTGCGACAGGCCACACCTTACCCGGATCCTGTGGTTCTTGACGCGAGGGTGTGCCACCGCTGTGCCACAATCCATTTCATCTATCTGAACAGCCTCACTTCGCGCGACTCTTCGATGGCCTGACTGGTACGTTCGTCCTCACCCCGGTGAGGCTGGTGCAGTCGTGGATTCGGAAGCAGGAGCTGCGCCAGGTCGCAGGTTTTGCTCCCTTCGGACTCGAAGGGCTCAAACGCGAATAGGTGCTCTGTCGGGCTGGTGCCGTTCCAACTATTTGCGCCGAAACGGTGAGGCTAGGGCAAGCGATAGTTCTTAGCAGGACACCCGTCGGCGATTAGCCGCAACAAGTTGGAACGGCACGAGTCGGTGAAGACGACGCTAGAGGAGAGGACGATGTCGTGCCCCCTCGCCGGGAAGGTAGCGCTCGTGACCGGGGCTTCCCGTGGCATCGGTCGGGCGATCGCGCGGAAGCTTGCGTCAGCCGGATGTGACGTGGCGGTGAACTACTTTAACAGCCACGAGCAGGCGGAGTCGGTGTGCGAGGAGATCCGCGCGCTCGGGCGCCGCGCCTGTGCGCTGCATGGCAACGTTGCCAGCCCGGAGAGCGTTGATGAAATCATCGAAGCATTTTGTCACCATTTCGACCATCTCGATATCCTGGTCAACAATGCCGCCAGCGGTGTGCTCAAGCCCGCGCGCGAGATGACCCTCAAGCAGTGGCGGTGGTGCATGGAGGCGAACGCGTTAGCGCTCAACCTGCTCACGCAGCGCGCGGTCCCGCTCATGTCGTCCGGGGGGCGAATTGTTGCAATGTCCAGCCTCGGCGCAAGCCGGGCGATACCGGGCTATGGCTTTGTCGGAGCCTCGAAAGCGGCTCTGGAGTCGCTGGTGCGGACCCTGGCGCAGGAGTTGGGACCGCTGGGTATCCGGGTCAACGCGGTCAGCGCGGGGCCCGTGGACACCGATGCGCTTCGCTTCTTCCCGAACCGTGAAGAGTTGCTGCGGTCGTTCGCGGATCGTGCGCCGGCCGGGCGGGCGCTGACGCCGGAAGATGTCGCGGGCACGGTCTACCTCCTGTGCCTCCCGGAGGCCGACATGGTCACCGGTCACACGCTGGTCGTGGATGGCGGTTTTTCGGTGTCGGGCTGAGGGGTCAGGATGTTCCAGGACTCCGGACTGGCGGATAAGGCGGTTCTCGTTACGGGTGGGACCCGCGGCATCGGGCGCGCAACCGTGGACCTCTTCTCAGCGGAGGGAGCCGATGTCACCTTCTTCTATCGCGAAAACACTGCGATCGCGAATGAGGTTGTCGCGGCTGGCCTGGCGGCAGGGCACCGTATCACGGCAGAGCAGGTCGATGTCCGCGATGCCATGGCGTGTCAAGCAGCTGTTGAGCGGATGGCTGCCCGTTGCGGCCGCATCGATGTGCTCGTCAATAACAGCGGGGTGATCCGTGACAACCTGTTGGCGCTACTCGAGGAGGACGACGTGCGAACCGTTCTCGATACGAACGTCGCCGGGGTCTTTAACGTGACGCGCGCGGTTGTGACGCACATGATTTCGCGCAGGACAGGGAAGATCATCAACGTGAGTTCCGTCGCCGGTGAAAGGGGTGGCCGAGGTCAAACCAACTACGCGGCAAGTAAGGGGGCAATCAATGCATTTACCAGGGCCCTCGCGGTGGAACTGGCGCCCCGCAGGATCACCGTGAATGCCGTGGCTCCAGGGGTCATCGAAACCGATATGTCGCGCGAGGTTCTCGAACACGCGGCCGACGAGGTAAGATCGCGGATTCTCCTCCGGCGGTTTGGCATGCCGATCGAGGTTGCCTTTGCGATTAGGTTTCTCGCTTCGAGGTACGCGGATTACATTACTGGGCAGATCCTCCACGTCGATGGCGGATTCAAGATGGAGTGAACGGATGCACGTGCCTCTTGAAATAACGAAGGATGAGATCAGCGAAGTCTATCCGAAGGTTGCGCAGACGATCGCGGAGGCGCTGGGACGGGATCTCGACGAGATGACACTCACGACCTCGCTCATCGAGGGCCTCGACGCAGAGTCGATTGACTTTCTTGATATTGTGTTTCGCCTCGAACGGTTGTTCAAGGTGAAGATCCCACGGGGAAAAATCGTCGAGGATGCGCGCGGACCCCTCTCGGAGGCG
>JACQQF010000055.1 GCA_016207095.1 Candidatus Methylomirabilota bacterium | reverse complement strand
GGCCACATCGCCGTGGAGCGGGTCCCCCAGCCTGTCCTCGCCGTGCCGGTGGCCTACTACAAGGTCCCCCCTGGTCATATGAAGAAGGGTGGGGGGCCGCCGCCCTGGGCCGGCCACGGCAAGGGACCCAAGCACAAGTGGGATGACTAGCCTCCAGGTCTCGGCGTCTGCGGCACGCCTCAACGTCAGCGTGCCGCGCTGAGGCAGCCGACTTTTCCGACAAGAACCTTCCCTTCCGCCGCGCGTACCGCTCCCACGTAGAACCGGTTCATGCGCAACCGCTTCGCTGGCGACCCTGGGGGGTTTGCCCGAGCGGGTCACCAGGCCCATGACGCGTCAATGGCTCGCAGTCAGTCAAATAAATCAGCTACTAATCCGATGGAGGTAGAATTTCCTTGCCTTATAACGCAATGTGTCATAAAATGATGCTGTCGATTCTGAGAGGACCTATGAACGTTTTGATCGATTCGGTTGAAATCCTCGTTGACCCTCTTCCGGAGGTGATCGAACAATCCGCCGTGGCCGACGGGATGGGGATCCTGTACCGCTATCACCCAGATTCCACGCAGCGGCTGGCCGAGGGGTTTCCCCGCTTTGCCCAGACCACGGATGGACGGTTGGTCCTGGCCCGCACCACGAACCATCTGATTGTGGGCTATGCGCTTCTCGCGAGGCCTGACCCTCGGGAGCGATGGGGGGATCCCAGCGCCCCGGAGGTCTGGGAGTTGGGTATGATCGAGGTGGCCCGCGGTTGGCGAGGGCGGCGCATCGGTCGGCAGCTCCTTCGAGCCTGCTTTGCCGATGGGAGACATGATGACCGGATTGTCCTGGCGACGGCCTATTCCTGGCACTGGGATCTTCAAGGGACCAAGCTTTCGAAGGCTGAGTATGGAGCGGTACTGCTCCGGTTGTTCGGGTCCGAAGGGTTTCACCAATTCGAGACGAATGAGCCCAATGTCGAGGAGGATTCGGCCAACCGATTGCTGGTTCGGATCGGGCCACGAGTGACGCCGGAGGCCCGAGCCAGGTTTCTGAATCTCCTGCAGACGGATCCCGTGCGGGTTACCGATCTCGCGAAGAACATCTCCACTTCCTGGAAGACCCTCTTTGACTCGCTGGCCAAGCCCCTCCAGCTTTGGAGCCCCACTTGGTGGTTGGCGGCGTGGAGTGACGCTATCGCTTCCAGAAGCTCGCGACCTTCTTCGAACGGGTGTGGGCAAGCCTGCGACTGTTGACCGCTCCGGCCGAGAAGAGGGGTACACATCGCTGAGCGAGCCCCCGCACCTCCTCCGGCCGAACGTCGATCATCCGGCGGAGCGGACGGTACGCCACGCCGCCGTCGCGCCGGACTCGGAGCTGATGGGCCCGCCGGTCACCCAGATCCTCTCCCCTCAAGTCGATTGGACACCCCCGAGTTCCGACATGCGGCCCACGAATGCGGACTACAACTGATCGATGAAGCTCTCCATGCGGCGGCGCATCGCCGGTTCCGGTAGGCGCCCACGAGCGGCCCCGAGGTTGTCGACGAGGTACTCGACCGTCGCGGTCCCCGGGATGGCGCAGGTGACCGCCGGGTGCGACACGATGTACTTGAGGAAGAAGTGGGCCCAGCTCGCGCAGTCGAAATCGTTGGCCCATGGTGGCAGTGTTTGCCCCTGTACCGCCCTGAAGAGCTGGCCTTGTCCGAACGGAAGGTTGATCATCACCGCCATCCCGCGATCGGCCGCGAGCGGTAGGATGCGTTCGTCCGCGCTCCGGTTGTCGATCGCGTAGTCCACCTGAATGAAGTCAAGCGTCTCGGTCTTCATCGTCTGCTCGAACTCCTGGTATTGCCGATCGGACGCCGTCGTGATCCCGACGTATCGGATGCGGCTGGCCTGCTTCCATTCGCGAAGGGTGCGGAGCTGTGTCCGCGTGTCCCGCAGGTTGTGTACCGCGATCAGATCGATCTTCGACGCGCGCAGGCGCTTGAGCGTCTGCTCCATCTGCTCGATCCCGGCATCGCGGCCCTGGGATCCCACCTTCGTTGCGATAAACAGCGAGTCCCGAATCCCGAGCTCGCCCACGAGGTCACCTACTACCGTCTCGGCGTTTCCATACGCCGGCGCGGTGTCGATGACTTTCCCTCCCAGATCCTTGAACCGACGCAGCACGTCTCTGAGCTGCGCACGTTCTGCCTCCGTCGTTCCCTGGTAGCGCCGCGACGTCCCGATCCCGATGATCGGCACACTCTCACCGCTCGAAGAGATCTTGCGCTGAATCACGGTGCCCTCCTAGGCGAGCAAGCTGCCGGAGGGGAGAGAAAGCGGCGCTCCCATATTGATGCCAGTTTTGAGCGGTTCCCGACGACTCAATTGCATGATGATACCTCCCTGTACTGACTTACAACTCAGAGGGCGGCAACCCCAGCCAATGCACCCGATGGGTCTCAGAAGATACTATTGCTCCATGCCTTATGCAAGCACTTGGCTCAGTCCATAAGCCGACGCAGCTGGGACGAAAGAGAAGGCTCGTCAGTGCCAGGGTGGCCATCACCCCCGAGAGGCTGATCAAAATGGCCAAACAGACTTGCCAGCACACAACAGATAATCGATCTTGCTCAAGGACGAAGGCCGGGAGGAAGGACCCTACGCCATTACCCCGTCTGGTGAGGTTGCGTCGGGGGTCTGGAAGCGTATCTACTTGAACACAAAGCGAAAAGCTCGCGTCAGTTCTTTACACTGTGACATGTGCTCCACCAGCCTTCGCCAGTAGGTAGAATGATGCGACCCAGCGCTGCACTCCCGCGACCTCCATCAGTTGTCTGACCGCCACGCCCGTTAGAAGAATCAACCACCCCATCAATCCTTAGATGCTTGATGCAGTAGAGCTCTCGAAGAGGTTGACTATGTGGAGGAGGTTGTGAGAGATTCATCTCGTCCAAGGGAGCCGTCATGGTATCGGGGTGACTATAGCTCTTCAGTCTCCCCGCGCAGTTCGGTTAGTGCGGAATCCACCACCAGAGGAGCCGCTGAGCCCTCGGCGCGAGAGATCAAAACGGGCGACGGCAGCGGGAGGGACGAGGCAACGTGCAGTACCAAACACTCGGCCGGACGGATCTCGAAGTTTCCGCAATAGGCATGGGCTGCTGGCCGATAGCGGATCCGCGGATCTGGGGGCCGCAAGACGAGCGCGATTCGATCGATGCCATCCGAGCGTCACTGGATGCGGGAGTGAACCTGATCGACACCGCTGAGGGCTACGGTCACGGATACTCCGAGGAGCTCGTCGGGAGGGGGCTGGAGGGCCGCCGGGATGGGGTGGTCATCTGCACAAAGGCTTCGCCTGAGCACCACCGCCACGCGGACCTGATCCAGGCCTGCGAGAACAGCCTGCGTCGTCTCAGGACGGACCATATCGATCTCTACCTGCTGCACTGGCCAAACCACACGATAGGGTTCGATGAACCGGCAGGCGCCCTCGAGAAGCTCAGAGACCAGGGCAAGGTGCGGCACATCGGGGTCGCCAACTTTGCGAAGCACGATCTGAAGGACTTCCTGAGCCGGTGTCGTGTCGAAGCCGACGAGCTGCCCTACAGTCTCCTGTGGCGGGCGATCGAATACGAGGTCGCGCCTGCATGTGTCGAGAACGAGGTCGGCATTCTCTGCTACAGCCCGCTGATGCAGGGGCTGTTGACGGGAAGCTTTCTTACCGCGGACGACGTTCCGAGCAGCCAGGCGCGCAGCGGCCATTTTTCCAGCGGCCGCCCCATGGCTCCTCATAACGGACCGGGCGCGGAGGGCGAGACGTTTACGACGATCCATGCGATCCGAAGGATTTCGTCCTCGACGGGATATCCCATGACTCACCTGGCCCTGGCGTGGCTGCTGAGCCGGCCGGGGGTGACCTCCGCCGTCGTCGGCTCGCGGAGTGCTCAGGAGGCTTTGAGCAACGCCGCGGCAGCCGATGTGAGCCTCGGCGAGGACGTTCTCGCGTCGCTGACAGGTGCCACGAACGGACTGAAGGAGCGGTTCGGCTCGGAGAACCCCGACATGTGGCAGTTGCCGCAAAGAATGCGTTAGGGGGTGAGATGATGAAGCGTATCGTGATCACGGGAGCCGACGGCACAATCGGCTCCGTCCTGACGAACAGCTTGACCGGCTATGAGTTGAGGGGAATCTCTCCCGTCATCGACGGGACGGATCTGGGGGAATACGACCAGCTCCTGAGGGCGTTCAGGAGGCATGACGCGGTGATCCATCTGGCGTGGATCAGGGGCATGGGACCTCCGGAACCGGGCGTCATGTACTCGGAACTGCTTCCGAGCGACAACCGCCACACTGAGAATCTCAAGATGTCCGCGGAGATCTTGCGGGCGGCGCGGGAGAGCGGCGTCAGGCGGGTGATCCTGGCGAGCTCGGTGCAGGCCGACAACTTCTACGAATGGAAGAGCCCCGGACTCCTGTCGGTGGAACGGGCTCCGAGGCCGGCCGGGCCGTATGGATCGGCGAAGGTGATCCTCGAAGAGCAGGGACGCTACAATGCCTCATACGGCCTGGAGGTCATCTGCGTTCGCTTCGGCGCGGTCACGGCCGACGGCGAGCCACATCCGACGGACCAGTGGGAGCGTCGCGTCTGGCTTTCGCGCCGAGACTGCGTCGAACTCATAAGAGCCTGCCTCGACGCGCCGGAAGTCGCGGGCGGGTTCTGCCTGTTCTACGCCGTGTCAGACAACGAGGGACGGGTGCACGACACTCGCAACCCCTTCGGCTGGCACCCGCTCGACCGCGCGACCCGAATCTCTGACGGAATGATGTTGGCGCCGTCCGCCATAGATGGCTTGCACCATCTCGCGGAGGCCCCTCGTCGGTCCGCCGAGACCCTGGATACGGCCGCTGGCAGGCAGACAGCGAGCTTCACCCAGATGACCGAGGGAACCCCCGCGGAGTTCGCGCTGATCAGAAAGATGGCACAGGAGTACAATCGCGGTTTCGCCGATCGGATGCTCGCGCTCCTGAAGGGGCTGGTGAACGTCTCCCCGCGGCACCGGATCGATCCGTTTCAGCACTGTCTGCAGGCCGCAACACGGGCGCTGCGCGACGGGGCCGACGAGGAGACCGTCGTCTGTGCCCTTTTTCACGACGTGGCCGACTACTACTCGACCGAGAATCATGCTGCCGTCGCCGCGGAATTCCTGCGCCCCTACATCTCCCGCGACAACCACTGGATGGTGGCGATGCATGGAGAATTCCAGTTATACCACAAAACCCACCACCCGGGGGTGGACCGCAACGCCCGCGAAAGGTACCGGGGTCACCCATGCTTTGAGCGCACGGCCCTCTTCTGCGAACGCTGGGATCAGGCGTCGTTCGATCCTGCGTATGAGACGCTGGGAATCGATGTCTTCGAGCCGATGGTGCGGCGCATCCTCGCGCGAACGCCCTACGCGCACGAAAGCCGGCGTGACTGAAGACGGTCCTCCCGGTGGCGGGGTAGAGGGCCCAAGCACGAGCCTCCGGAAACGCTCCTTTTTGTCTCTCCTGCCGTCAGAACGGAGATACGCCGCAGCCCTGAACCGACTCATAACCGATCTGGTTGAAAACAAACCGAAAGGCCCGCGTGAGTTCTTTACACTGTGACATGTGCTCCACCGCTCCTGCTCAACCAACCGACGGATCTCGCCCCACAAGTCTTCTCGGACCATCGCTCCCTCCCCACACGGCGTTCCTCCAGGGAGGTACTCCCACTGATCGCTTCCCACATGCGCCCTCCTCCTTCCTGACGGGAGAGGGTGGGGAATTTTCGACCTAGACAGGACACAAATCAGCAAATCTGCTAATCTGTTGTTGCCACGAAACATCAGCGGATCCATAGCCTCTCAGGAAATTCTCGCTCAAGTACGGAGATTGTCCCGGCCACCTGTGTGTAGCGTAGAACCCTTTCCAAATGAATGGGGGTACCCTCATGTCCAAGGCGCCCGGCATGTTGACTCTCGATGAACTTGCTCCACGTTTCAAGGCGGGCGACATCGACACGGTACTGATGGTCTTCCCCGATCTCTATGGGCGTCTTATGGGGAAGCGCCTGGACGCAGACTTCTTCCTGGAGAATGCCGAGAAGCACGGCACGCACGCGTGCGACTATCTTCTCACGGTGGACATGGAGATGGAGCCTGTGCCCGGGTACCGATTCGCCAACTGGGAAAAGGGGTACGGCGATGTCCATCTTGTTCCCGATCTGGCTACTCTGCGAGTGGCCAGTTGGCTGGATAAAACGGTCATGCTGATCTGCGACGTAGAGGATGAGAAGACTCATCGACCGGTAGCGCAGGCACCCCGGTCAATCCTGAAACATCAAATAGCGAAGGCGTCTGCCATGGGCTACACGGTCATGGCCGCATCGGAACTGGAATATTACATTTTTCAGGAATCGTACCGGGACGCCGCCGCCAAACGGTATCATGGGCTTCAACCGGCGGGATGGTACATTGAAGATTATCATGCCCTGCAGGGCGCTCGAGAGGAGCACTTTAATGGCGCAGTTCGACGTCACCTGAAGCGTTCCGGCGTGCCCGTGGAAAATTCTAAGGGCGAGTGGGGCATGGGTCAGCACGAGCTGAATGTGCGCTATGCGGATGTCCTCGCCATGGCCGACCGTCATGCCGTGTACAAGCAATGCCTCAAAGAAGTCGCGGACCAGATGGGGATCAGCGTGACGTTCATGGCCAAATACGCGGCCGATCGGGCCGGCTCCAGTTGTCATCTCCATGTCAGCCTATGGACGGAAGGCCGGAACGCTTTTCCCGGGCAGCTTCAACTGGGACCGGTGCAGTGTTCCGATGTCTTCCGATGGTTCCTTGGCGGGTGGATCGCCCACGTGCCGGACTTCATGGTGTTCTACGCTCCGACCGTCAACTCGTACAAGCGGTACCAGACCGGGTCATGGGCGCCCACCCGGCTCGCGTGGAGCTACGACAATCGCACTGCGGGCTTTCGGGTTGTCGGCCGAGGAGACACCTTGCGGATCGAGTGTCGCCTCCCCGGCGCCGACTGTAACCCGTATCTGGCCTACGCCGCTGTCTTGGCGTCAGGGTTTGATGGCATCCTTAAGAAAATTGAGCCGCCCCCTCTCTTCCAAGGCGACGTGTATGTCGCCCAACAATTTCCCCAGGTGCCACGAACGCTTCATCAGGCAATCGATCTCTTCGAAAAGAGTGAGTTTGCGAAGCACACGCTAGGGGAAGAGGTAAAGGAGCATTATCTTCACTTCTACCGCACAGAACAAGCAGCCTATGATCGAGCGGTGACCGACTGGGAACGCCAACGGTACTTCGAGCGTATTTAGCTGTTGTTATTATGGTCAGCCCTTCGACAGGCTCAGGGCGAACGGAAATGGGTGCATGCTTTTTTGCATCTCTTACGCGAAACTCTGTGGTTCAGGTAGCGTAGCGGAAACGAAATGGAAAAACGAACGTGAGACTCAAAGACAAGGTAGCGCTCATTACGGGAGGGGGCAGCGGCATCGGTCGAGCATCAGCTCTGCTCTTTGCTCAGGAAGGTGCCAGTATTGTCGTGGTTGATGTCGATGATGCCGCGGGTCACGAGACGGTGAGGATGGTGGAGGCGCAGGGAGGTCAAGCCATGTGCGTCCACGCTGACGTGTCGAAAGGCACCGATTGCAAGAACATGGTGATGGTCGCGGAACAGGTGTACGGCAGGCTGAACATTCTCTTCAACAACGCCGGCATCCTGGATAGCCACGACGATGACGCCGTCAACACGGAAGAAGAGGTGTGGGACCTCACGATGGCGGTGAATCTGAAAGGGGTCTTTCTTGGATGCAAATACGGCATCCCCGCACTGCGCCGGGCAGGAGGTGGTTCCATCATTAATACCGCCTCCTTCGTCGCTCTGCTGGGCGCCGCCACACCCCAGGTCGCCTATACGGCCAGCAAGGGAGGCGTGCTGGCGTTGAGCCGCGAGCTGGCCACTGTCCATGCGAGAGAGAATATCCGTGTGAATGCACTCTGTCCCGGTCCCCTTCGCACCGAACTGTTGATGAAGATTCTAGATACCCCGGAGAAGAGGCGCCGCCGCTTGGTGCATATCCCGATGGGACGGTTTGGGGAAGCCCAAGAGGTAGCGCAGGCCGCTCTCTATCTCGCCTCCGATGATTCCTCCTATGTCACGGGAGCCGCATTTGTGGTCGATGGCGGCATCACGGGCGCCTACGTCACCCCCGAGTAAGGGTATTCTCCGACGAGCAAAGGAACGCCGCGTCCCTCAAGGTTGTCAATCCCCATAACCAAGAAATCGTCTGTGAACTTTCGCACGATGAGGGTGCGCGCCTCGTGGGCAGGTGCATTCCGCAGAGTCAATGGTCACTTTTGACAGTCGAGAGGTTGCAGCATAGAGTCTTTTTAATCGGCTCTTCCGGAAATCGTGTGGGTAACTGACCCCACCTGCGCTATGCTCTGGCCCAGCAAAGGAGGGCGAGAGCGATGCGCGACATTGAACTCTACAAGGCGATCTTGGGCCTCACCCCACCGTGGACGGTGGTCAGCG
>JACQQF010000054.1 GCA_016207095.1 Candidatus Methylomirabilota bacterium | reverse complement strand
GATGGCGCAAGCGTGCCCGGTGCTCTTCGCTTCTCTCCAGACGAGCTTGAGCGGCGGCACCAGGAGATTCCTCGTGACCGCGACGTCGTATTGTATTGTACCTGACCCAGCGAAGCGACCAGCGCCCGGGTGGCGCTGCTGCTTCGGCGCCGGGGCATTATCCGGGTGCGGCCGCTAGCGGGCGGCTTTGAGGCATGGCGCGACGGGGGGTTTCCGCTTGCATCAGGCGCTCCATGACAAAAGGAACCGTGCTGGATTCTTTAGCCGCCGTATCTGTCGCTCGGATGGCTGCGCTGGCGCTGCTCTGCGCCTGCACTGTCCCGCTGAGTGGGACGCCACGCGCCGCCGCCCACCAGGACCCGCCCGCAGCCCAATCGAGCCGTCCGGCGCTCGCCCCCGCGGCGAGGCTGCCGCTGATTAAGCCGGCGCCTGACTTTACGCTGCTCGACACGTCCGGCCGGCCCATTCGATTGTCAGAGTTGCGGGGCAAAGTGGTGCTGATCAGCTTCATCTACACAGCGTGTTCGTCCGCCTGTCCCCTCCTTACCCAACGGATGGCTCTGCTCCAGGCCCGCCTTGCGCGCTCAGGACTTCGACGGCGTGAGGCACAGTTCCTCTCGATCACGGTGGATCCGTATCGGGACTCGGCAGAGGTGCTCGGCCGCTATGCGGCGCGCTTGCGTGCGGGGTCAGATGGATGGCGGTTTCTCCGGGAGGAGCCGGAGCGTTTGAAGCCGGTGCTTACCGCCTACGACGAGTGGACTCGTCCGCAGCCGGACGGGGAGATCGACCATCCGGCACGGCTGTATCTCGTCGATCAGCGGGGAAACATCCGAGAGATCTATAGCCTCTCGTTCTTTGACGAGCGCCAGGCATTCCGGGACATTCAAGCCCTGCTCAAGGAGGCCCGATAGGGGCAAGTCACCCCGATTCGATCCCGTATCAGTGCTTACTCCTTCGTCTTTCTACCCCTAAGAATCTCCCTGATGGACAGCCCGCCGATTTTGTGATACCTAATCCCTGTTTCTCACGAACACGGTTAGGGTTACGCCTTGCATGAATTGACCGATGGATTCTCGGCCACCCGTTGGGGATCATTGACGGGTGAATCGTCCTGAGCGGTGCCACCAATCGAGCAGGTGGCGGGCGCTCCGGAAAACGGGTGCGGCGCGAATGCAAAAACGGATGCATCCTCACATCGCGTGCGTGAACAGGGGTGCCTTAGACGAGGGAGAGGGTAGATGACGCGAAAGGTGGGTTGTTGGAAGGGGTGGTCCCTTACGGCCTTGCTGTTCTTGCTTCTCGCAGATGTCTCGTCGGTTGCTGCGGCCGGCCCGATGGCCTATGTGACCAATGAGAAGTCCGATGACGTCACGGTCATCGACACGGCAAGCAATGCGGTCGTCCGAACGATCCGCGTAGGTAAGCGCCCGAGGGGGATCGAGATCTCCCCGGATGGGCGGCGACTCTACGTGGCCAACGGCAATTCAGACAGTGTCAGTGTCGTTGATGCCGAAGCCGGGAAGGAGATCGAGGCGTGGCCTGCCGGAGTGGACCCCGAAGGGCTGGCGCTCAGCCCTGACGGCTCCCGGCTCTATGCAGTGAACGAGAACGGCGGGACGGTGACCGTGATCGACACGAGTAGGGGGACGACGGTCGCGACCATCGAGGTCCAGGTGGAGCCCGAGACGATCGTCCTCAGCCCCGATGGGGCTGTCGCCTATGTCTCGAACGAGACCTCGAACACCATCTCGGTGATCGACACCAAGGCGCTCAAGGTCGTGGCGACGATCGCCGTGCCGAAAAACCCCAGGGGGATCGCCTTCAGCCCGGACGGTAAGCGCGCCTACATTGCCAGCGAGCAGTCCCAGCCCGGTATGCTGTCGGCGATCGACACGGCTACCCACCGGGTGATCAAGAGCATCCCGGTGGGCGAGCGCCCAGTGGGGGTGCTGGTGACGCGAGACGGTCGCAAGCTCTATGTGGCCCACGGGCGGAGTCACGCCGTCTACGCGATCGACGCGCACACCATGACCATCACCAAGAAAATCCCTGTCGGCCAACGCGCCTGGTATATGGCGTTCACGCCGGATGAGAGCCGCCTATACGTCGCCTGCGGCCGCAGCGACGCGGTCTCCGTGATCGATGTCGCGGCCGAGAAGGTCATCGCGACGGTCCCGGTCGGGAAGATGCCGTTCGCGGTCGCCATCCCGAGATGACGAACCTACCTCGCGCCGGTCACGGTTGGAGGTCAGCATGATCTTTCTGGAAACGCCGCTAAAAGGCGCGTTTATCATCGACATCGAAAGGATCGAAGATAAGCGCGGCTTTTTTGCGGAAGCATGGTGTCAAAAGAAGTTTGAAGCGAATGGTTTGGTCTCACGGATGGTTCGGACCAACATCTCCTTCAACAGGAAACGAGGCACGCTACGGGGCATGCACTATCAGGGCCCACCCTATGAAGAAATCAAGCTCGTGCGCTGCACTCGGGGTGCGATATACGACGTGATCATTGATTTGCGGCCGGACTCTCCCACCTACAGAAAGTGGACAGGGGTGGAACTGACGGCAGAGAATTATCGAATGCTCTATTTGCCTGAGCGTTTCGCCCATGGCTTTCTGACGCTGGAGGATGCGGCAGAAGTCACGTACCAGCTCTCACAACCCTATTCGCCGGAATCAGCCCGAGGTGTGCGCTACGATGATCCGGTGTTCGGAATCGAGTGGCCTCTTCAGGTCGAGGTCATTTCAGATCAGGATCTCGGCTGGCCGTATTGCTCATCATGAACACAGTGTCCGAACATGCGGCGTTGATGCTCGAAAGAAGTGCGGGTACTGACCCTTCGCCGCAACGTTTTCCTTTGACATCGACCCCTGGGAGGGGTATCAAGGGAAGGTTTCGGTCGGCTTGCGAAAGGAGCTCAATATGGACGTGAGGGTCGCGCATTGGGGCCGTTGGGTGTTATCGATCGCGCTCTTCTTTAGTCTGTGCCTGGCCGTCGCCCTGAATGTGAACGCGCAATCTCGATTGGAAGGAGATGGCCGCGTGTTGGGGGTGGACGAGGAAAAGCGCATGTTGTTCCTGGCCCACGGGCCTATCCCTGGATTCATGCCTCGCCCCATGCGGCACGGCTTCGAAGTGCACAAGGTCGAGCTGCTCCGGGGACTCAAAAAGGGCGACATGGTCCATTTCGTACTCGAGGTCCAGAACGAGATTGTCGGGATCTCCAGCATCAAACAGATCGAAGACCGCCAGTGACCTCGCCGACACCCTTCGCGGGGTCCATGGGGTGTACGCAGAAAGTCAACCGGCAAGGCCGGGCAAGGTGGTTTGGTTACGTTAGGCCTCACGGATTGTCGGAGGGGACGGTATGAGTGAGAAGCAGATGGAGCAGGAGTTGGAGGTTGACCTTTGCCTTTTGATCTTCTCTGTGTCCGCCGCGCTGCTCGGTGTGTGCCTTACCGTGCTAGGCATCTTCAAGCTGCTCGTACATATCAGGGAGCTGGAGACGTATGGAGACGAGCTTCTGGCGATCGATGCGGCCTTGTTTCTGCTCTCTTGCTTGCTGTCATATTGGGCATTGAGAGCCAGAGCCAGGCGGCGGATGCGCGGCTTGGAGATCGTTGCTGACGTGGTCTTCCTCGTCGCGTTGTGCCTGATGGCCTTAATCTGCGGGTTAATTACGTATGCGCTTGTCTAGTGCCGTTCCAACTTGTTCGGACAACTGACAAGGTTTTGCGACGGCCGATCCAGATGCCTGTGGGTCATTGTGATATTAGGCAGGTAGAGTTGGAACGGCACTAGTGTCCTGTTGACCTGGGCTGCCGTGGTTGTCTTCGGAGGTCGGCACGCTTTCCCTGAGTGGCCCAGGCAACTAAGCCGTGGCCGTGGGCACAAAGAGAGCGGACTCGGCGTTGAGTCGAATGAGTGGGAAGGAGATGAGAGATGGGAAAGGCCACGTTTGCAGCGGGATGCTTTTGGGGGGTAGAGGAAGCGTTTCGTAAAGTCAAGGGCGTGATGTCCACATCGGTCGGATACGCTGGCGGATCGTTCAACAACCCGACATACGAAGATGTATGTTCCGGGCGAACGGGGCATGCGGAAGCGGTGGAGGTGGAATACGATCCGTCCAGGGTCACCTATGAAGACCTTCTCACCGTGTTCTGGGACAACCACGACCCAACGACGCTGAATCGGCAAGGCCCGGACGTTGGGTCACAGTACAGGTCTGCGATATTCTTTCACACTCTGGAGCAGAAGGCTGCGGCGATCGCGTCAAAGGAGAACCTCCAGAAGAGTGGCCGGTACAAGAATCCGATCGCGACGGAAATCACACCTGCGTCGCAGTTCTACAGAGCGGAAGACTATCATCAGCAGTATGTTGAGAAACGAGAACGAGGTCGCCACACGAAAACCGGATGAGAGAAGCGGGAAGGGTTCACTAGAACAACGAGGGACCTATGTCTCCTGGCCCTCGCGCAGGAAGGTGGCTTCTGGCGGTTGCCATAATACTTCTGGTTCTGAGCAGTGTGTATATGACCAGCATGCCCGGTCGATCATACTCTGAATCGGTGCCACCCCTTTCTGTGGATGAGGTTGAGCTGCGGGATCGTCTCAGGGAGCACGTCTGGACGCTGGCGGGGCAGATTGGAGAGAGGAACCTCTGGCGACGTGAAGCGCTTGAGGCATCGGCCAACTATATCGAAAAGAGATTCCGGGAGTCGGGCTATGGTGTCGCCTCTCAGGATTTCGTCGTTGCAGGCGCCACGATAAGGAACCTCGAGGCTGAGCTCCCTGGCGCTGTCCTGCCGGATGAGATCGTTCTGCTAGGCGCTCATTATGACTCGATCCTGGGTTCTCCAGGCGCAGATGACAACGCCACCGGCACCGCCGCAGTGCTTGAACTCGCTCGGCTCCTCGCAGGGAAGAAGCTCGCGCGAAGCATCCGTTTCGTCGCCTTTGTGAATGAAGAGCCCCCGTTCTTTCAGACGGATGACATGGGGAGCCGCGTCTATGCGCGCCGCGCGCGGAAGCGTGGCGAGAAAATCGCCGCGATGCTGTCGCTGGAATCGGTCGGGTACTTCAGCGACGCAAAGGGCAGCCAGGGATATCCCTTTCTCTTCAGGTTGTTTTACCCGAGCAGAGGCAATTTCCTTGGTTTCGTGGGAAACATCTCTGCGCGGAAACTGGTTCATCAAAGCATCCGGTCATTCCGGCAGCATGCCGCCTTTCCATCGGAAGGCGTCGCCGCCCCGGGATGGATCATGGGAATCGGCTGGTCTGACCACTGGTCCTTCTGGAAAGAGGGCTATCCCGCGATCATGGTGACGGACACCGCCCTGTTCCGATACGAGCATTACCACAGCGTGACGGATACGCCGGACAAGATCGACTACGCGAGATTGGCTCGCGTGGCGGCCGGGATGGCGTGGGTGGCGATTGATCTGGCCAGCGCTGCGTCCAGCCGATAGGGAGCGCCTGTTTCTGACCACCAGCGACCGTTAGCGGCTGGGAGTCGCACGTATCCTGGGTGGCGTCGGGAACGTTGGACGTTCTCGGTATGGAAAAGAGGGCTACCGATGCTGCCGCAGAATCGAAACGGTTTTGTGCTTGTCCGGTCGTCACGGTACAGATAGAATGAACTAAGAGACCCGGTGTCACAGGGCGACCCGGAGCCGGAAAGGAGGGTGCCATGGTCACGCAGTCCGATCTGATCAGCCCGGTTCTGCAAGGCAGCGATACGGCGGAACTGTCCAGGCTCTACCAGGAAGGGATCGTCGCCGGAGTTATCGGGGCGGCGACGATTGCCATCTGGTTCCTGATCCTGGATACGATCAACGGGCAACCCCTCTACACGCCGACTGTCCTTGGAACGGCCCTCTTCCGGCGCGGAGAGAGCCTCGCCTCGCCGGAGAGCCTGCCGGTCTCCTTTGAGATGGTTTTGATGTACACCTGGATTCACGGGCTGATCTTTGCCTTTCTCGGTGGACTCGCCTCTCGGCTCCTGCGATTGGCAGAGCGGAACCCGAACCTCGGGTTCGGCATCCTGCTGCTCTTTGTGGTGTTCGAGTTCGGATTCCTCGTGGTCGCCACCCTGTTCGAGGAGCGTATCCTTCGCGCGCTTAGTTGGCAGGCGATCCTGGTTGGCAACCTGCTGGCGGCAGCCGCAATGGCCGGGTATTTCTGGCGCCGGCACCCTCATCTCGAGATCAGACCCTAGCCTCTCTGCATCCTCGCCTGGAAGCATCATTCGCCGACGTCTAAGAGGCGCTCGTGACTGACCCTCCGATTTGCTAGTGCCGTTCCAACTTATTGCGGCTAATGCCGTTCCAACTCGTTTCGGTTAATCGCCAAGAGATATCGTTTTGCCCAAAAAGTTGGAACGGCACTAATCGCCGACAGCAGTCCTGCTAAGAACGATCGCTTTGCCTAGCCTCACCATTTTGGTGTAAATAGTTGGAACGGCACTAGACGGCATCAGCGCATATGAGGTGTATTCGAAGAGCAACGAGAACTGATGCGCCGGAGATATACTCGCTTCGTCTGTCGGAGTACATGCGCGCCGAAGAGTTCAGACTCGCCGAGCCGACGGTATTGCTCTGGAATGAACGAGATGATCACGATGTCGTCTTGGCGGCGTGGGACGAGCTTGGTAAGGCGATCTCAACGATGCGCGGCGGAATCGCCAGGGACAAACAGGAGGCTGAGGAAAGAATCCAGTGCACGCTCCCTGATGCCTATGTCTTCCCATCGCTGCTACTAGACCGAGGAGCCACCAAAGAGGAGTACCGTGGGAGGGCGCTGAACGCTGCGCTGCGATACTATTTCTTCCTTGGCATTTTGAATCTACCAATCTACTCAGTTCTCGGAGCGGTGTACGAGAAAGCACCTCGGGTCAACACGATGATGTCTCTCGGCTATACATTGTTCGCACCGGCTCGAAGCCGCCAAACCCATCTCCTTCCCAATCGACCCTTGTTGATCACCTATCTTCAACATGTGAAAATTCAAGATGCCTGTGACAGATTGATGACGATGGCGCATTCCGTCCTCGACGAGTACCCATGGAAGGGTGACCCACTCCGATTCAGTCTGTAGACTCTTCGTGCCATTGTGAAGCGCCATCGAATCTCGATTGAGCGTCTCGAATCCGCGGGGAGAAACGCCATGAATCGGACACTTGGGTCGTCTGTTGCCTTGCGCATCCTGACGCTGAGCCTGGTCGCTGCCGGGTCTGCGGCCGCGCCGGCGCCGATGGCCGCTCTCGCCGAGGCTCCGGCCGCTGCCGCAAGGACGTGTTCCACCTCTGATAGAGTCACGCTCCAACTGAAGTGGATCGCTCAGGCCCAGTTCGCAGGCTACTACGCTGCCAGTGCGAAGGGCTACTACAGGGATGAGTGTCTGGACGTAACGATCCGCCACCCCGGTGAGAGCATCGTGCCTGAGCAGGTCGAGGCTGGTGGCAGCGCCCAGTTCGCTCTGGACTGGCTGCCAAGTCTGCTGTCGTTCCGCGACCAGGGCACGCCGCTCACGACCATCGCTCAGGTATTCCAGTACAGTGGTATGCGCGAGATCTCCTTGAAGGAGTCCAACATTCGCGGACCGGCCGACCTGAAGGGGAAGAGAGTCGCCGTCTGGTTGCGTGGTAACGAGCACGAGCTCTTCGCCACTCTTGCCAAGCACAATCTCGACCCGAGGAAGGACGTGGAGATCGTCTCTCAGCCGTTCGATATGAACCTGCTGCTCCAGAAGCAGGTCGTGGCGGCGGCGGCCATGACCTACAACGAACTGGCGCAGGTGCTCGAGGCGAAGAACCCGGTCACGGGCAAGCGATACCAGCTCGAGGATCTCAACATCATCGACTTCAACAAGGAAGGCACGGCCATGCTCGAGGACGGCATCTTCGTCAGGGAGGATTGGATCAAGGCCGCCGTGAACCAGGACATCGCCGTGCGGTTCTTGCGGGCGTCGTTTAAAGGGTGGATGTACTGCCGCGATCATCAGGACGACTGCGTCAGCTTCGTTCTCACGCAGAGACCGACGCTCGGCAAAGGTCACCAGACCTGGCAGATGAACGAGATCAACAAGCTCATCTGGCCCTCGCCTGATGGTATTGGCATCATGGACGAGAGGCTGTGGAAGCAGACGGCCGACGTTGCCCTGAAGTACGGCGTGATCAAGAAGCCGGCTGAGAGAGCTGCATTCACGAACGAGTTCGCCCGAAAGGCGCACCAGGGCCTCGAAGGCTTGGACACCAGGGGTCTAAACTGGAAGGCCGGAATCGTCCAGGTGACGGAAGGTGGCCGGTGACGGCTAGCGGGCAGCGGAGCTCCTGTGGTCGCATCCATGCATCCACGCGCGTCAACCCTCATTCGCCTCCTTGATCTGACGCCGCATCCCGAAGGCGGGTACTATCGAGAGGTGTTCCGCTCACCCCGGAGGGTCCGGGCAAGCGACGCCGTAAGGGATCATGCCGCGATCACGACGATCTATTTCCTCTTGGTGGCGGGGCAGCACAGCCGCTGGCACCGCGTGGTCTCCGACGAGATCTGGCACTACTACGAAGGTGATCCGCTCGAGCTCATCTGGTTAGATGCGGCCAGGACCGTCGCGCAGCATCGCCGGCTCGGGCCGGCCGGCGAGGAGTGCCGACCGGTCCAGATCGTTCCAGGTGGGTGTTGGCAAGCGGCTCGATCTTTGGGCGAGTACACCCTGGTGGGGTGTTCGGTGGGACCCGGATTCGAGTTTCGCGAATTCAACCTGCTGGCCGATACCCCGGATGACTTGGCGCTGGTTCGGGCCCGGTTTCCTGCGCTCGCGGCCTTGATCTGAACGGGCCCACAACCCGATTGCCTCAGCGAGTGAAAATGAGTCGCCTCACCGACTGGAGAGGCGATGGGCGTGCTGGGCGTGAAGGCCCACCTACACCCTTCCGTTCACCCTGAGCCCGTACGGGTTCCCTGCCAAGCTATTTCTGGGTCACCACACTAACGTCTCGTCGCGTGTGAGGAGAACATGTCCGAAGAAGCTAGAAATCGCCCCTTGGAGTTCGGTGCCGATAAAATCCAGGCCGCGCACGATAACCCCGGGGTGGTCACGAGACCACCCCTCATCTACCTGTACTCGATACTCATCGGGTTAACACTTCAATTCGTGTGGCCGTTGAAAGTGCTCCCGGCTCCCTTAGAGGCCACGGTCGGAGGTTCGTTGATTCTGGTTGCTATAGTGCTGTTCACGCTCTCTGTGCGGGAGTTCCTTGCCGCTGGAACGGCGATTCAAACGCATCGGCCGACCACTACCATCCTCAGGACCGGACCATATCGGTTCAGTCGAAACCCCATCTATTTATCCTTCACTCTCCTTTACATCGGAATCGGGATTTGGGTCAACAGCGCCTGGCTTCTGGGAATATTGATCCCCACGCTTGTTCTAATCTCGTACGGGGTCATCGCGAGGGAGGAGAGGTACTTGGCGCAAAAATTTGGAGATGAGTATCTACGATATAAGGCGTCGGTCCGCCGCTGGCTGTAGGAATACCTGACAAGGGGCTGAAAAGGAGCGAATTTTTTTCTTGACGTTATTAGTCATAAGTATAATACTAGATAAGGGGAGAAGAAAGAGAACAAGGAGGTTGGAGGCGGGGGGACACGATGGAACTGACGGACCGGCAGCGGCAGATCCTCCGTTTTATTGCGGACTACAAGGCCCGGCATGGCGCCTCGCCGACGCTGCGCGAGATCGCCGAGCACTGCAAAATCTACCTTCGGGGGGTCCAGTACCACCTCGAGCGCCTCGAGCGAGCCGGGGTCCTCACCCGCACACGCAGGCGGTCGCGGGGCATTGGGTTGCGCCAGGAGCCGCGCGCCACGCTCACGCCGCTGCTCGGCCGGGTGGCAGCCGGCAGGCCGCTCCTCGCCGAGGAGCACATCGAGGCGAGCTACCCGCTCCCCCACGAGTGGACCGGGGGCGGGCAGACCTTCCTCCTCAAGGTCCAGGGCGACAGCATGCGAGATGCCCGCATCTTCGATGGCGACCTCATGCTCGTGAAGGTGCAGCCGAAAGCGATCCCCGGTGAGGTCGTGGTGGCGATGGTCGATGACGAGGTCACGGTGAAGCGCTTCCAAGTGGATGGCAAGACGGTGATCCTCAAGCCTGAGAACAAGGCCTTCGCGCCCATCCGGCTCAAGGAAGGCCAGCGCTTCCGGATCCTGGGTAAGGTCATCGGCGTCTTTCGAAAGCTGTAGCCTGGCTCGGCACATTGCTCGGTGAGGGATCTTGAGAGTTGACAAGTTCCCGCTTTTCTGGGACGTTGATGAGGCGGAGAAGTGAGTGAAGGTTGAGCTCGAGGACGGCTACGACATCAGGACAGTTCAAGCGCTCTTGGGGCACAAAGATGTGAGCACCACCATGATCTACACTCATGCGTTGAACCGTGGAGGGCGCGGCGTTCGTAGCCCGGTCGATGGCCTGGCCCTTCTTCCTGATGGCCGCGCCACCTAAGGTGCTATACTGCCAGAGTCGCAGTGTTTCATCGGTCTAGGGGCTTAAAGTATTCCGGGTAAGGTATGGAAATCGCACCACAATCGCCGTCGGCATCAAGAGCTCAGTATCCGTGCTGTACTGCCGTAAGCCTGGGCTATATTGACCAGTATACTCAATAGTTATGCATCTTAGGAGGACGCATGGAGCACTTTGAAACCATCAAGAAGAGCAGCAGCTTCTTGATAATTCCACTGTTCTGGTTAGCGTATTTCGTGGATTTCGACGTTTCTCACGTGCACGACAGAGTTCTTGAAAGCGCCACTTTCCTGTCGGGCAATTTCGTTTTTGGAGCGAAAGTTGTCGTCACAATGCTCTTGGTAACAATAGCCCTGCTTGTCCTCTATGAGTTGCTGGTCTACGTCTCAGCGCATTTTCTTTCCAGCATTCCTTTCGCGGCTGTGGCCATCATTCTTTCTTGCTTTGGTGTCGCTGGGTTATTCAAGCAAATTGACGCCGTACCGTTTCAGCCTGTAAACATCTTTTGGCACCTGGGCTCGTTGGCGGCAGGCACTTGGCTCTTCGAGTTCATCAATCGAGTAAGCAATCCCAATGCATAACCTCTCGGTCAACCGGACCGCCTGCAAGCTGCGCTTGCAGGTTCCCTCCGCGCTTCGCGCTCCGGCGGCCGGTTACCTCAAAAGTTAGGCTTGCATTTCGGGGGGTGACTTGACCGAAAGAATGGTATCGTATATGATACCGTCATGATCCGGCAGATTGTCATCGACACCAACGTTTTCATTTCCGCTTTGCGCTCCCGCCGGGGCGCATCCTATAGGCTGTTCACGCTGCTCGATCGCGGCAATTTTGAGATCAACATCTCGGTCCCACTCATCGTGGAGTACGAAGACGCGGCCAAGCGGATCGTACGAGAGATCGGGCTTGCGTCCGCCGACCTTGACGATATTCTCGACTACATCTGCAGTGTGGCTCGCAAGCACATAATTCATTTTTTATGGCGGCCGTTCCTGAAGGATCCGCAAGATGATCATGTTCTTGAGCTGGCAGTGGAGGCCGGGTGTGATTTCATCGTGACCCATAACATACGGGATTTTTCAGGGTCGGAGCGGTTTGGCATCCGCGTGGTAACACCAAGGGAGTTTCTACGAGTGATAGGAGGCATGCCATGAGCACGATTAGTCTGCGCCTCCCGGAATCGCTTCATAAGCGTGTTCGGGAGTTGGCCAAGAGAGAAGACGTGTCGATCAATCAACTCATCGCCACGGCGCTGGCGGAGAAGTTGTCGGCGCTGATGACGGTCGAGTACTTGGAAGAGCGTGCCAAGCGGGGGAGTCGCCGTAAATTCGAGCGCGCCATGTCCAAGGTGAGGGACGTTAAGCCTGAGGGTCGGGATGCGTTATGAAGCCTAACCACCGGTTGGAGCGGATTGGCAGTGCAACTGCTGAGGCGCGCCGCTCATCACCAACCCGTTAACCGCCCGATCTCGATTCGAGAGGGAATGGCGGGAGAGCAGAGAGAGGCTCCGTCCATGAGCAACCCATCTTCCCAGGAGTTAACCGCGAACGGGCACACCATCCGGCGCTTATGCCCCGGTGATGCGGCGGGCGTGGCCCGGCTGGTCGAAGTGGTGTACGGGGATACCTATTACCCGCGAGACCTGTACGACCCGGAGCAGATCATCCGCCTGAACGAAGCCGGGAAGCTGGTCTCCGTCGTCGCCCTGGACTCGGCCGGCGAGGTGGTCGGGCATTACGCCCTGGAACGGCCCCACCTGGAGGCGATCGCGGAGTCGAGCGATGCCATCGTGCGACCGGAGCACCGGCATCATCACCTTATGGAACAGATGCGGGTGCTGCTGCGCGAGGAGGCAATCCGCCTCGGGCTGACGGGCCTGGTCGGGTATCCGGTGACCAACCACCTCTTCTCCCAGAAGGCCGAGGAGCACTTCGGGGCGCACCCGTGCGGGGTAGCGCTTGGGCTGTGGCCGCGTTCCTTCCATAACATGCCGGAACCGCTGCCGCAGCGGATGAGCCTCGTGATCTATTTCGAGTACCTACACCCGCCAAGGCAGATCCTCCACGTGGCCATACACCACCGTGAGATGAGTGCTCGGATTTACCGGCAGTACGGCATCCCTGTCGAGTTACGAGAAGGCGCGCCGGCGGAGGGGACGGGAGAGATCACGGTGGAGTACGACGCGGCCGTGCAGGTGGGGACCATCCGGGTGCGCCGGGTGGGGGCCGATACGGCTGCTGCCGTTCGCCGGGCCCGCCACGAGCTGTGCGAGGGGCGTGGGGCGAAGGCCCTTTCCCTGGAACTGCCCTTGGCCCAGGCGGGGACGGCCGAGGTGTGCCGCGCCGCCGAGGAGGAGGGGTGCTTCTTCAGCGGGTTGGGGCCGGCTTTCGCCAGCGACGGCGACGCCCTGCTTTTGCAGTTCCTCGTTGAAGACCTTGATCCATCTTTGCTCCAGATCGATAGCCCGTTTGCGAAAGATCTGCTCGCCTACGTTGACAGCGAGCGCGAGCGGGTCCGGAAGGCTCGCGAGTGATGACCATGACAATGGAAGCAGGATCCCTCCAGCTTACGACGACGGGATACCAGGGGCAGACCGTGCCCTACGAGGCGCCCTTCATCGCGTTCCCGACCACGTCGGGCAAGCTCCTCATCCAGGCGCCGGGGGCGGGTGAAGTCAAGGAGGGGGCGGGCAACCGCTACGTGCGGCTGGGCGAGCACCTGCAGGCCCGTGGCATCGCCACCCTGGTCAGCTTCAACCCGCCCTTCCCGGACGCCCAACTCAAGTACCCCAACGAGCCCTACTCGTACCGGGATGCGAGCTGGAGCCTGATTTATGTGGAGAGCATGGCCGCGTTGGTGGAGCACTGCCTGAAGCACGCGGAGCAGTTGTGCGGCGCCAAAGAGCCCGAAGTACATCTCGCCGGGTTCTCGGCTGGCGGTTCCGTCGCAGGCGCCGTGGCGCCGGTCTTTGCGCCGATCACGAAGATTCTCCTCGTCTCGGCCTATGACAGCGTGGACTGGTTCTTCCTGGGCGGCGTGCGGCGCTACACGGGTGAGGTGTACGTGGCGTACGGAGAGCAGGACCCGGCAGCGGCCATCCTGGCCGTGATGATGCCGTCGCTGGCCAAGAGCGCCAGGGCCATACACGCGCGGGGCGTGCCTGACTGCGACCACAGCTTCTCCGGGGAGACGAACGGCAAGGTCCTCAGCAAGGCGTACCTGTGGGCCTTCGCGGGGAACGATGGCTTTCCCTCACCGGAAGGCGGCGTCCCTCTGTACGAGTAGGTGCCACTGTTGGTTCCTTCTTCTTGGAGAGGAAGGACTGTATGGGAAATCTCAATGGAAGGGGGATCATCCAACGCCCGTCCCATCAGACGGCTGGCAGTTGGAAACTTGCCGGAGTCAACCCTCCGCCGCCGCCTCCGGCCAAACCCAAGCTCCTTGACCGAGTGCGCCTGGCGATCCGCACTCGCCACTATAGCTACAAGACCGAGGAGGCGTATGTTGGGTGGATCAAGCGTTTCACTCTCTTTCACAATAAGCGACACCCATCAGAGATGGGAGAAACTGAGATCGGCCAGTTTCTCTCTAGCCTGGCACGCGACTCTCACGTGAGCGCCTCGACCCAGAACCAGGCGCTGAATGCTCTCCTGTTTCTTTACCACCAAGTCCTGGAGAAGGAGATTGGCCTGATCCAGGGAGTCGTGCGCGCCAAGAGACCAAGGAGGCTACCCGTCATCTTGACCACAAAGAGGAGGTCAAGCGCCTCCTGGGCTGCCTGCAAAGCACGCCGCAGTTGATGGCCGTGCTTCTCTACGGGGCAGGATTGCGGCTGATGAAGCGTTGCCGCCTCCGAGTCAAGGATATCGACTTCTCTTGGGACCAGATCATCGCCGAGCTGGCAAGGGCAACAGGGATCGCTACACGGTGCTGCCCGCAGCCCTCAAGGAGCCCCTTTTCAGACACCTCTCGTGGAGCGGGATCTTCAAACGCTCAGGTCGGTCCTGGAAGCATAGGAGCCCATGGTCCTGGCGGTGGAGTTCCACGGCTTTCCCAACGTCAGGTGTCGCATTCAGGCGAGTCGGCGGTACAGCTCTTCGTTTTTCCGGAGTACGCGTTCGGCGGCGGGTCGGAAATCTTTGTCGCGGGTAGCCAGCAGGTCAGTCACAGCGGCACGAGCCAGGTCGGCCGGGTCGATTCCAGGGCGTTTGGCCTCTTCTCGAAGATTTTCGGCTTGCGCGGGCGGCAGATCAAACGCTACTTTCATAGCCTCACCGTACGAGGAAGTGAGCACCATCTAACAAGCGATTGGAGCCGTCGGCGGGTGCGGCAGATTTCAGAAATCGACTACTCCGCCGCGGCTCAATCGCGAGCCGTTATGCCACCATACTTGGGATCGATCGACCAGAGGTGATCTGTGGAAACTTTCATCCGTATTGTGCTGCAAAACTTCACCCTGACCTTCTTAGTCTTGGGGCTGATCGCTACTGGAATCTCCTTGTGGCGTAGGCCTCGCCCGCTGACTCCTTCCCTGGTGGTCGAGGATGTGTTTTCATACTTCCTGCTGTTCTCGGTCGGGATGTCCTTCTTCTACAACTTTGTAGTCCATGTCTTCTTTGGCGACACGGCCGCCAAGTTCATCGGCTGGGGACCGAGCCCGTTCCAGGCAGAGGTTGGGATGGCGAGCCTGGGATACTCGATAGTCGGCTTGCTTGCGTTCCGGGGCGACTTCGGCTTGCGCGTCGCCGCGGTGATTGGACCCGCAATCTTCCTCCTTGGCGCCGCCGCAGGCCACGTTCATCAGATGATCGTGGCTCATAACTTCGCACCAGGTAATGCCGGGGTCATCTTTTACACGGACATCGCGATTCCCATCATCGGATTGGCCCCCTTGTGGCTTCAGCACAGGTTCGACCGTGAATCGTTTGTGCCACGGAGTGTCTCCGGCGAGGTAGTCACGCTCAAGGAAGCCAGTGGGCGTAAGGCCTAACCTCGGGCCGCGGCTGACGCCGCAGAGCGGCGCAGGTGAGCCCGCCTGTTAGGCCGCGCCAACAGGAGAGTTCTATGCGGAAGCTCACAGGGCTTGCCATTGTATTCCTTATACTCGTCGCTGTCCCGGGCGCCGCGCTCGACTTGCCTCCAGCGCCGAAGGGCTTCTCGTGGATTAGGCTTCCGGAGATCAAGGGAGATCTCCTGGCTCCGAACGGGTGGCATTTCAAGAATGAGGAGGAGAAAACCCAATGAGCCCACTCCTGTCTAGACGTTTTCCCAGCATTGCAGTCATTAATCTGCTGTCCGCTTTATTCGTTGCGTGTGCACCGCTGGAGAACTCCAAAACACCTCTGAAACTGACGATCTTGAGTCCACTGTCTGGCGAAGTCGTATTCACAAACCGCGATACCACTATCGAAGTTAGGATCGATTCGCCCTACGATCCTGGGAGCACAAGTGTAAAGCTCGCAGTGGTTCGCGCTGATGAGAAAACGTCGATTCCCATCAGTATCACTTCCAGGTTGCAGCCTCTCGATGGTGTCATCACAGGAATACTCCACTCTTCGCATGCAGCCCCTGGGGACTATGCGCTAATGGCGGAGGTGTCCACTGTTCGATCCAAGGGCTCCCAGTCTGTCTCCTTTTCGATTCATCCGCCTCCCAAAGTGCTAGTCTCTCTGGAAGAAATAAGACCCGTAGACACCCGGTATGAGGTAGTCTTCGTAGCCAGCACCGATTGGTCTCTCAGTGCTCAGATAGATCGGTATCTTTGGTCAGTGGATTCCGAACGTATAGAGACAAAGGCCCCAAGGCTCATTTATCTCATCCCGAAAGGGAAAGAAAAAGTGCGAGTAGACCTCACAGTGTTCGACAGTCTCGGCGGCAAGACCAGCGGTTCATCTTTACTAAAGGTCCCCGATGGGCCGATTCCAGAGGCGCCGTACGAGGATATGTGGATTCCCATTTCCGCTGGCTGCGGCTGTAGCACCATGAGTGTTCAGATCACGGGAGACTCAGGTTTCTACTGCCAGGAGAACGGAAAGCCGCTTATATCTCCGTTCTGTAAGCGGGTAGATCCTCAACCGACTCCTTCGCCGTGTGGTGTGAACAAGTATGCGTACACATGTCCACTCGGAACCTTGGACCCTCGCCCCGCCCCGAATCCCGTTGACCGCGTGGGCTTTGGTTTTGAGGTGCAAGCTACGCTCACGGGCGGAAGCGCTGCCGCAGATTGTGAAGAGGGGTTGCTGACTAAAAGCACCACCAAGGCCGACGATCGGCTGATCGCCAATCCCAGTACCAGATTATTTCCGAGATTCGACGACATGCAACAGCAGACAAGTACCTTACGTCTGCCGGTCCAAGGGGGTGGCGATCGGGAATTGATCCTCCTTCATGGGAATGCGGCTGGTGCGCCGGAGTACCCGCAGCTCTCGGCACGCGAATGGGGGAGTGATGACTACGACGCGGAGAGTGAGAGTAAGGTGCACGAGGGTCCACTTATTCGGTGGGTAGATGTCCCGTCAGTCGGGACGCGAGGAAGAAGAAAGGTGGACGACAAGAACCGGTTCCTTGCTTTTGTCGGAAGTGACGCAGGAGGCTATTGTTGGTGCGAGTTTACAGTAGAGCGGGTGTGGGAGCAGAGCGGCGGGACGGGCGGTCCAGGATATAAACTGGTCGATGGTCTTCGTTGCCCGTGACGCCGAGGAGCTTATTCCGCCATGTCGCCAGCAGAAGCGCCCCATAACTCCTCGCTGCAGTGGACGCTCACTGTGTTCGCGACGCCTGGTCCGACTCGGGGCTGACGCGGCAACCGGTGCCGATTAATCTCTTATAGGGATTGCGGATATGAAAAGACATCGGTCGTACCCCATGCTCCCAATGATCGTCTCGATTCTGTGTTTATCCGGAGTGCAAGCGCAGAGCCCGATGGAGGCAGCTTCACAGGATACGCCATATTCCGTGCCAAGTGACATAGCATGGCAGGTCGCAGAGAATGCTGGGCAAAGAAAATCGCTCAACGGCCCGAAGACACGGGTTCTGGTTCGGGTCCAGGCCAAAGGGGGCAAGTACCTGGGCGATGACATCGGCGGTAGCCAGGTGACAGTTCGCAACAGCCACACGGGCGAGCTTCTAGCAAGCGGTGTGACCTCAGGCGATTCAGGAAGCGTGAGCAACAGCCACGTGCCCAACGCCTCCTCCAGGGCGATTGTCACTCCGGGCAGCCCTCCTCGCATCCACTGGCTCGTGGCAGGCCCGAACAGCTCCCGTTTCAGCGCTGAGATAGCGCTCGAGCGTCCAGCAATGCTTGAGGTCTCAGTCTTTGGTGCAATAGGCGGCCTGCAGACCGCCCACAGGGCAGTAGCTACTCAGTGGGCAGTGCCTGGCAATGATGTTGAGGTGGGTGTGGAGATCTCGGGGCTTCTGGTCCAGGTACTGGATCCTCCTACTCACATGCAGCTTCCTTCTTCAGCCTCGACGGTTCCATTGAAGGCCAAGGTGGCGATGATGTGCGGCTGTCCGATCAATATAGGTCTGCTGTGGATCCCCTCAGACTTCAATGTCACAGCTCATGTCCGCAACCTGGGCTCAGGCGCCGTCGTAGCTGTGGTCCCCCTTGCGTTCTCTCGCTCCGGCGTGTCAGGCCTCTATGAAGGGTCCTACAACGTGACTGAGCCGGGCTTCTACGATGTGACGATACTGGCGGTCCAGAGGAGCACTGGGAACACGGGGGCAGGACAGGTTACATTCTTCCGCTGAGGTGGAGAGTTCTGAGCAGTCGGGGTTTTCGCCTGGGATTTTTGTGGCCTTGAGTTCGGAATTTTTTTTCGCTGAGGGATTAGTCAAATGTATAATACACATTATGGGAAAGAAGGGTTGGGGAAGCTGCAAGGGGTGGTCGCGGCGGTGCGCGTCTGGCAAAGGGCTGTTGAGCCATCAGGCCGGCCGTGGGGGCTGGAGCAGATTGCCGGGCGGTTGGTGGAGATCTCGGCGGCGGGGGCGACGGCGGCGCTCACGCTCGCCTTCGGGCTGGTGCTGGAGGCGCAGCGGCAGGGTGAACCGGTCGCCTGGATCGCGCTGGAGGAACGCGGCTTCTACCCGCCAGACGCGGCCGAGGGAGGGGTTGATCTGGGCGCCCTGGTGGTCGTCCGAGTCGCTAATGCCAAGGCCGTGGGTCGCGTCGCGGACCAGCTCGTGCGGTCGGGCGCCTTCGGCCTGATCGTGCTCGACCTCGGTGCCGGCGCCGACGTGCCCATCCCGCTCCAGACGCGCCTGACTGGACTGGCACAGAAGCACCAGACCGCGATTCTCTGCCTGACGGAGAAGGGCGGCGAGCTACCGTCGCTGGGCTCGCTCGTCTCCCTCCGGGTCCAGGCGCAGAGGCAGAAAGTCTGCGATGACCGGTTTTCATGTGGGCTCGCCGTCCTCAAGGACAAGCGCCGGGGCCCGACATGGACGCATGCGGAGGTCTGCCGTGGACCGGCTGGCCTGCGTTAGCAGCCTTGGCGTTCAGGCGCGAGAGGCATTCGCCTGCCCGGCTCCAGACCTGCTGAACGGTCCTCGCTTCACCTCATTGCCGGCCGGGTCCCGAAAGACCAGCTCATCCGTCTCGAAGTCATATTCCGAGATGTCCGGGTCATTCCATCTGGCCAGGAAATACTGATACAGGGGGGTATACAGGCTCGCCGGGTTTTGATCGTGCTTGAACAAATACTCGGGCATCATCTGAACATCCATGCCCGCGTGATAGTACTGCATCGAGATGTAGTCGCCGAGGATCGCCAGCTTGAGGAACGGTGGATCCGCATAGAGCTTGAGTCTGATGGTCTTTTGGACTTCCTTGAGCGCCTTGAGGAACGCGATGCTCTTCCTGATCTGCTCCCGAAAGACCTCTTCTGTCACGTCCGGGTGGAGAATGGCCTTGGCGCGCGCCCTCGCACCCTCACTTTCGGGATCGAGGAGCATAATCTTCGCCTCACGGCAACTGTGTAGCACGCTATACAGGTCTCCCTTCGGGTCCACGAAGGTCCTGGCGCCGGTCGATCCGATCAGCATGAGATCACGGCCAAAGCCCTGCCGCACCTTCAATCTTCTGATCCGTCGTCTGGCGAAGAACTCTCCACCGGATGCCGCGGACAGCATCCCAGCGCGTCTCGCCATCTTCGCGAATCGTCCATCGCGCCAGCTCCTCCCGACCGAACTCAACAGGAGGACCAGTATCACCGCCACCGCGATCTCAACCAAGATCAAGAAGATCTTCTCGTCTTCGATGCGAGACCAGTAGTAGAGGAGATTTCTGGCAAGGAAGCCGGCGGTGACGGGGAGCGACAGGGCGATCCCAGCGCTCAAGCCGAGGATCGCGAGGTGATACACGACATCCGCCGACCGCCTGGCAGTGTTCACCACGACCATCGCCACGCGGGACGCGACTCGAACGGACCCTTGTCTGACCGCATGCGACAGTCTGTTCATCTTCATGCCCATGTGGTCTGGAAAGAACCCTTGAGCGGGAATCCGGGGTGCAGACCTAAGAGAAGATGATCAAAACGGTCAACAGGAGGAACGCTGTTTCCGCGACTGCCCCATGGCTCTCCTCTGCGATTCGCTCAGCGAGGGCCGCCGCGATGCGGACTTGTCGATCGCTCAACGAGAGAAGTTTCGCCTGTGCCTTCTCCAATAATTCGCGATCCGGAACCCTGTCTTTCACGACCGAGACGATTCGGGCCAGGCCGACCTCTCGAGTCGAACGTGGCGATGGAACTACCGACGTCCGGCCAGGCGCCGCAAAGGCGGTAGCGGAAAAACACCCGATCCAAATCACCAGAAGTCTGCCGATGAGCCGTGTTGGCATCGGCAGGATGTGCCGTGTGAGTCTTCGTGCCATCAGTGAATCCCCCCAGAATAGAGGTTGGCATACATGTCCCACCCCCGCGCCGTGTCGGCGAGGAATCGTTTTCGCTGCTCAAAGCCGGCGTCTCGCGAGCGACCTCTGGCCGATGGCAGCCTCGGCGCCAAGGCGATGACCAATACCTGCGGCCTGTACGTTCTGTACATTCATAGGCAAGCAACGTGCCCGCTGTGCTTACGTCTCGCCTTAAGGCCGGGTTTTCGGCGCCTGGAGGGGGTTAGTGACGGTTTAAGCGGCCAAACCCTGGCGGGATGGACGATCAAAACGATGTAAGAATTACTCCCGGCAAAGAAAAAAGGAACCATCCTGTTGATGGGGAAGATGCAACGGGTTTCTTCACAACGGTTCTGATGAAATCAAGGGTATGGCGCTTGTTGAACTGAAAGCCATGTTCCGCGAGGGACTCGCCTAACAGCGCGTTCTCTTCACTGAGCGAAGGTGGAGAAAAATGGACCGGCTGGCCTGCGTTAGCCTCGCCGCGTTTCCGTTGCAGCTCTTGCTGCGGCGTCATCCCGAATGGGTGGCCCACCCGGTGGCCGTGGTGGCGGAGGACAGGCCGCAGGGGCTTATCCTTTGGGTGAACGAGGCGGCGCGTCGCGCCGGCGTGCTCTCCGGCCTCCGCTATGCTGCCGGCTGTTCGCTCACGGCCGAGTTGCGGGCCGGCGTGGTCCCGCCCGCCGAGATCGCCGAAGTGGTCGCGACACTCACGGAGCGACTCGGGCGCTTCACTCCCGAGGTCGAACCGTCTCCAGAAGAACCCGGCGTTTTCTGGCTGAGCGGGGCAGGACTGGGTCGCCTCTATGCGTCCCTCGAGGAATGGGCGCGCGCGATCTTCACCGATCTCAGCAGCATGGGCTTCCGCGCGACGGTGGTAGTGGGGTTCACCCGCTTCGGCACCTATGCCGTGGCCAGCGCACGCGAGGGAACGGTAGTCTTCGAGAACCCCGGTCAGGAGCGTGCTGCCGCGCAGCAGGTTCGGCTCGACCGCCTGGACCTCGATCCGAACCTCCGCGACACGCTCTCGAAGCTCGGGATGGCGACTGTCGGCGCGCTGCTCTCCCTTCCTGCCGGAGGGCTCTTCGAACGCTTTGGGTCGGAGGCCTATCGCTTCCACCGAGCGGCATCCGGCGATCTGTGGGCACCGCTCCAGCCACACCACGCCGAAGAGCCGGTCCGACAGTCGCTCATCCTCGATCAACCAGAGACCAACGCGACGCGCCTGCTCTTCCTTGTCAAGCGGTTCCTCCATCCGCTGCTCCTGACGCTCGTTGCCCGAGGGGAGGCGCTCGCGGAACTCACGCTTCGCCTCCTGCTCGACGGGAGGGGATGGCGTGACGAGCGCGTCTGCCCCGCGGCTCCCACGCTCGACGCGGTACAAGTGCTCGATCTCGTCCGCCTGCGGCTGGAGGCGGCTGCGCTTCCTGCCGGAGTGATCGAGATCGAACTCACGGCGAGCGGGGTCCCGGCGACGCCCGAACAGCTCCGGCTCTTCGCCGAGCGGTCCCGGCGCGATCTTGATGCGGCCAACCGGTCGCTGGCCCGCGTTCGGGCCACGTTCGGCGACGGGGCGGTCGTGCGGGCGCGACTCACAGACGGGCACCTCCCGGAGGCGAGCTTCAAGTGGGAGCCGCTGGAGCAGGTGGTACTCCCTAAGCCACGGCAGGTGATGCTGCGAAACCTGGTGCGCCGGATTTTCGCCAAGCCGGTTCCACTGGCAACTCCAGGTCGCCCCTCTATCACGCTCCACGGGCCGCATATCGTCAGCGGTGGGTGGTGGATGCGGGAGGTGCATCGCGAATACTACTTTGTGGAGACGCGGCACGGCGAGATGCTCTGGGTCTTTTATGACCCGGATCGCCAGCGGTGGTTTCTTCATGGAAAAGTTGACTAAATCTTCATAACTGATTGGTATAAAAGGATGTTATCACGGAGAGAAATCCTGGGTTCTCTACGACCCGCAGGGAAAACAAAATATCCTCTCCCCCGCTGTGGGAGAGGATGAAGGTAAGGGGGAAGGGGACTTTCTAATCGATGCCTTCGTATATTCCGCTCTGGTGTAAGAGCCACTTCTCGTTCCTCGAAGGGGCGAGCCATCCCGACGAGCTGGTGGCAGAAGCCCACCGCCTCGGATTGCGGGCGCTTGCCCTCACCGATCGCGACGGCGTCTACGGGATCGTCCGTGCGCACGTGAAGGCCAGGGAGCTGGGCCTCCATCTGATCGTGGGCGCCCAGGTCACGCTGGCCGACAACTCGGTCCTTGTCCTCCTCGCTCAAAATCGGGGCGGCTACGCGAACCTCTGCCGCCTGATCACGACCGGGCGGTTGCGCTCCCCGAAGGGGGAATCGTCCGTGACGTGGGACGAGGTCTGCCGGCACACAGAGGGCCTGGTCGCGCTATGGGGCGGCGATCGCAGCCTGCTCGTGGGCGAGGCCGATCCGGGCGACGTGGCTGCCGCGCTGCGCGACGCCTTCGGCGACCGGCTCTACGCCATGCTCGCACGGCACCGGAGGGCCGACGAGGTCCGGCAGGAAGCCCGGCTTCGAGAGCGCGCCGCCCGCTACAACCTTCCCCTCGTCGCAGCCACAGAGGTCCTCTACCACGTCCCGGCCCGTCGCCCGCTCCAGGACATCCTCACCGCGATCCGCCACGGCGTCGCCGTTCCGGCCGCGGGCCGCCGCCTCAGATCCAACGCCGAGTACGCCCTCAAACCGCCCCACGCCTTCGCGCCGCTCTTCTCCGACGACCCCCGGGCCATCGCCCGCACCCGCGAGGTGGCCGATCGCTGCACCTTCTCCCTGGCCGAACTCCGCTACCGCTACCCATCCGAGCGCCTCCCCGACGGCACAACCTCCTCCGAGTGGCTGCGGCACCTCACCTTCGAGGGGGCGAGGCGTCGCTATGGCGGCGCGGTCCCGCCTGACGTCGCCCGTCAGCTCGAGCAGGAACTCACCCTCATCGACGATCTCGACTACCCGGGCTACTTCCTCACGATGTGGGAGATCGTCGAGTTCTGCCGCGCGCACGGCATCCTCTGCCAGGGGCGGGGATCGGCGGCGAACTCGGCGGTCTGCTACTGCCTCGGCATCACAGCGATCGACCCGGTGCGGATGGGGCTCCTGTTCGAGCGGTTCATCTCGAAGGAGCGCGCCGAGCCGCCCGACATCGACCTCGACATCCAGCACAACCGGCGCGAGGAGGTGATCCAGCACGTCTACGACAAGTACGGCCGCTCCCACGCCGCGATGGTGGCGAACATGATCCGCTACCGACCCCGCTCGGCCGTCCGCGACGTCGGCAAGGCGCTGGGGCTGGGTTCCAGGAGCCCGGAAGGGATCGGGAGGGGGACCTCGCTCGACCGCCTCGCCAGGCTCCTCTCCTACCACGGCGACGTCACCCCCGAGGCGCTGCGCCAGGCCGGGCTCGATCCCTCGACGCCGCTCCACCAACACCTCCTGCGCCTCACCAACGAGATCCTGGACGCGCCCCGCCATCTCTCCATCCACCCGGGCGGGTTTCTGCTGGGCCACGATCCGGTCCACACCATCGTCCCGATCGAGAACGCCACGATGCCGGGCCGCACCGTAATCCAGTGGGACAAGGACGACCTGGAGGCGCTGGGCCTCTTTAAGGTGGACCTCCTGGGACTGGGGGCGCTGACCCACCTCGACCTGAGCTTCCGCTTGCTCGAGCAGCACCGCGGCATCGAGCTGTCGATGGCGACAATCCCGCCGGACGATCCGGCGACCTTCGAGATGATCCGCCGGGCCGACACCGTCGGCGTCTTCCAGATCGAAAGCCGCGCCCAGATGGCGATGCTGCCGCGCCTGAAGCCGCGCCACTTCTACGACCTCGTCATCGAGGTGAGCATCGTCCGCCCCGGCCCGATCACCGGCGGCATGGTCCACCCCTACCTGCGCCGCCGAAGCGGCGACGAGCCGGTGGACTACCCGCATCCGTCCCTCAAGCCGGTCCTCGAGAAGACGCTCGGCGTGCCGCTCTTCCAGGAGCAGGTGATGCGCCTGGCGGTTGTCGCCGCCGACTACACCCCCGGCGAGGCCGATCAGCTCCGCCGCGACATGGCGGCCTGGCGCCGGACGAGCCGGATCGAGCGCCACCGCCACCGCCTCATCTCGCGCATGCAGGCCAAGGGAATCACCCCGGAGTTTGCCGAACGCGTCTTCACCCAGATCCGCGGCTTCGGCGAATACGGTTTTCCCGAGAGTCACGGGGCAAGCTTCGCCTTGATCGCCTACGCGACGGCGTGGGTCAAGCGCCACTACCCGGCGGAGTTCACCTGCGCGCTTTTCAACGCCCAACCGATGGGCTTCTACGCGCCGGCGACGATCGTGGAAGACGCGAAGCGTCACGGCCTCGTCGTGCGGCCTGTGGACGCGCAGGCGAGCGCCTGGGACTGCATCCTGGAGCCGTGCCCCGAGAGCGCGGGCGGCTTCGCGGTGCACATGGGCCTGCGCTATGTGAAGGGGCTCGGCGAGAGCGACTGGAAACGGATCGAAGAGGCGCGTCGCACCGCACTCTTCGCGTCGCTTAACGATTTCGTCCGCCGCACAGAGCTGAACAAGGGAGCGCTCGCCGCACTGGCGGAGGCGGGCGCCTTCGAGGGGTTCGGCCTCGACCGACGCGCGGCACTATGGGACGTACTAGGGCTTGTCCACGCGCGGGCGGTCTCACTCCCAGTCATCGCCCGCGAACGAAGGCCCGCCTTCGAGCCCCTGAGCCTCTTCGAGGAGGTCGTCTGGGACTACCGGAGTACCGACCACAGCCCCCGGCGCCACCCACTGGCGCCCATGCGCGCCGATCTGACGGCCAGGGGACTGCCGGATGCCCGCGCCGTTGCCGCCATGCGCGACGGCCGGCGCGTGCGCTACGCCGGCCTGGTCATCTGCCGCCAGCAGCCGGGGACGGCGCAGGGCGTCACCTTCATGACGCTGGAGGACGAGACCGGCTTCGTGAACGTCGTCCTCTGGCCGAGCGTCTTCGAGCGACACGCTCTCCTCGCCAAGACCGCCACCTTCCTGGGGATTACCGGGACCCTCCAGGCACAACAGGGCGTCGTCCACCTCGTCGCGGAACAACTCTGGTCCCCTCACGTCGCGCGCGCGCCGGCCAGCACCCCCAGCCGAGATTTTCACTAACTTTCTTCTTCCACAACAAGCGCCATCCGGCAGAAATGGGCGAAGGCGAGATTGCAAGGTTCTTATCGAGCCTGGCGAGCGATTCCCATGTCGCCGCTTCGACCCAAAACCAGGCGCTGAACGCCCTCCTGTTTCTGTACCGAGAAGTCTTGGGGAAAGACATCGGGTACGTGAACGGCGTCGTTCGAGCCAAAAGGCCGCACAGGTTGCCTGTCGTTCTGACCCGGCAAGAGGTGAAGGCGTTACTTGGGTGTCTCGGCGGCGCCGAATGGATGATCGCGACGCTGCTCTACGGAGCCGGCCTTCGTCTGATGGAATGCATGCGGCTCAGAGTGAAGGATCTCGACTTCACCAGTAACCAGATTGTCGTGAGAGAGGGCAAAGGAAACAAAGATCGCCTGACGATGCTCCCCGCGGCGGTAAAAGAGCCGCTTGCCAGGCACCTCAATCTCGTGAGACGGCAGCACCAGCGCGATCTGGAGCGGGGGTTGGGTCGTGTGGCTTTGCCGAACGCCCTTCAACGCAAGTACCCCAACGCGGATAAGGAATGGGCGTGGCAATGGGTCTTCCCAGCCTCGAAGCATTACATGGACCGGTTGACCGGCATGCGCTAGGCACCATCTGCACGAGTCCGTGGTCCAGAAGGCTGTCAAAGACGCCGCCCGTCGGGCAGCGCTCGCCAAGCCAGCCAGTTCCCACTCCTTGCGGCACTCCTTCGCCACCCACCTCCTTGAGGATGGATATGACATTCGAACGGTTCAGGAGCTGTTGGGGCACAGGGATGTGAGCACGACCATGATCTACACCCATGTTCTAAATCGGGGTGGGCGTGGGGTCTACAGCCCTGCGGATCGACTGAGTTAGGCTGGACGAACGGGTAGTTTGTGAACGGGATAGGCTGCGGGCCAATAGCGCAATAGACCGACCAGCAGGCAGCCTATTGCAATCAAAACAGTGCTTGACAGGGTATGCGAACGGAGCGATATTTCGGGTACTTACATGCAAAAACCGTGATCCGAGCTGTCGGGGATAGCCCGCCAGAATAACCGGGGCCTCCCGCCGCTCACTTAATAGTTAGACGGCAAGGAACGGAATCTACGCTCATGCCCTATGCGACTATTGAAGATTTGAATGTCGCTCTCGTGAAGCGGCTTGCCGAATCGGGCTACTCTAAGACGTACGAAAGCGAATCTGCTTTTGAGGCCGCCGTATGGGACCGATTGGTCAAGCTTATGTCCGAGGTCGTGCAGGACACAGCCGCCTTTTGCCTGACCTCTCACACGAAGGAACGCAACGGACGTTCAGATGCGGCCTGGAAGGCCTTCTGTTGCGAAGATCGCGGTCCCGACGTGAACGTGCTGGGCAGCAACAGCCGCCTGGACATCGTCGTCAAACATCCCGCTCAAGGATCAATCGGTATCGAAGTGAAATGCCTCGGCAATATTGGACATGCCGCCAAGCTAACGCAAGGGATAGGCCAGGCGATGCTTGCGTTGGCGCATCGTGATCGAACCGTGCTGATAATCCACTGCGGAACCGTGGGGGCCAAAGACCGGGAACATCTGCGAACAGTCGCCGAGAAGATCTGTCGAGGAAGCAAAACGTCGATCGTCGTGGTGCCGTAGATTCAGGTGACCCGGATGCGCTTGCCGTCCAACATCGCACTGCAGCGGACCGGGGGCTCGCGCTGCTCGCCCCGCGGCCGCTGACTGCGAGCGTTAGACGCACATGGCTCCCGCGTTGACTGATCTGCCTCGCCTCTCGGCGCGCAACCTTCTCAAGCTCCACGGTGCTGTTTCGGCAGAGTTGCGTCGTCGCGGGATCAGCCGGAGCGGGAACAACCCTGTCGCGGACTATGCCGAAGGGCTCGTCGCCAAGAGACTCCGCCTGCGTCTCGCGGAGAACTCCACCGCAGGTTTTGATGCGGTCGACGGTCGGGGGCGGCGCTTCGAGATCAAGGCCAGGCGGGAAACACCGTCGAGCAAGGCGACGATGCTCAGCGCCATCCGAGCGATAGAGAAGCGGCACTTCGACTTCCTCATCGCGGTCATCTTCAACGAGGACTACACTGTTCGCAGGGCCGTCCAGCTACCATACGCCACTGTGCGGCGCCTTGCACGCTTTCGTCGCCACGTTAATGGAAGCGTCCTGATGATCCGCGACCTGTGGGACGCCAAGGGAGCGAGGGATCTGACCGCTAAGCTCGCCGAGGGTGTCTAACTCGCGGCTGCGGCGGTCCGCGGCCACGGTCCTGTTGACCGCTGGTGGCAAGCCCCTGCTACCGTCCGACCCGACGGCCGCTGAGCCGCCATCCGTTAGAGGTCACAACAATGCTCAGAGATTGGCGAACCGTTGTCCTGTTGGGATTTGTTGCTGCTTTGACCGGGTGCGCAGCGATGATCAAGGGGGTGTCCAACACAAACCTCTACGCGGAGTTGCCACGAACCGGCACTTTTGCAGTTCGGCTCGTCAACGGCAATCTCGTTGTAGGAAACAAGATCGAGCGAATGCTGCGGTACAAGCTTGAAAAGCTTGGTTACCGCTTCACGGAAGCGTCGCCGGACTTCCTTGTGTCATTCACCTATGACACGGTTCCTGCTGGATCGGTGTCCTCGGCGTATACCATAATCAATCGAGCCCCACAGACCGCTTACGTTTGGGGAAACACTGTCAGCTTCAGCCCGTCGTACTCAACAGCCACAACGGTGGCCGGCTCGACCCGCCTGTACACCAAGACCATCGCTGTTCGCATCTCCCGAGCGACCACCGGCGAGAAACTTTGGGACGGCGTAGTTTCCGAAACCGGATGGTGCAATCAACTCTTCGTTACGGCACCCCAGATTCTCAGTTTGATATTCGATGGCTTCCCCCGCGAACAAACAAACGTTCAGCGTATGGTCACCGACGCGGACGGAGGTGCCAAAGACATGAGGACAGTGTTCCCGCCGGACACGGATTGGGGTTGCCAAAGAACGTGACCTCTAACCGCCCAGTTAACGCGGACGCTGTGCCGACGGCGCGCTGCCGACACAGCGCGCCAGTTACTGGGAGCGTTAGGTGAAACATGACCGACGCACCGTTTCGCTTTGAAATCGATCGCGTCAAAACCCATGCGTCGAGAGCGGAGATCGTCGCGTCGTTGAGGGAGTACGGTCGGCTACACCAGTGCGAAACCTTCGGCATGCGTGAGTACGACGGCTGGAAGAAACGCCTGGTCACATCTGACACCATCCGGCGGCAGTTTGGGAGTTGGGCAAAGGCGCTTCACGAGGCAGGATTCCGGGCCGTACGCGGACAGAAAGTTGATCCCGCAGCGATGGTCGAGGCGTTTCGGGCGTGCTGGAAAGAGCAACACTCTGTCCCATCACTCAGGCAACTTGAGGCCTTTCTTGAACGCAAGAAGTATCCCTTTCGCGTCAAGACGTATGGGGCTTTCTTTGGCGGCGTCGGACCTTTGGCGAAACGAATTGTTGAGGTCCAGAACGGTGAACTCACTGAGGCCGATCTCCTTCGGAGAGTCGAGCGCGAGCGACCAGCCCGTCCACCAATTTCTCAGAAGCTTCGGTACGCCATCCTAAAGCGAGATCGCGAGCAGTGCGTGAAGTGTGGTGCCAGCCCAAAGAAGAACTCCGAAGTAACACTGGAGGTTGACCACATCATTCCGGTCGCCGAAGGCGGTACCAACGATCCGAAGAATCTTCAAACGCTCTGTTGGTCATGCAATCAGGGCAAAACAGATGCGCCGAACTGAGTGTCACCTAACCCGGCGCTGAACACGGATGCGCAAATGGCGCGCGCCGGTTAGCTTTGCGTTAGCCCGCACTCGTGGGATAATGAGTGCTTGTATCGTCCGCCAAGGAGGGTTACACTTATGTCTATGACCTGGCAAGATCGCATTACCGTCACTCCCGGAGTTCGGAGCGGAAAGCCCTGCATTAAGGGAACCCGCATTACCGTCTACGACGTCCTCGAATACCTCGCCGGCGGCATGACCGAAGCCCAGATCCTGGGCGACTTTCCTGACCTCACGGCGGAAGACATCCGCGCCTGCTTGGCATTCGCTGCCGCCCGCGAGCGCCGGCTCACGGGTTCCTCGGTGGCGTGAAGCTGCTTTTCGACGAGAATCTGAGCCCCAGGCTCGTCCAAGCTCTCGAATCCGAGTATCCGGGTAGCGCCCATGTTCGCTCCCTTGGCCTGCGGGCTGCGACGGACGCGATGATCTGGGAACGGGCTCGGCAGCAAGCCTATGCGATCGTCTCCAAAGACAACGACTTTCGCCAACTCAGCTTCGTCCACGGCGCTCCCCCGAAGGTCATCTGGTTATCGGTAGGCAATGCCGGGTCGGACGCCATCCTTCGCTTCCTGCGAAGCCAGCAAGCAGCGATGCAGGCCTTTGAGGCTGACGCGGAGACTTCTCTCCTCGTTCTCACGCTGCCTGAGAGGGCGGTCTAACACGCCGCAGGAACGGACTGTGCTGACGCACAGCCGCTCAGCGGCATGCCGTTGGGCCTACGGTGGGTCAGCCTTCGGAATTCTGGATTGGCGTAGAATTACCAGAAAGGAGGAAGCATGAAACTCTCTGTTGAGATGACCGATGAGCAGCAGAGGCGGCTCTCAGAGGAGGCCAGGCGCCTCAACGTAGCCGTCGAAGAGCTGGTCGGAGCCGCCGTGCGGGACCTGCTGGCTGGGCCCGAGGGTGACTTCCGGCAGGCTGCCAAGCGAGTCCTAGAGAAGAATCGGGAGCTTTACCGGCGGCTCAGCTAGTGCGCTACCTCACGCTGGCCGAGCTATTGGCGCTCCATCGCCTGATCGTTGAGCGGACGGGTGGCTCCGCTGCGGTTCGAGATCTTGGGGCACTTGAGTCGGTCGTCGCTCAGCCACGGATGACCTTTGAAGGTCGTGATCTCTACGCCACGTTGGCGGAGAAAGCAGTGGCACTCGGCTTCTCGATCATCCAGAACCATCCCTTCATTGACGGAAACAAGCGTGTTGGCCACGCAGCCATGGAGACGTTTCTCGTCCTCAATGGGCATGAACTGCGGGCCAGTATTGATGAGTCCGAACGGGTTGTCATTGAGGTGGCGTCGGGGAAGTGCAGTAGGGAGCAATTCCTGAGGTGGGTTCAAGAACACATGGTGGTGTAGGCACTGCTGTTTTGCCTTGAACCCCAACCACGCGCTGCAGCGGGCACACTCGCATGTCACGCCCCGTGCTGAGAGAACGCACGTGTCGCGCCACGCGGCGCGTCGCTGAGCGCGCGCGTTAGGCAACTATCGGGGCTTTGCAACTGGCGCGGGAAAGCGTAGAATGAAGCTCAACCAGGCGAGGAAACTATGACGTTCTTGGTTGAACTTGAGCAAGAAGAGGATGGGCGCTGGATCGCAGAGGTCGTTGACCTCCTTGGGGTCCTCGCATATGGGCAGACACCGGAGGACGCCAAAGCAAAGGTCCAAGCTCTAGCCCTCCGCGCTGCTGCGAATCGGCTGGACCATTAAGCGGCAGTCTGGGTCCCACCGCACGCTTTCCCGCCCTGGTTTGGTCTGACTTTGTCTTTGCCTTCCCACTTGACTGAGATACGATGTGTCATGCCACCTACCTGCGATGTCCCGGACGAACCTTGGAGGGGGTGGAGATGTCATGCGAGACGGTGAGGATCGTGATCGTGGCCTGCCTGGTGTCGGGCGCACCGGTGCGGGCGGAGGGCCAGGCCCAGGCGCCGCGCTCCCCGACGCCGACGGCTACGACGTTGAGATCGTGGATTATCACTGAGTCAGGAGGGGTTCATGGCCGCCAGAAAATTGTCGCCCGTTCATCCTGGTGAAGCGCTCCAGGAGGAATTCTTGAAGCCGCCGGGGGTCTCCCAATACCGGCCGGCGAAGGAGATCAGCGCGTCGCCGCGGCGGGTCAACGAGATCGCGCACGGCAGTCGCGCGATTACGGCAGACACGGCGTTGCGGCTCGCTCGCTACTTCGGCACCACCGACCGGTTCTGGCCGAACCTTCAGGCGCCATACGACCTAGAGGTCGAGCGAGATCGACTGGGTTCGAGGCTGGAGCGCGAAGTCTTCGTGTTGGCCGGTTGAGCCGCCGCCGTCTGACAAGCGACTAAACCCGCCGGCCCGCTTCGGGTCGGGTACCACCGCGAACTCGCTATGTTTCGCTGCTCCGCAGGCCGTGGGTTAGCCGCGACGTTGGACAGTCAGTGAAGTTAAAGGTTAGAGGAGTCGCCGCGACACATGATGCGTAGACTCGTTACCACCATGCAGAACTTGGGCGTGTTGAACTTTGTTCTGGAAGCCTTGCGCAAGTTGGGGTTGCTCAAAATTGCCTACCGGACATACGAAAAAGCGCTCGCCACGAACGCTTCTGGTGCGAAGAGTCGATCCCAGGCCGAGGGTTTACCGCTTCCGCCTTCCGACTTGATGGTCCTGGTGGCTGGCTCGCCGGATGTCGATTGGTTTCTTCATTTCGGCAAGTCGATGTTTCAGATCCTACTCGGGACACTGCACAAGGATGGGGTTAGGGTTGAAAGCTTGACGGCGGTCCTCGAGTTTGGCTGCGGCTGTGGCCGTGTTCTGCGACATTGGCGTTCCATCCAAGGCCCGCAACTCTATGGGGTGGATTACAACGTGCGACTCATCGAATGGTGCCGCAAAAGTTTGCCCTTCGCCCAGTTCTCGACCAATACCTTATACCCGCCTTTGTCCTATAGGGACGGGATGTTTGACTGTGTATACGCGATTTCTGTTTTCACCCACATGTCGGAGGCACTTCAAGGGTTGTGGATAAAGGAACTAAAGCGGATTATTCGATCGGGTGGCTATTTTCTTTTCACCACGCATGGAGAAAGCTTCCGGGACAGGCTCACGACACCCGAGCGCGAGGCGTTTACGGCAGGGGACTTGGTCGTCCGTTATGAGGAAGCGAGTGGGATGAATCTGTGCAGTGCCTATCACCCCGAAGTCTATGTGCGTCAGCGCATGAGTGAGGGCTACACTGTCAAGGACATGATTCCGGCGGGCACACAGGGGGCTCTCCATCAAGACTTGTATCTCCTGCGCAGGGACTAGGTGCAAGATCACTGGACCGATCACGCCACATGTCAAAGTAACGGCCGTCCAACCACGTGCTGCACCTGACGCGCTTCGCTTCGGGCCTGCGGCCCTCGCCCGCGTACCCTCGCCGCTTTGCGGCTCGGCGCAGGTGAGCACGGACGTTAAATGACATGATTAGGAACAAGGGAAGCGCAGGGCGTAAGGTAGATTCGAGGAGACCGCGAATTTGACCACTGATGACATAGAGATGGTGCTGCGATTGCTGGCTGCGCTGCTGGCAGGGGCTGTGATCGGGTATGAACGTTCGTTCCATGGAAGGCCTGCGGGCTTCCGAACACACGCGTTGGTCTGCACCGCTTCCAGCCTTCTGATGCTTGTTACTGTATACGAAGCCCATTGGGTCCGGGCGGCCGCTGATTCGGTCCGGCTCGATCCCACAAGAATGGCTCAGGGCATCATGACCGGCATAGGTTTTCTCGGGGCCGGCGTAATCATCAAGGAGGGTCTTTCTGTCCGAGGCCTCACTACGGCCGCGTCGATCTGGATAACGGCCGCTATCGGCATCCTGGCTGGAATAGGCTTTTATTTTCCCCTCGCTGTATCGGTGATCCTCACGCTTGGGGTGTTATCCCTGTTCCGTTGGATTGAGGCCCGAATGCCTACTCAGGCCTATTACCACTTTGATGTGCGATTTGCGCGCACTGCTGGCATGACAGAAGACGCTCTGCGCGCACTAATCGAGCGCCATGGATTCAGCATTGCCAATTTCAGCTATCGCTTCGATGGTGAGGGCCGTGTACGCCATCACAGTATGGTGCTCCGTACCATCGATCGGTCTAGCGCGTCACGCCTTTCCGAGACGCTTGAGGCAACCGAGGCGTTGCTTGAATTCCGGATTGCCCCAACCGGCGATTGATGAGTTCTCCACGGCCCGGGTTCCTCCTCGTGCTTTCACCGAAAGGACGCACTAAGCTTTCATCATGTTGTGACGGCCTGTCATCTAACTCTCGCTGCAGCCGACCGCCTGCGCCGGCTGAGCTTGTTCGTTAGCCGGCTGTGCTTTCAAATGACATTTTCGTCCAACGAAGAATTATTTAGCGCAGCCCGCAATCTGATTTCGGGTTTAAGGACACGAGGTGCTGATGCTTCGGCCAAGATTCTTCACGATGGCTTTCGTTGTATTACTGGTTTGACCGATGGTTGGGCGCTCTTTCTGGATGCGATAATCGAAGTCCAAGAAGACTTTAGTCACCAACTTCGGGATGATGAAACACTACTTCTGAAGGATATGCATGACGCGGTTTATGAGGCGGTATATAGGCGGAAGCCGAAATGGTGGAAATTCTGGGCCGGCTAACCATACGCCTCGGCCGACCGCGACCCGTGAGGAGGGCCCTATAGTCGCGGCGGCTGAGCGCCAGCGTTGGGCATCCCAAGCATGGCCCAGTCCCGCGAAGACGTGGTCGCCGCCATAAGCTCCGTCTTTCCAAGTGCTGAAAGCGAACGCGTCCTGACCCTGCTCGACACGTACGGCGTTCATCCGTACGAGCGTGAACGCGAGCGTGTGCAGTTGGCGATCATTAGTCTGAGCGAAGGCGACGAAGAAAAACTTCGGTACTTTCTGAGCGTCGCGAAGCGAGATTATCGCGATGTCCTGTTCTGGTCGGAGTATGCCGCAGACGCGAAAATTGACACACCGGAGAAAAAGCGGCAGATGCGTGAATTGTTCGAGATGCTTGGATTACAGCCCCCGAGTAGTTTGCAGGATTGATGCCTAACGACGCGCTTCAGCCGACGCAGAACCTCTGGGGGGGGTGGAGATGTCACGCGAGACGGTGAGGATCGTAATCGTGGCCTGCTTGGCGTCGGGCGCACCGGTGCTGGCGGAGAGCCAAGCCCAGGCGCCGCGCTCGCCGACGCCGACGCCGGTGAAGGCGGCCGTCCGCGTCGAGACCGTCGCCCGTGGGCTCGAGCATCCCTGGGCGCTTGTCTTCCTCCCTGATGGGCGCATGCTCGTCACGGAACGCCCGGGGCGCCTACGCATCGTCGAACGGGACGGTCGCGCCTCCGAGCCGCTCGCCGGCGTGCCGCAGGTCCTGGCACGCGGGCAGGGCGGTCTGCTCGATGTCGCGCTGGACCCCCGCTTTGCCGACAACCGCCTCGTCTATCTGTCCTACGCGGAACCCGGAGCAGGTGGCACGGCCGGCACGGCCGTGGCGCGGGGCCGTCTCGGCGAGGGCCGGCTCGAGGACGTCCGGGTGATCTACCAGCAGCAGCCGAAGGTGCGGGGCTCGAACCATTTCGGATCCCGCCTGGTCTTCGCCCGCGACGGCACCCTCTTCGTGACCCAGGGTGACCGGGCCGCATACTCCGACGGGGCGCAGGATCTGTCGGTCGGCATCGGCAAGATCATGCGGATCAAACCGGACGGCTCGGTAGCGCGCGATAACCCGTTCGTCGGCCGCGCCGGCGCGCGACCCGAGATCTGGTCATACGGGCATCGGAACGTCCAGAGCGCCGCACTCCATCCGCAGACCGGACAGCTCTGGACCGTGGAGCACGGCGCGCGCGGCGGTGACGAGCTGAACCGGCCGGAGGCCGGCAAGAACTACGGCTGGCCCGTCATCACCTATGGCGTGGACTACTCGGGTGCGAGGATCGGCGAAGGCACGGCGAAGCCCGGCATGGAGCAGCCGGTCTACTACTGGGATCCGGTGATCGCGCCCTCCGGCATGACGTTCTATACGGGCGACGCGTTCCCCGACTGGAAGGGAAGCCTCTTCATCGGCTCGCTGGACCAGGGGCTCCTGGTGAGGCTGACACTGAAGGACGGCAGGGTCGCGCGAGAGGAGCGGTACCTCAGCGACCTGGGAGAGCGCATCCGCGACGTGCGGCAGGGACCGGATGGACTGCTCTACGTGCTGACCGACAGCGGTGAGGGGCGTCTGCTTCGGGTTCTGCCGGCGGCGGCGCCCCGCTGAGCCGCGGTCGTTGGCCCGACCATCGACCCAGAAGCTGGGCGCGGCTGAACTCAATGGTTGGGGAGAAGGGGAGGAGGGCCACACCATGCATCGAGTCACAAACGACTGGAAATGTCCAGGGCAGCGCGTCTCTCCGCGTCTGGCGCCGCTATTGGTGGTCTTTGCGGTAGGTTGTTCCCTGGTGCAGGCTGCCGACGTGCACGGCCAGAGCATCATTGGCCCTGGGGAACAACGCGTCCTCCAGATGCTCGGGGAAGCCATTACCGTGAAGATCGGCAGTGAGCAGACCGAAGGCCGGTATGCGGTCATCGAGGAGGTGTCGCCCGTCGGTGGGGGCCCTCCCCTCCATGTCCATCGGGACGAAGACGAAGTGGTCTATGTGCTGGGAGGGGAGCTGGAACTCCAGCTTGGGGACCAGCGCGTTCGCGCCAAAGCCGGGAGCACCGCGTTTCTCCCGAGGGACATTCCGCATACCTTCCGCAATGTCGGGACGACGCCCAGCAAGGTGCTGATGGTGATCATTCCTGCCCGCTTCGTTGGGTTTTTCGACGAGGTCCATGCCCTCACGAGGCCGACCCCGGAACAGGCGATGGAGCTGGGGAAGACTTACGGCCTCACCTTCCTGCCCCCACCCAAAGGCAACTAGGGTGGTCCGTGGGTTATGGGGCGGCTCGCGCTCTGGCCTCGCTCGTGTCGTTGGACCGCGGGAGCGGAAAGGAGGGGTCGCATGAGTTGGCGAGTAACCATGAGGCGAGTGCGGCCTGTTCCCTGGTTGCCCTGCTGATCGCGGTTGGCTGCCAGTAACCTGGGATACAGAAGGAGGTTCGGTAGAGTATGAGTGGTCATGAGCTTACTCCGGAGCAACGGACGATGGTTGAGGTGTGGGAGCGACACATGGCCGCCGAATTTCAGGCCAAGAGCATCGAGGCGACGATGGCGACGATGACGTCGGACCCCTTCGTCAACCATGTCCCCGTGATGACAGGTGGTGTCGGCTATACTGAGGTTCGCCACTTCTACGGCACGTATTTCATTCCTGGCCAGCCGTCAGGTACCGAGGTTGTCCCGGTCGCGCGCACAGTGGGACGGGACCGTATCGTCGACGAACTGATTCACAAGTTCACACACACGATCGAGATGTCATGGATCCTCCCCGGCGTGCCGCCCACGGGCAGGCGAGTTGAAGTCGCCGTCGTCGTGGTCGTGCAGTTTGAGGACGGGAAGATCGCGGGTGAGCGCATTTATTGGGACCAAGCCTCGGTGCTCGCTCAGGTTGGCTTGGTCGACGGGGAGAAACTGCCTGTGACCGGGATCGCGGCCTCACGCAAAGTCGTCGATCCTACAAGGGAACCATCGAACGGCTTAATCAAGCGGGTGGGCAGGTACCAAAGATAAGCATCGAGATCCTGAGGCCCACTGAACGTTCAATGTCTTGATGAAGCGCACCCTGAGGGACGATCGAGTGTACGCTGCCACGGCAGCGTATTGTATATCGTCTTTCCTCACATCCGCTGAGGGGAGGGGTAGACCATGCACGATCACAACATTCTCGGCTCCTGCGGAGCCTTCCTCAGGTCGGTGGCCTCGCACTGGAGCGGCGGCGGCCGGCTGCACGACGATGCCGCACAGGCGCACGAGCTGTGGCAGACCTCGATGGTGAGCGCCTTGCTCGAGGGCGTGTATGAGGGCGACGTCACGTACGCCGAGTTGGCGAAGCACGGCGACTTCGGCCTAGGCACCTTCAACGACCTCGACGGGGAGATGATCGCCATCGACGGCACGTTCTTCCAGCTCACATCGGAGGGCACCGCGCACGTCGTCGATCCCATGCAGAAGACGCCGTTTGCCGTGATGACCTTCTTCACGCCCGAGGTCACGCGACGGCTGGAGCAGCCTGTGACGCGGTCCGAACTCTACGCGCGGCTCGACGACCTCGCACCCAGCCGGAACCTCTTTTATGCCATCCGGATCGATGGGCGCTTTTCACGCGTGCTGACCCGCACCGTGCCGCGACAGGCCAAGCCCTACAAGCCGCTGACCGAGGTCGTGCAGACGCAGCCGACGTTCGAGTTCACGAACGTGAGCGGGATCATCGCCGGGTTCCGGTCACCCGACTACATGCAGGGGATCTCCGTCGCGGGCTATCATCTGCACTTCATTACGGGTGATCGCATGGGCGGCGGGCACGTCCTCGACCTGACGATCGAGGACGCGACACTCGCGGTCGATCACAGCTCCGGCCTGCACGTCGAGCTCCCCGAGACGGGCGCGTTCCTGTCGGCGGGCCTGAACAAGGCCGGCACGTCGGACGCGATCAAGAAGGCGGAGGGTTGAGGTGTATGGTATCCAATAATCCAATGAAAGGAGATCTGATAATGTCTCGATATCGAGTGGTCGCATGCGCGGCCCTGGTCACCGCCTTGGTGTGGACGGGCCAGGCGTCCGCCGGGTGGGTTATCGATCAAGTGATGAAGGGTGGCGGCGAAGGCACCCGCCAGCAGGTACTACTGCAGGCCAACCGGATGAAGACCCTGATGTTGGGAGAGGATGGGGCTCCATTCGCGGCAGTTATTCTGGACCTGAATGCCGAGACGATTACCCAGGTGGATTACAAAGGAAGGCACTACATCAGCACCACCGTCCAGGAGTTCGGACAGATGTTGCAGGGGGTACAGCAGGCGATGTCGGGCGAGATGGCGGAGGCGATGAAACAGATGCTGGAACAGATGAAGGACATGCCGGAGGAGCAGCGAAAGGTGGTCGAGCAGATGATGCGTTCCCGGACGCCGAAGACCGGGCCGGCGCCCCAAGACTGCGTTGAGCCGAAAGTCGAGCTCAAGAAGACCGGCCAGCAGGCTACGATCGCGGGCTACCCGGCGGTTCGCTATGACGTCCTGGCCGATGGGAAGCCGGAGTCGGAGCTCTGGCTTGCCAGCGGGATCGCCGCTTGGCGGGAGATCGACCCCCAGAAACTCCAGCGATTCGCATCCGAGATGGCCAAGCTGGTGCCGCGATGTAGCCGTATGAAGGGGCAACATGGATTCCGAAGGGATGACCCGGCCTGGAAGCTTGCAGGTGAGGGATATCCGGTGCGCACGGTGCACCGTAGCGAGGGTGAGGTAACGATGGAGGTCGTCAAGGCGGAAAGCCGATCAATCCCAGCCGCGGAATTCCAGCCCCCGGCCGGATTCACAAAGAAAACGCTCCGCGACATGATGGGGCACTGAATGAATAGTTCTTGCTCTGGAAGTCCCCCTCACCCAGACCCTCTCCCACAGATGGGGAGAGGGGACCTGAGGGGAGGATGCTGGACTTTCCTGCCCATGGGTGAGCCAGCGGCTCATGAGGTATTGCGAGGGAACGAAGTGGCCGTGGCGATCTCAACAGGGTTCTAGGTTCCAAGTGCCGAGTTCCAAGTTCTAAGTAACGTGGAACCTGGAACCCGGAACCTGGAACAGCGAAGCTTGGTCGCTCGCAATGACAGCGTATAAGTATTTATCGCGTGGATGGCAGGGATGAACGAGGCCGTTGAGAAGCACGTACGCGTCGGCACCTCGGGCTGGTCCTATCCAAAGGGGGAGGGGACCTGGAACGGGATCTTCTACCCGGCGAAGGTCAGGAACGAGCTGGAACTCTACAGCAAGGTCTTCAACACCGTGGAGGTAAATTCCACCTTCTATCGGCTCATCGACCCTCGGACCGCGAGGGACTGGGTCAAGATGACGCCGAAGGATTTCGAGTTCTCGATCAAGGTGTGGCAGAAGTTCACTCATCCTGGGATGTTCAAAAGGGCGACTGGCGCTGAGCCGGACGTGACGCAACAGGACTACGACGAGTTTAGGCGCGGCATCAATCCGATCGCTGAAGAATGTAAGCTCGCCTGCCTGCTGGTCCAGTTCTCCGAGTGGTTTGGGAGAACGCCTCAGAACCAAGAGACCGTCTCGAACATCCTGAAGCGGTTCACGGACTATCCCTCGGCAGTCGAGCTGCGCCATGCCTCGTGGGGTCAGTATTCAAAAGAGACCGAGGCGCTCCTTGCCGCGTGGGGCGCAGGGTGGGCCTTCATCGACATGCCGGAATTGAAGAGCACGATCAGGCAGGAGCTGGAGCCGCAGCGGCTCATGTACCTACGTTTTCACGGCAGGAACCGGGCGAAGTGGAGGGCGCACGAGACGGCAGAGGAGCGGTATGACTACCTCTACTCAGAAGAGGAGCTGAAGCCGTTCGCGGAGAGAGTTCGGCGGATAGCGGCGACAGGCCAGGCCAAAGTCCTGATCTTCTTCAACAACCATGTGCGGGGCCAGGCGCCGGCGAATGCCTTGATGATGGCGCGTCAGATTGGAGTGCCGGCCACGGCGACGGTGAGTGAGGAGTTCGTCAAGGCCTTTCCGGCGATCAAGGACGCCGTCAAGAAGATCGGGGTTCCCGAGGAGAGAAAGGGCAAGCAAGGCGCTCTGCTCTGACAATAGCATCGCGCGTGCCGTTGAGGATCACCCTCACCTTCGTCTCTCCCCCATCCCCCAGTGGGGGAGAGGAAAAGCGAGAGGTTGGGTGGAAAACTACCGAGGTAGGTTCGGAATCTTGTGGAAGGTCGAGTTGGAGACCGCGAAGGTATCCACCTGCGGCTCGCCGTCGATCACGCCTTCGAGTGCCTTCAACACGCCCGGGTACGTTTCGCGATGATACGCCTCTGCGCTCTCGGGCGCGTCCCACAGGCTGATAGCCACGGCCTCGCTGCGCTCACCCGAGACGAAGGAGATCTCGTCGGAAAACCCCTTTTGCTCACGCAGAATTGGGATGATCTCGTTCTCGAGCGTTCGAGAGTACTCGATGGCCCTTCCCGGACGAAGCTTCAGACAGACTTGTCTTGCGAACATATTCTCCTCCAAATCGAATTTTCGTTGATGGGATTCCAGGTGACCTGAACGACTCAGACGACCGAGGAACTCCCGGGGCAGGATTTCAGTTCAAAGCATTGTATTTCAAACGACGCGCTGTGTCAACATATTAGTGCCGACGGGAAAAGAGCCCTTGACATTATTGGCAGTATACCGTACATAATTATCGAGGTCCGCCAGCGAAACAGGGGAATGGCCCTGTTTTTCTTTTTTCGCTCCGGGCCCCTCTCTGTAGATTCTTCTGTTACTCCTGCTCAGGGTACTCTCACGGCGGTGTAGCTCAGTCGGTTAGAGCACGCGGCTCATATCCGCGGAGTCACTGGTTCGAGTCCAGTCACCGCCACCACAACGTGATACGCGTGTTGTTCATATAACTCAATATGTTACTGCATTGTCCTTCAGGCTTTACGTCATTCAATAATTGCTGCAACAGCAAGCCGTCAGTAGACCGCTAAATCCTCGTCTTTCAGATCTGTAATGAACATGTGGCCCGGGGCGTGCGTGATCATCAGCGGCGGCTTCGCCCGCATCGCAACCGCCTGAGGGGTGACCCCGCAGGCCCAGAAGACCGGCACCTCGCTCGCCCGGATCGTCACCGGATCTCCGAAGTCGGGCCGCGACAGGCCCTGTATCCCTAGCGAGGCGGGATCGCCTACCTGCACCGGCCCGCCGTGGGCGGAGGGGAATTTAGCGGTGACTTGAATTGCCTGGGGGATGAGCACGGGTAGAACCGGACGCATGCTGACCACCAGCGGCCCTTGAAAGATGCCGGCCGGCAGGCAGGGCCGGTTGGTGATATACATCGGGACGTTTTTCCCCTCCTCAAGGTGCCGCACCGGGACCCCTGCCTGGAGCATCGCCGCCTCGAATGTGAAGCTGCACCCCAACAGAAAACTCACCAGGTGATCCTGCCAAATCGCCATCAGGTCGGTCACCTCGGCCTCGAGCTGTCCGTGGCGGTAGATCCGATACTTGGGAAGGTCCTGACGTAGATCGGCGCCCGGAGCGGTTTGGACCGGCTCGATCGAGCCGGGTCCTGTGACCTCGAGGAGCGGACATGGCTTGGGGTTCCGCTGGGTGAACACTAGAAAGTCGTCGGCGAGGTCTCTCGGCAGGATGACGAGGTTGGCCTGGACACGCCCCTGGCAGAGGCCCGCTGTCGGCTGCCGCCACTTGCCCTGGCGGATCAGCCCTCGGACCTCTTTCGGATGGGCGTGGGCGAGCGTGTTACGCGAGATATCTTCAGCCATCCAGGATATCGTTTGGCATGAGTGAGCGAGGTGTTGCTACTTTGCCGGGACCATCAAGGGCTGGTCTTTCTCGGTGATCGCCCTGCCTCCTTACTTCAACGATACGTTCGGACTCACCCTCCGAAGATGAAACGGGTCCCGGTGTAGGGCACGATGAGTTTGTCCGGCATCTCTTTCTGCACAGCTCGGACGAATCCCGCGCCGCTGCAGTGCATCGGGACCAGGTAGTCCGGATCGATCTCCTTGAGGGCCTGGACCACCTGCGCGATGTAGGAGTCGGGCGCGGGGGTGAGATGGAAGCCTCCCATCACGGCGTGGACCTTTTTCTCGCCCGAGACGGCCTGGGCCTGCTTGACGGTGTTGACGATCCCGGCATGACCGCAAGAGGAAATCACCACCAGCCCGCGGTCTTTGACGTTGAAACAGGTCGCGTGCTCGTTGCGGAACTTATCGACAACGATCTTCCCCTCCTGCTCCTCCTTGGAGAAGTGAGACGCGTCGCAGCCGGCTCCATCCCGCATCCCAATCTCCACCTTGGGGGTCGGGTACGCCTTCTCGAAGCTCTTCCGCGGGATGGCGCCGGTGGTGAAGGCGTGTCCTTCGATGACGGCGGGTTTCTCGGCCATGACGATCCGGACGTTGGCGCCGGCTAGGTCTCGGCGATCGAGGACTCCCGTGCTCAGGCGCGGACCGGTCGGCGGCTCGACCCAGCGGTAACAGAAGGTATCCTCGCCGCCGACATAGAGCCCTAGGTCCTTGCGCATCTTCGCTCGGTCTCGCTTCAGGAACGGGACCAGGCCCCCAAAGTGATCGAAGTGCCCGTGACTGAGGATGAGCGCGTCGATCGCGGCCAGGTCGACTTTGAGAATGTCGAGGTTGTTCAGCTCGGCCACCGGGCTGGCGCCGAAGTCCAGGAGGTAGTTGCGCGTCTCGCCGCCTCGGTGGGACTCGAGGTGAAAGCCGAGACCGAACTCGCTGTGGAGCTGCTTGTTGAGATTCGGCCCCAGGCTCCAGCCGACACGTTGCACGTCAACCGTGCCGACCTTGGCGCTCTTGACGATGACGTCATGCTGGTTGTCGACGACCACCCGGACCGCCAGACGGTCCACGGTTGGGGGCGCGCTGGTCTGCGCCCGCGCCAGCCATCTTCCCGAACCGCCCACGGGGGCGCCGACCAAAACCGCTCCTCCCACAACGGCACCTGCGCGTAAAAAGTTCCGGCGATTTAAGTTGAATCCTTGCGGCATGGTCTGTTTCCTCCTTGTCCGGAGCTGTGAGTACATTACCGAGCCCGGAGTCCGGATACCTAGGCTGGTATTCCCGGCCTGCGCCGGGTGCGGGGTAAGCGAGTTACTTCTTCGCAAGAAACGCCTTCGCCTGCTGAAGCTCGGGTCGCTCGCTGTCGAAATGCTCACACAGTGCCCTGAGCTTCGCGTAGTAAGTTCTCGCCTTCTGTCGATCACCTGAAAGCTCGGCGGCCCGCGCGGCGCCGTAGATTCCATGAAAACGGTTTGGCTCCTTAAGGAACGAGGCCTCAAACTCCTTCAACGCTTCCCCTGGCTCATTGAGTTCGAGCAGCAGATCGCCCAGGAGCTCATGCGCAGGGACGATCGGGCCCGGCGTGAGCGGGTGCTTTTCGGTTGTGTCTTCGAGGTCGGCCGCGGATCTCATGAGCTGCAGGGCCTCGTCGTTCCTTCCCTCAGCCCGTGATAGCCAGGCCGCCGCTCCACGCCGCTGGATCTGGACCTGATCCGCCCAGTAGGTTTGGTTGGCCTTGACCAAATCGTCGCGGAGCGACTGCAGTTTTTCAGTAGCCTTTCGGGCGCCGTCGGTATCCCTAGTCCTGGCAGATCCAAGGGCGCGGGCGAAATATATCAGCGCTTCGGCCTGTGGGTACCGGCTCCAGGGAAATTCACGTTCGGCCAGCTTCAGAGACGCGGCGTCGGTCCAGCGACGTCGTTCGAGCGCATAGCGGGCCGGAATGGCCGCGAGGGCATAAGCCGTGACGAGGTGTTCCTTGTTGACCTTCCCGATCGCGTTCATTTCGTCGAGGACACGCTTCGCCGCGACGTCTTGTGCGCCTTGCAAGTAGGCGTAGGTCAGGTAATCCATGGCGTGAAGCTGATCGAAGTGGTTGGACGCGGCCGCTTTGGAGGCGCGGTTCGACTCGATCGATTCCTGCCAGAACCCCTGCCGGGTAAAGATGTGCGCGGGCATGTGGAGCGCGTGAGGAGCAGAGGGGGCGATGCCGGCATAGCGGCGCGCAGCGGAGAGGCCGCGACCGGCGATGGGTGGGTAGTCATAACTATGAATCAGGTAGTGTGCTGCGCCGGGATGGTTCGGCTGCTCGGCGAACACCTTCTCGAGGATCCCGGCGGCCTTGATCTGATTGGCGTACGTCTTATCGGTCGGCAGCGCCGTGGCGTTCAGAGCGAGGGCGTAGAAGACAGCCGCTTCCCGATCGTCCGGATAACGGAGATATACCCGTTCCATCGCCTTTGCATAAGCAAGCGCTCGCGTTCGATGATCGACCTTGTCCGAGTCTCTGTAGAAAACCTCGATCGCGGCGATGTAGTCCAGTTCGCGAGCGGGTTTCGCCTCCGCGGCGTTCGCTTTCTTCACGGCGGCCCATCCATCTTCTAGCGCCTTCGGCGCCGGAGGCCACGCGAAGGGGTTCCCAAGCAGGGTCATCGCGATGCCCCAGTGCGCCATCGCGCAGCCTGGATCCGTCTGGATGACGACGGCGAAACCCTTGGCTGACGCATCGAACCAAAAGGAATGCAGGAGGGCGGTGGCGCGATCGAACTGCTTCTGGGCCTCGGCACTGCATGAGACGGGGAAATGGACCTGTCCGAGTTTCTCAAACTCACGAGCTTTCTCTTGCCCTGTCGCGGCGGACGCACCGAGAAGCGCCATGATGGTCCCAACCAGCAACAGTCTGCCGGGATTCATCTCACACCTCCTCTTCACCTTCTGCTCCAGGACCCGAAAACACAAATGCCCCCCAGGGCCAAAGCGGGCCAAAGAGAGCGTCATTCTGAGTGGTGCACCAACCAAGGTTCGAGGGGTGCTGAGGTTCTTTGGTCACCCCGGGTCCATCGCAATCACCAGTCGTGCTGACCATGCTACAGGCTCACCACAATGTCAAGATCAATATTATGGTGAGATCCCATGAGCGCGGGATCGCTCGCGTGGAGCGTCTGATTCGAGGCTTCGGCGAGGTAACCGCCCACAGGAGCGTGACAATTGGAGAGGATATGGCTGCGATTGCGCGAAGGACACGCCCATGGTTTCTGATGGTTAAGGAGTATTTTAGATGGTAGAATAACTGCGGTCTTTTTCGGGTCACACTTGTCGCTATGGCGCTGGTGTCGCCTGTATCCCGGCGGCTTCGGTTCATAGATGATGGTTGTCAGAAATGCCTTGCTGAGCGACAGGTGATGAAGCCCAGCCATCCAACGCGTCTTTCGGAGGAGGGGAGAAGGGACACCCATGACGACAGGAGCACATGGCGGCATGCTTGAGGCGGCCCTGCAACAACTGGATGCGGTGGCCGAGCGGATCAAGCTCGATCCGGGTATCCACAAGCGGCTGCGCCAACCCCAGCGCGCCTTGATCGTCTCGGTCCCCACCGCCATGGATGACGGGCGGCTGGAGGTCTTCACCGGCTACCGGGTTCAGCATGACCTGACCATGGGCCCGACGAAGGGCGGCATCCGCTACCATCCGGATGTCAATCTGGAGGAGGTGACGGCACTGGCGATGCTGATGACCTGGAAGTGCGCGTTGATGGCTCTCCCATATGGCGGTGCCAAGGGCGGAGTCTGCTGTGATTCGACTCAAATGTCTCGCGCTGAACTGGAACGGATGACCCGTCGCTACACCTCAGAGATCATCTCCATCATCGGTCCCGATCGGGATATCCCGGCCCCGGATATGTACACCAACGAGCAGGTCATGGCCTGGATGATGGATACCTATAGCATGCAGCGGGGCATCACCGCGCCCGGCGTCGTGACCGGCAAGCCACTCCTGCTGGGTGGCTCGCTGGGCCGACGCGAGGCGACCGGCCGAGGCGTCTACTACGTCCTGAAAGTCGCGGCGAAAGAGTGCGGGATGCCGTTCAAGGGGGCGAAGGTTGCGGTCCAGGGATTCGGCAATGTCGGCTCCGTCGCTGCCAGGCTGCTCCATGAGGATGACTGTTGTGTGGTTGCGGTGAGCAACCACCGCGGAGGGATCTATAATCCAAGAGGGCTTGATATCGCAACGCTGCTGGCTGAACACCCGCATGGAGAAGCGATCTCTCACTATCGAGACGGCGACCGGATCACGAACCAGGAGCTTCTGGAGCTCGATTGCGATATCCTGATCCCCGCTGCAGTGGAAGGGCAAATCACCGAGAAGAACGCCGATCGGATTCGGGCCCGAATCGTTGCCGAGGGTGCCAACGGGCCGACGACGCCGGAGGCCGACCGGATCCTGGCGGGGAAGAAGGTCACCGTCATCCCCGATATCCTCGCCAACGCCGGTGGTGTGACCGTCTCCTACTTCGAGTGGGTGCAGGATATTCAACAGTATTTCTGGCACGAGCACGAGATCAACGAGCGACTTTCAGAGATTATGACCGCGGCGTTCCAACGGGTGCTGGCCCTCGCCAGGAAGGAACAGGTCGATCTCAGGACCGCCGCCCTCATGCTGGGGGTGAGCCGGGTGGCGGAGGCGAAGAAGCTGAGGGGGTTGTATCCATGACCCGCATCGCGAGGCTCGCCGCTAGGGAGATTCTGGATTCCCGTGGCCACCCTACGATCGAGGTCGATGTCGTGCTCGAGAACGGTCAGGTCGGAAGGGCAGCCGTGCCGTCAGGCGCCTCTACCGGCCAGCACGAGGCCCTGGAGCTGAGGGACGGTGATCCGGCGCGCTACGGCGGCAAAGGGGTCACGAAGGCGATCCGCCATGTTCACGATCTGATCGCGCCGGCGCTCGTCGGCAAGGACGTGGAGCAGCAGGCGCTGATCGACCAGACGCTCATCGCCCTGGATGGAACCGAGAACAAGGGACGACTCGGGGCCAATGCGATCTTAGGGGCGTCCCTTGCGGTGGCCAAGGCCGCGGCGGCGGCGGGTGGCACGCCGCTCTACCGGTACCTCGGGGGGCACACGGCGACGATCCTTCCGGTTCCACTCATGAATGTCATCAACGGGGGCGCGCACGCGGATAACAGCATTGATCTCCAGGAGTTCATGATCGTTCCGGTTGGAGCGGCCACATTCGCTGAGGCCCTTCGGGTGGCGGCCGAGACCTTTCATAGCCTGAGTCGGGTCCTGAAGGCGCACGGGTATAGCACCGCGGTGGGAGACGAGGGCGGTTTTGCCCCCCGCCTTCGATCGAACGTCGAAGCGATCGAGCTCATCCTCGAGGCGATCGCCAAGGCTGGCTATCGGGCAGGCAGCCAGGTCGCCTTGGCACTGGACCCTGCAGCCAGCGAGTTCCTGGATGCGGGGAAGTATGTCTTTAGGAAGTCCGACGGCTCGACCCGGGACGCCGAAGGGATGGTCCGTTTTTACGCTGAATGGGTTCGACAGTACCCGATCGTGTCGATCGAAGACGGCCTGGCCGAGGACGACTGGAGGGGGTGGAAGCTCCTCACCACCGAATTAGGGACCAAGATCCAGCTTGTGGGGGACGACCTGTTCGTGACGGACATCCGACGGTTGACACGCGGCATCGATGAAGGGGCTGCCAACGCCATTCTGATCAAACTGAATCAGATCGGGACGTTGACCGAGACGCTCCAGACGATGGAGCTGGCCAAGTCCGCGGGCTACCGCACCGTGATCTCGCACCGTTCCGGTGAGACCGAGGATACCACCATCGCCCACCTGGCGGTGGCGACTGCTGCCGGCCAGATCAAGGCGGGCTCTCTCAGCCGGACGGAGCGGATCTGCAAGTATAATCAGCTCCTTCGGATCGAGGAGGAGCTGGGATCGCGCGCGACGCTCGCCGTGCCGTTTGCCCTGAATCGCTCATGATGGCGTTCGCGGAGCCTCTATGACAGAGCGAAGGACCAAGATCGTATGCACGATCGGCCCAGCCAGTAGCAAGCCGGAGGTGATCTCTCGACTGATCGATGCGGGAATGGACGTGGCCCGGCTGAACTTCTCGCACGGAACCCTGGAAGAGCATGGCGAGGCGATCCGCACGGTGCGGGAGCTCTCCGTCAAGAAAAACCGGCCGGTGGCGATCCTGCAGGACCTGCAGGGTCCGAAGGTTCGTCTGGGCCTGTTTCGTGGCGGGTCCGCGACCATCCACGCCGGCGATCAATTCACATTGACCACCCGCGAGGTGGAGGGGACAGACAGGATCGCGTCGGTCAACTATGACCGCCTGGCCACCGAGGTCAACGCCGGCGATCAGATCCTGATCGACGATGGCCTGATCCAGCTCGAGGTGCTCAAGACGGATGGGGTGCATGTCATCTGCAAGGTGTTGCATAGCGGCGTCCTGACAAACCACAAGGGGCTGAACATTCCCGGCGTCGCGATCAGCGCTCCTGCCGTCACTGAGAAAGACCTGATGGACCTGGAGTTTGGGATCGAGCATGAGGTCGATTATGTCGCCCTGTCATTCGTTCGTACGAGCAAGGATATCTCGAAGGTCAGAGAGCTTCTGAGGGGGCGCAAGGCGGACATCCCGATCATCGCAAAGCTGGAGCGGCCCAAAGCGGTCCGCAACCTGGACGCGATCCTCGAGGCCGCCGATGGCGTGATGATCGCCCGCGGCGATCTGGGCGTGGAGATGCCGCTGGAGGAGTTACCGCTCCTACAGAAGGAGATCATTCGGAGGGCGAATCTGCGCGGCGTGACGGTCATCACGGCGACGCAGATGCTTGACTCGATGATCGATCATCCTCGCCCAACCAGAGCGGAGGTCTCCGATGTGGCCAACGCCATATTCGACGGAACCGACGCGGCGATGCTGTCTGGTGAGACCGCTTCGGGCGCATACCCGGTGGAGGCGGTTCGCGTGATGGCGAAGGTGGCGCTTGAGGCAGACCATGGCCTGCCGCCCCGAGCGCCGTCTCTCCACGAACCTGACAAGGCCGTGACGTTCCCCGATGCCATCAGCGAGGCGGCGTGTCGCGCCGCGGTGGACACGAAGGCCCGCGCCATTGTCGCCTTCACGAAAACCGGCTCCACCGCACGCCTCATCTCTCGCTTGAGACCCGCCACCCCTGTCATCGCGTTTGGTCCTAATGAGCGGATTCGACAACGCCTGTGTCTCTACTGGGGGGTCATTCCGAAGGTGATGGCTCCGACCGCGCACCTGGATGAGATGATCGAGAAGATCGACGAAGCTCTCCTGATGGACGGATGTGCCTCGAAGGGTGATGTCGTGGTCATTGTCTCGGGGGCTCCCATCGGTGTGAAGGGCCGGACCAACCTTCTGACCTTGCATCGGGTGGGCGAGCCATAGGCATGCCGGTCCAATCAACTTCGCCTCGCGGCGTTGCTGGCCCCCAGGGCACTCCCTGCGACGTACCTGACACTGTACGCCTCGGTCGGCCCCGTGGCCAGCGCCTTGCTATGCTCGTTTCTTGGTCCGGCACGTTGTCCATCAGCTTAGGGCGGAATAGCTGAAGGGGCACTTGCAGTGTGATGGACACCGCTGATTATGGATGGTGAGGGATCAGGGTCATCTGATTCGTTCGAGGAGGGAAGGGGCCGGAAAGTCTCATGCCTGACGGCCCAATGAGGAGCGTCTGCCTCCTGCGCTGTCGGACGGTTGCTTCTAGGGATTGGGAGTGGGGCGCGCACCGAGGCCGGAGACCCGTCGCAAGCTCTCCTCGAACTCCTTGAGCTTGGTCATCTCGAGCTTGAGTTTGCTGAGTTGTTCGGCCTGGCCTTCGAGAAGCGAGGTCATCGCTCGGTTCTCCTGCTCCAAATAGCGCATCCGGGTCAGATAGTACTGTCCCTTGACGAGGCTCAACAGCGTTATGGTTGATCCGAAGATCAGGAGCACGAGAACCAGGCAGGAGAGGACAACGACCCGTTTCGAAAGGTGGAACTGCCGCATCCAACCGGATTCGGTGAACGCCATGATCGTGACGACGCCCCGAAAGCCGGCGGCAATCGAAGACGCAAGGGCCCTCACGCCTTGAACAGTCCGACCCACTACCCCCATCGTCGTCCCCCCTTCACGCCGTGACCCTGCAAGACTGAATTCGTTCTTCTCGATCTTCGAGGACCACCTCGCTCCTTCTATCATTATCGCCGGAAGTGATCGTATCCTCCGGCGAGAGGAACCTCATTGCCGGTTCGCTGAACCAGTAGGCATCCGTGACCTGCCTCCTCGACCTCCCCGACTTCCGTCACGCCTGGACCATCAGAAAACATATCATGAATTTCAGTTGGTTCCCATGAAGATGTAAAGAGAAGCTCAAAGTCCTCTCCGCCGTGAAGCGCCAGGGTCATGGCGTCTTTGCCGAGATAGTGCGCGATGGCCGACGCCGCCGGATCGACGGGGACCTGGTCCTCTCTGATCCTTGCCGACACGCCGCTCTCGCGACAGAGATGCCCCAGGTCCGAGGCCAGTCCATCGCTGAGGTCGATCATCGCCGAGGCCAATCCGGCTTCTGCGAGCGCCCGTCCCTCCCGGACCCTTGGGACGGGGCAGAGGTGTCGGTTAAGAGCCCGACGGACCGCCTCTCTCAGCTCGGTGGAGACATCGGAGGGGGCTTCGACCTGGTCATCGTCGCGCAGACGGAATCCTGCCCCTAACGCCAGAAGGCCCGCACTCGAGGCGCCCAACCGCCCTGTGACCCAGATCCGTTCCCCTTGCTTTGCGCCAGATCGGGTGACGGCCCTCCCTGGCTCCACCTCTCCCACGAGGGTGACGCCGATCACGAGGGTGGGGGAGGCGGAGAGGTCGCCGCCGATCAGCTCGACCCCGAACCGTGTGGCTTCATCCTGAAGCCCGCGATAGAGCTGGTCCACGAACTCGATTTCCGTTTCGGGCGGGAGCGCCAGCGCGACCAGTGCGGCTCGGGGGAGGCCCCCCATCGCGGCGATGTCGCTGATATTCACTCCCATCGTCTTCCGCCCAAGACGAAAGGGGGTGATGGTCTGCATGGTGAAATCGACGTTCTCAACCAGAAGGTCGGTCGTCAGGAGAAGGTCTCTGCCTTCCCTGGGGCGCAGGGCGGCGCAGTCGTCGCCGATCCCGAGGAGGGCATCGCTCGCGCGAGGGAGTAAATGCCTGATTCGCTCCACGAGACCGGACTCGCCGATGCCCGAGAGCTTCATCGGTCATCGCCGGCCCCCTCACCTTGATCCTCTCCCCCAGCGGGGGAAAGGGGAGGGTGAGGGCGATCGGGCGGGAACACTCCCATTGCATCCAAATGGTCCGCCAGGCTGGCGAACTCATCAAGTGTCAGGGTCTCGCCGCGGCGCTTGGGATCGATGTCAACGTCGAAAAGGGCTCGCTCCATGGCCGTCGAATCCACAATCATCCCGGCGCCCAGGAGGGCGTTTCGAAGCGTCTTCCTGCGCTGCCCGAAGGCAGCCCGCACGACGCGAAACAGGAGCTCAGGACGTTTGACCGCTACCCGAGGTCTGGAGAGGAGGGTGAGACGGACCAGGGTGGAATCGACATCGGGCTTCGGGTGAAAGGCCGTTCTTGACACCTTCCCCACCGCGGTCGTCTCCGCCTCGTAGAGACAACGCAGCGTCAGGGCGCTGTACCCCTCTTGGCCGGGCGCGGCCAGAAGCCGCTGTGCCACCTCACGCTGCACCATCACCAGGAGAAAGGAAAAGAAGCGTTGGAGCGGGAGCAGTCGGAGGATCAGGGGCGTGGCCACCGAGTAGGGGAGGTTCGAAACCAGCTTGGCCCGTCCATGCGGCAGAAGCTTCTCAGCCAGGAGGCTCACGTAATCGAAGACGAGGGCATCGGCGCAGATTAACGAGAGCCTTGGCCGATCCCCAAGCTGCCCGACGAGTAACCGATAGAGGCCCGGGTCCCGCTCGATCGCCACGACCGTGCCGACCTGATCGGCAAGGCCTTCCGTCAAGACGCCGGTGCCGGGCCCGATCTCTACCACCAGGTCATCCGGGCTTAACTGCGCCGCCTGTAGGATCAGATCGCGCACGGTCGGCGCGATCAGGAAGCTTTGTCCAAGACCTCGCTTCGGCTGCACATGATACTGCCGGAGCAGTGTACGGGTCTGATGCCCAAGGGATGACGGCCGATCCGCCGGCCTCAGCCTGCCCATCCGCTACGACCGCGGGGTGCCCCCGCTCTTTCCCCGATGGATCACGGCGCCAAGCCCTGCCAGATGCTACTGTCCATGACGGAGTCCTTCAACTCGGAGAAGGTGTCCTTCACGGTGGCAAGCGCGGTGCTGAAGAGACCGGGCGCCGGCTTCCGCTTGGCCGGGTTCTGGACCAGGGTCACACCGATCCGCTTCGCACCCAGGAGGGCCATGTCGGAATCCGGGAATTGAGAGATGAGGCGTTCGAAGGTGGTCTTGGCGGCGGTTTTTTGTTCGAGTTCCCAGAGCGACTCCCCAAGGTAATAAAGCGCCTGATCCTCGTATTCGAAGCCCGGGTACTCCTTCAGAATCGTTTCGAATCGTTTGATCGCGGCACCGTAGGAGCCTCGGTTGAAGTAGAATTTGCCGATGTAGAGCTCCTTGTCGGCGAGCTGCCGGCGGCATTGCGCAATCTTGGCCCGCGCGTCGGGCGCGTACTGTGAGTCGCGGAACTCATTCGTCAAGGCCTGAAACTCCGCAACCGCCTTTTTGGCGAACGCCTGATCGCGGTCCGTCTTTTCCATCTGCCGGACGTACGACAGCCCGATGTAATAGCGGGCCTCGTCAACGCGCTCATGTTGCGGGAACAGCTCGAGGAATCGCTGGTACTCGGCGCGCGCCTCCTCGTACTTCCTCTCATTGAAATAGGAGCGACCGAGGTAAAGGCGTGCCGTCGGAACCAGCTCGCTTTCAGGGAATTGGTTGATCAAACGCTGCAGGTGTGTGCGCCCCTCGTCGTGTTTCTTACGGGCGATGGACGCGTCGGCGCGACTGAGCAACTCCTGGTCCGACCCGGCCGATGGCTGGGCCCCCTTGGATTTGAAGAAATCAAGAACCGCGCACCCGGAGATTGAGAGCGCCAGCAACCCATAGCCTGCGATATACAGGTGTCGTTGCCATTGAATCTTCATGTGGGATTGCCACCCCTTCGCGGAGTGTATCCTGAGCGGAGCCGAAGGGCTCGGGGCTTCGGCCTATTTAGTTGCTCGCAATGGGGATGCGATCAGGCGGATTGAAGAACCCCAACCTAACAGAGGGGTTCTTCGATCCGAGTGGAACCTAGTCTTTCTGGATTCGCGCGCCTTGACTCCCCAGCACGCTGGGGAGACTGCGGCGCGCTATGCGGATTCAGCCTTCTTCTTGTAGAGCATGATCGGTGCCTTCCGGTCGATCACCGCCTCACGATTGACGATGCATTCAGCGATTCCGGATTGCGAGGGGACCTCATACATGATATCAAGCATGATCTCTTCCAATATGGCACGGAGGCCGCGGGCGCCGGTTTCTCTCTTTGCGGCCTCCTGCGCCACCGCATTGATGGCATCATCGGTAAAGGTCAATTTCACATGATCGAAGTCGAAGAATTTCTGGTACTGTCGTAGCAGGGCATTCTTCGGTTCCACCAGGATCCGCACCAGCGCCTTCTCATCCAGTTCGTGAAGGACCGCCGCCACCGGCAGCCTTCCCACGAGCTCCGGGATCAGGCCGTAGCGGAGGAGATCCTCCGGTTGAACTTCGGCCAGCAGCTCGTTGATCCGCCTTCCTCGCTTCCCTTGGATCTGGGCGCCGAACCCCATCGACTTCTGCCCGATCCGGTGCTCGATCATCTTCTCCAGGCCGACGAAGGCCCCGCCGCAGATGAACAAGATGTTGGTGGTGTCAACCTGAAGATATTCCTGCTGCGGATGCTTTCGGCCCCCTTGTGGCGGAACATTGGCCACGGTTCCTTCCAGGATCTTGAGGAGGGCTTGTTGAACCCCCTCCCCTGAGACATCCCGCGTGATGGACGGGTTTTCGGACTTGCGGGCGATCTTGTCGATCTCGTCGATGTAGATGATCCCGCGTTCGGCCCGCTCCACATCGTAATCCGCGACCTGCAACAGACGGAGGATGATGTTCTCTACATCCTCGCCGACGTATCCTGCCTCGGTGAGGGTGGTGGCATCGGCGATGGTGAACGGCACATCCAGGATCTTCGCGAGCGTTTGGGCCAGCAGGGTCTTCCCGCATCCCGTAGGACCGATGAGCAGGATGTTCGACTTGGTCAGCTCCACCTCATCGAAGCTCATCCGGGCGTTCACGCGCTTATAGTGATTGTGCACGGCCACCGCCAAGCTCTTCTTGGCCCGCTCCTGTCCGATGACGTGCTGGTCCAGGATCGACTTGATCTCGGCCGGTTTCGGGAGGTCGCCGAAACCTTTGCTCTTTTCCTCTTCCCACTCCTCCGCGATGATGTCGTTACAGAGCTCGATGCACTCGTCGCAGATGTACACCGTGGGACCGGCGATCAGCTTCCGAACGTCGTCCTGGTTCTTTCCACAGAAGGAACAGGTGAGCTTTCCGCCCCCTTTTACCGCCTTGGCCATCGACTCCTCCTCCGAGTGCCGCTACGGCAGCGTGAAATGAAGGGCGCAGCGAGCGCCGTTCCAACTGTTTCTATCCGGGATGATCGCAATGATGGGTATGAGGATCACCGTGGCGGCTGGATTCGCGTTTTGGTCGAACGAGAGAGCTCGACACACCGGGGCGCCTCGTGATCAAGCAGTCTGCAACGCGGCGACGTCGGCCGCCGATTTCGCCAGGACGACGCGAGAGTGGATCACTTCGTCGATGAGGCCGTACACCTTGGCCTCTTCGGGCGACATGAAGAAGTCGCGGTCGCTGTCCTTCTCGACTCGTTCGAGCGGCTGGCCGGTATGGGAGGCGAGGATCCGGTCGAGCTCCTGGCGCATCCGGAGGATCTCCTTCGCCTGGATCTGGATATCGCTTGCCTGGCCCTGGGTGCCGCCATAGGGTTGGTGGATCATGATCCTGGCGTGAGGCAACGCGAACCGCTTTCCCTTGGCGCCGGCCGCCAAGAGGAGCGCGGCGCCGCTGGCCGCCTGGCCCATGCAGATCGTCTCCATGGCCGGCTTGATATACTGCATCGTGTCGTAGATGGCCAGGGAGGCGGTCACCGATCCGCCCGGTGAGTTGATGTACAGATGGATATCCTTGTCAGGGTCTTCCGCCTCCAGGAACAGGAGCTGGGCGATCACCAGGTTGGAATAGGCGTCGTCGATCGGTGTGCCAATGAAAAGGATTCGGTCCTTCAGGAGGCGGGAGAAGATGTCGTAAGCCCGCTCACCCCGACTGGTTTGCTCGACCACCATTGGAACGAGGAACATGCGCGTACTCCCTCCGCGGTCAGGCGAGGGTCACGAGATTGACCCCCTCCCCCACATTTGCCCGTTGGTACAGGAAATCGAGAGCCTTCCGCTCCAGCAGCCGCCGGCGCATTCCCTCGAGGCGTCCCTCCCGCCGCATCATCTCGCTGAAGGCCGTGGGCTCCTGATTGAAGGCAGTGGCGAGGGAACGGACCTCCTGGTTTACTTCCTCCTCTGACACCACGAGCTGCTCTTGCTCCGCCACCGCTTCCAACACGAGAGAGCTCCGTACCCGTTTTCTGGCGAGATCTGTCGCCTTGGCATGCCCGCGAGCCATCTCTTCCTCTAGCTGAGTGGCCGTCAGACCGCGGCCGGCCAGGCTGCGCCTCAGGTTTTCGAGCATATCCTCGGTCTCCGCGCTCACCAGCGACTCCGGCGCATCGAAGGGATGCACGGCAAGCAACTTATCAAGGATCTGTTCTTTCAGGCGGCCTGCCTGTTCCCGCTCCTTGTGGGCCAGCAGATCCTTCTTGACCTTCTCTCTCAAACTGGGGACCGTCTCGCACTCACCCGCCGATCTGGCGAAGTCATTGTCCAGAGCCGGTACCCGCTTCTTCTTCACCTCTTTGACCATCACCCTGAAGAGGGGCCGCTTTCCCGCCAGCTCTCGTCGGGCATGGTCGGCGGGGAACTCGATGGGGAACTCCTTCACCTCTCCTTTTTTCAGGCCGTGAAGTTGGTCCTCGAACTCGGGGATGAACTGATGGGCACCGAGGAGGATCGACACGTTCTGCCCGCTCACCCCTTTGAGGGGTTTACTGCCGAGGAGGGCCTCGTAGTCCACCACCACGAGGTCCTCTCGCAGGGCCGGCCAGCCATCCATCGGCACATACTCCGCCGCCTGCTCGCGAAGGTACTCCAGTGCCTTATCCACCTCCGACTCTGCAACCTCGATGTTCTCCTTGTAGACCTCAATCCCCGTATGTCCAGACAGTTTCAAGGTCGGCCTGACCTCGAAACTTGCCCGGTACCGTAGGGGCTGCCCTTCCTCACAAACCACTTCATCCACCCTGGGCTCACTTACCGGATCGAGGTTGGCATCCTTGAGCGCCCGGGTGTAGCTCTCGGGGATCAGTTCCCGAAGGGCGTCCTCTTTGGCTCTCTCCTTGAACCGAAGGCGGAGCACGTCCCGCGGGACCTTCCCGGGGCGGAAACCCGGGAGGCGGACCTCTTTGGCAAGATGGCGGTAGGCGGCCTCCAGCTTGTCCAGGAGGCTCTGGGGTGGCAGTTCAATCCGAAGCGTGCGTTTGGTGCTGTTGATCTCTTCGATATCTACTTTCATCTACACATTGGGGTCAGAGGCTGCATTGATGGTGCGAGAGGGGGGAGTTGAACCCCCATCCCGATTTCGCGGGACTGGATCCTAAGTCCAGCGCGTCTGCCAATTCCGCCACTCTCGCGCCGGCCTCTAAGCGGAAACAACACGTCACTATACCACATCGCGTGACCGCTGTCTACATGCCCTCGCGCCGCTCTGGGTTCAGCGCACCGGCGCGCCGCTCGATTGTGTAGCAGGATTTCTCGACTCAGTCAACCTGAAACTGCCGAACCGGTCGGGATTAGCCCTGACGAAAGATCCGGGGCAATCGGGCCGAGAGGGCAGTAAGGATCTCATAGGGAATGGTCCCGAGACGCTCGGCCCAGTCACCAGCCTGGACGTGCTCCGTCCCGTCCTGGCCAAGCAGCGTCGTGGTATCTCCCTCGCTGGCTTCCGGCGCCTCGGTGACGTCGATGAGGCACTGATCCATCGTGATGGTTCCCACCTGCCGAACCCGTCGGCCCCGGAGCAGTAGCTCGATCCGATTTGAGAGGGCCCGGGAAACGCCGTCTCCATAGCCGATGGCCACTGTGGCCAGCCGGGTCGGGCGCCCGGTTTGAAAGGTGTGGCCGTAACTGACACCGGTTCCGGCCGGGACCGTCTTGATGAACACGATTCTTGCCTTGACAGACAGGGCGGGCTGAAGGGGCACGATCGGGCGGAGGTGGGAGGCTGGATAGATGCCGTACTGGGCCAGTCCGATTCGGACCAGGTCGAAGTGGGTTTGGGGGATTGCCAGGGTTGCCGCTGAATTGGCCAGATGCACCAGAGACGGTCGGGCCCCCTGTGCGTCTAACACGTCCAGCAGATGGGAGAGGCGCCGACGCTGCTCGGCCGCCGTGCCGCTATCCGGCGCATCAGCCGTGGCGAGATGGCTGTATACACTGGCGACCGTGACATTGGGCAACGCCTTGAGGGCGCTGACGAGATCCTGACCCTCCTGCCAGGCGACCCCCAGGCGGGACATCCCGGTATCGACCTTCAGGTGAATCCGGATCGTCCCCAAACCCGCCTCCGAAAACCGGCGCGCCTGATCGAGGCTGCAGACCGTCGGCTGCAGGCGATGCTCCACGACAGCCTCGACCTCTTCCTTCGAGATCGCCGGACCGAAGAGCAGGATGGGCGCCTCGATCCCCGCCCTTCTCAAGTGGATCCCCTCGTCCACCGTGGCCACCGCCAGCCACGAGGCGCCGGCCGACAGCGCGGTCCGAGCGACCGCCACTGCACCATGACCGTATCCGTCGGCCTTCACGACTGACATGAGCTGGGTCGATGGCGCGAGCAGTCGTCGGATCGCCTGCACGTTGTTTCTGATCGCCGCGAGATTGACCTCTACCCACGCGCGGTGGGTAGGGGGAACCCGATCGGCCGGTAAGGCGACGCCCCTATCGATTCCCATGTCAGTAGATCCGTGCCTCCGTCTCGGTGAGGGGAAGCCAACTTCCGTTCGATTGACCTCTCGCTATCACACAATCAGTAAAAGGTCAAGCGCGCTCTTGACCTGACCAGGGAGCTGGGCTACGTTCGGAGGGTTCCGTCCCGCTCTTGACATCCTCTCACAGGACATAGTATAAGCAGGCGTAACCTCGCCGTACCGTGTGCTCCGTTGACGATTGAGTCGCATGCTGTTCAAGACTCTTCGTTCAACCGGGGCGTCCAGATAGTGGGGAGGGAAGGGAGAGCTGGATGGGCCGGGAACCTGGTGCACAGAATCAGGCAGGGCGCCGCGGTCGATCTGGTGCGCAGGAGCAGCACGCGTCTATCGCTACACGGGCCATCGAGCTCGTCAAGGATGGCGATGTGGTCGGGATGGGCACTGGGCGCGCGGCAACCGCCTTTATCCACGCCCTCGGATCGGCGGTCAAGGGCGGTTTGCGCGTGCGGGGGGTTCCGACCTCGCAGGTGACGGCTGGCCTCGCAACGCAGCTCGGCATCCCGTTGGCGACACTGGATGAGGTCGGGCAGATCGACGTGACGTTCGACGGTGCCGATGAGGTCGATCCCCGGCTTGACCTGATCAAGGGGTACGGCGGTGCGATGGTGCGCGAGAAGATCGTGGCCGCGTCGTCACGACGCTTCGTGATCCTGGTCGGAGTTGAGAAGCTCGTACCGGTCTTGGGGAGCCGCCGCATCCTGCCTGTGGAGGTGGTGCCGTTTGGCTTGCCTCTCTGCCGGCGCCGCCTCACCGAGGTGGGCTGCCAGGCTGCGGTGCGTCTGGTCAACGGCCGCGCCTATGTGACCGACAACGGCAATCAGATCCTTGATTGTGCAATCTCTCCGATCCAGGATCCGACCGCGTTCGAGCAAGCGATCGTTTCGATTCCCGGGGTGGTCGGCACCGGCCTCTTCATCGGCATGGCTGACACCGTTCTTGTACAAGACAGGGAGGCGGTTATGGTGCGACACCGAGCTGACACATGACGACAGGGAATGAAGGCCAGATGATCGATAAAGGCATCACCCTTGCTCGTCATCTCTTGGATGACCGACAGAAATTCCCGGATGGCGAACTGAGAGCGCTGCTCTTGCAGATCGGGCTGACCTCGAAGGTCATCGCGCACGAGGTGAACCAAGCGGCGCTTGTTGGGAGGTTGGGAACCACCGGGGAAGTCAATATTCAGGGCGAGCAGATGAAACATCTCGACCTTTGGTCGAACGAGGTGTTAGTGAATGCGATGAAGGAGACGCGGCTCGTCTGCACGATGGTCTCGGAGGAGATGGAGGAGCCGCTTCACTTCGATCGCAACTGCCTCGACGGGAGTTACGTGGTCTGCATCGATCCTGTCGATGGCTCGTCGAACATCGACGTCAACGGCACAGTCGGGACGATCTTTTCGGTGCGGCGCCGGCGCGGACAGGGAAGGGATCACGTGGCGACGGATGTCCTGCAGAAGGGCAACGAGCAGGTGGCGGCCGGCTATGTCATGTATGGCCCAAGCACCGTCTTTGTCTACTCTGCGGGCCGGGAGGTGCACGGCTTTACATTGGACCAGACGATCGGCGAGTATGTGCTGTCTCACCCGGCCATCAGGATCCCGCAGCGAGGCAAGATCTACAGTGTGAACCAGGGGAACTATCACCGGTGGTCGGAACAGACTCGGCGGGCTGTCGATTATCTGAGCGCACCGGACAAGGCCACTGGCCGTCCCTACTCGCACCGCTATGTCGGCTCGATGGTGGCGGACATCCATCGCACGCTGATCGAAGGCGGGCTCTTCATGTACCCGGGAGAGGTGGGCGGGGGGAGGAAGGCCTCGGGAAAGCTCCGGCTTCTCTATGAGGTGGCGCCGATGGGGTATGTCGTGGAGCAGGCGGGTGGCCGAGCCAGCACCGGGACCGAGCGGATTCTGGACATCCAGCCGTCAGAGTATCACCAGCGTGTGCCGGTGATCATCGGCAGCGCCGATGACGTCGCACTTGTCGAGGAGTTCTACCGGGGGCAGCGCTAGTGAATGACCTAATGCAAGCCCATTGAAAGAGGTGTCATTGCGAGGCTGACGCAGACAGCCGAGTGGAGTCCCCGGTATACAAGCAATCTCGCAGCGGGAGGGCTGAGATGGCCGCGCTCCCGTCGGTCGCTCGCAATGACAATGCAACATAGTGTAATGCGTTTACTATTGCACTCACCTTACCCGGAGGCATAGATCACAGGAGGGAGACCAGCATGAACAAACGTATCCGTGAGATTCTTGGCTGGTACAGCAGCGACAATCCGGGAACCCTGACGAACCTGGCGCGCCTGCTGAACCATGGCTACCTCTCCGGCACGGGCCGTCTGGTGATGTTGCCGGTGGATCAGGGCTTTGAACACGGCCCGGCGCGCAGCTTCGCGGTCAACCCGCCGGCGTATCACCCGCATTATCACTTCGAGCTCGCGATCGAGGCTCGTTGCAACGGATACGCCGCGCCGCTCGGCTTCATCGAAGCGGGCGCTGCGGACTTCGCCGGCCGGATCCCAATGATCCTGAAGCTCAACAACCACGATGTGTTGCATGACGAGAAAGATCCGCTCTCGGCAGTGACCGGGAGCGTCAAGGACGCCCTGCGGCTTGGGTGTGTCGCGGTCGGCTTCACGATCTATCCAGGGTCCGCCAATTGCACCGCGATGTACCAGCAGTTTCGCGAGATCGCCGCGGAGGCCAAGGCCTCCGGGCTGGTCGCAGTCTGCTGGTCCTATCCGCGCGGGTCAGACCTGACCAAGGAGGGGGAGACGGCAATCGATGTCGTGGCCTACGCGGCGCAGATCGCCGCGCAGCTTGGCGCGCATCTCATCAAGGTGAAGCTGCCCAGCGCTCACATCGAACTGCCAGAGGCCAAGAAGGTGTACGAGAAGGCCAAGGTCCCGATCGGGACCTTGGCAGATCGCGTCCGGCATGTGGTCCAGAGCGCCTTCGACGGGCGTCGTATTGTGATCTTTTCGGGCGGGGCTGCGAAGGCGGACGATAACGCCGTGCTGGAGGAGATCCGAGCGATTCGCGATGGCGGAGGGTTCGGGACGATCATCGGCCGCAACTCGTTCCAGCGCAGGCGATCGGACGCGATCGATCTGCTCACAAGGATCATGAAGATCTACGCCGGGGAGATGCAATAGGCGGATCGATGACAGCGCCTGCGATCGACACAGGCGTCGACAGACCGTAGTATCCGGCGGTCAATCCTCACAGATCATCTCGGGGCGCCCCCTAACCTGCCAGCCTAAGCCCGAGCGACTGTGGCCATCAGCACCGTGAGGCCATCCTCTCTATTTCCCCCTCCACCATCCGGCGCCTATCCAGTGACCAGCTTCCGAACGACGAACGCAAGGATGCCAATGACCATCCCATCCGGGACTGTGATATCCTGCTAGTGCCGTTCCAACTTGTTGCGGCTAATCGCCGACAGCAGTCCTGCTAAGAACGATCGCTTTGCCTAGCCTCACCATTTTGGCGCAAATAGTTGGAACGGCACTAGGTAGCGCCAAGGGCTTTGGCGGCGCGCTTGAGGTCCGGCGGCTTGACCCAGAGGATCGCGCCGTAGCGATCTGCCCCGGCGCACACGGCATCGACGGCGGTCACGTTGATCTTCGCATCTGCCAGCTTGCCCAGGATATCGGCAACGGCGCCAGGTCGATCCGCGCCCTGGATGAGGAACCCGCTCTTCTTCGCACTGAGTTTCCACCCAGCTCTCTTGGCGGCCTTCACCAAGGCGGCCGGGTTGGCGGGAATGAAATCGAGCTGGGCGCGTCGGCCCTTGGGAAAGCCGGAGAAGGCCAACAGATTGATCCTGGCGTCCTTGAGCGCCTTCAGCACCCGCGCCGCCGCTCCGGGCCTGTTCGGTGTGAGAATGTAGAAGTAATCGACGCGACGGATCGTGTCAGCCATGACTGCCTCCTTATACGATTGGCATCAGCAGGATGCTGAAAGGGGTTCAACAGGGTTGCAAGCTCCGAAGAGTCTGTTTCCTCCGAAATCTTTTGACTACGTGCGACAGTATTGTAAAATCCACGCCATGTCAACACGTCTCGTGTCAGGGAGTTGCTCGGATCGTGATGCTCGCGCCTGCCCTCCTGTATTTGGTGGAGTCGTAGTTGCAGAACTAGATCAGCAAGTCAGCAGGCCATGACCGTGATGAAGATCGATCTGAATTGTGATATGGGTGAGAGCTACGGCGCCTGGGCAATGGGCGACGACGAGGCCCTGATGCCGCATATCACCTCCGCGAATATCGCGTGCGGGTGGCACGCGGGAGATCCGCGGGTGATGCGGCGGACGGTCATGCTCGCAAAGGCCCACGACGTGAGGATTGGTGCGCACCCCGGCTACCCCGACCTGCTCGGGTTCGGCCGGCGGCCGATGCAGCTTTCGTCGGGGGAGACCAGGGACTATCTTCTCTACCAGATCGGCGCGCTGGCCGCCTTTGCTCACGCCGAGGGGCTTCGGCTGCAACACGTCAAACCTCATGGGGCTCTGTACAACGCTGCCGTGAAGGACCGATCGCTGTCGCAGGAGATCGCGCAGGCGGTTGCCGAAGCTGATCCCACATTGATCCTGGTCGGTCCTCCTGACTCTGAGCTTTTAAGAGCCGGGCAGCAAGCTGGGCTGAAGGTTGCGAGGGAAGGGTTTGGAGATCGGGCCTACAACGAGGATGGGAGCCTGATCTCTCGACGACTGCCTGGGGCGCTCCTCACCGATCCCGACGTGGTAGCCGATCAGGTGTTGATGATGGTGGACGGGAAGGTGCGAGCCGTTACCGGGAAGACCATCGCCATCGCGGTGGACACCGTTTGTCTGCATGGTGACACGCCAAGCGCGGCGGCAATCGCAAACCGGCTGCGGGAGCGGATGGGCGTGGCTGGGGTCGCGGCCGTCCCGCTGGGGGAACTCATTGTCGGTTAGCCCCGAACCGACAATGAGAGCCTAGTGCCGTTCCAACTATTTGGGATCGCGACACCATGATGTGTGGGCAACTTAATCGGCCTCTGCATAGCGTCAGTATCTCTCCGAAAAAGTTGGAACGGCACTAGGCTGGTACCGTCGCAAAACGCCGAGGTCTGCGCAAGACGTTTCGGAGGTCGTTAGGTGTCACGTGACTCTCGGATCGGGGTTAGGTTTATCGATGCCGGGGAGAGTTGCCTGGTCGTGGAGCTGGGAGACCGGATCGATGTCGCGTTGAACCTGCAAGTCCGTGCCCTCTGTTTGGCTGTCGAGCGGGCCGGCCTTGCGGGTGTCCAAGAGGCTGTCCCCACCTATCGATCATTGGCGATCTACTACGATCCACTCAGGATCGGCCGGGGTGCCCTGAAGGAGAACATTGACGCGCTTCTTTGCTTAACACTGGACCAGGTGGAGCATGGATCACGTGTGGTGGAGATCCCCACGGTCTACGGGGGCGAATGCGGGCCTGACCTCGAGTTCGTTGCCCGCCACACGGGCCTCTCAGAGGATGAGGTGATCCGTCTGCATACTGAGCCGCTCTACCATGTCTACATGCTGGGTTTTACCGGGGGATTTCCTTACCTGGGTGGGTTATCGGAACGGCTCTCGGTCCCTCGACTTCACACGCCGCGCCTCAAGGTACCGGCCGGGTCGATTGGAATCGCCGGGACGCAGACCGGCGTGTATCCCCTCGAGAGCCCGGGCGGGTGGCGAATCATCGGGCGCACCTCTCTCTGTCTCTTCGATCCATCACGCCAGATCCCGACACCGATCCTTCCGGGAGACACGGTACGATTCGTGCAGAGTCCGCAGCGAGAGTCCCAAGAGGCAACGACCGAAGCACGACACTAAGGACAATGGATGCCCTTGAGGTTGTCAAGCCCGGATTACTGACCACCGTCCAGGATCTGGGAAGGATCGGGTGTCAGAAATACGGAGTGCCCTCCTCAGGCGCAATGGATCAGACAGCCCTCAGGGCGGCCAATCTGCTTGTTGGCAACGAGGAGGGGGCGGCCGGATTGGAGGCGACGGGAGAAGGGCCTGCCCTTCGCGCGCTCGCCGATTCAGTCATTGCGATCGTCGGGCCGGATATGGAGCCGCTCATAGACGGCAGACCGGTCGAGTGTGGTGCGGCCACAGAGATCCGGAGCGGTCAGCTCCTTGACCTGGGGCGAGCGCGGCGGGGACTGCGCGCCTATCTGGCTGTTGACGGCGGGATCGATGTCCCACTGATGCTGGGGAGCCGTTCCACCTGCCTGCCTGCAGCCTTTGGCGGCTTTCAGGGTCGCGCGCTGCGTCGTGGCGATATCCTGGCGGTCGGCGCGGTGGGGACGCGACCCGTGGGGATCAAAGGGCGCCGGCTTCCACAGGGATGGTTGAGCCCACTGGGCGAGGCGCTCACACTGCGGGTGACCCTTGGGCCTCAAGACGACCGCTTCACCCCCGAGGGGATTCGCACGTTTTTGACGGGAACGTATCGTCTCATGCCTGAGATGGATCGGATGGGCGTGAGGTTGCAGGGACCGCCGATCCTTCATCGGTCAGGCGCGGACGTCATATCCGACTCGATTCCCTTGGGCGCGATTCAGGTCCCAGCGGATGGCCAGCCGATCATCTTGCTGGCCGACCGCCAGACGACCGGCGGCTACGCGAAGATTGCGGTAGTTCTCAGAGAAGACGTGTACCGATTGGCCCAGGCTACGCCGGGCCAGGTGGTTCGCTTTCGCCAGATGTCAGTGGAGGAGGCCCAGGCCAGCCTGAGGAGATACGAGGCGAAGATTCAGGCGCTGCCGCAGACATGGCAGAGCGGAGGAGCGCATCCCAGCTACATCCTGCAGCTCAAGGACAGATCGTATCGCGTGAGCGTGAAAGGCGGGGAGGGGACCTACCGGGTCAGCGTTCAGGAACAGGCAGGCCGGAAGCCAGAAGGTGGAGAGGAGACATGAGTGACCGTCAAGGACGTGATGCGGTGAAGCGGGCGCTGCTGGTCATCGGCCTGGCCGTCGCGCTTTCTGCGTGCCCAACCTGGCGGATAGAACCGACGCTACCGGGCCCGGGAGTCCCGACCATCTCGAATCTCCGGATCGAACCCGAAAAGGTGAGGGTCGGAGAGGACGTCGCGCTGACCTTTGACTTCGAAGACACCGACGCCGATCTTGTCGAAGCCCGAATCTACCCTTCCGAAGTCCGGGAATGGGTCTATACCCCGGCCCTTGCGGCGACCGTCCTGAACCTGAAAGGGGAGAAGTACGGCAGGGCTGTCGGCTCGGCTGGAGCCACCTTCAAGTGGGACACCGAGGGAATCCGGATCTTCGAGGTGTTCGTGGTTGACGAGCAGGGTCACACGAGCAACAAGTTACGGGGGCGGGTCACCGTCAGCCTTCAATGAGGGTGGCGCCGTCTCGAATTCTAGAGACGATCGATCGGATCTGTCTCCTCGGCGGCGCGGGAGTGACGGGGCGAGCGAGGGAGCTCGCCAGGCTCTATAAGGCCGCCCGCAGCCTGGCAGGAGAACCGCTCTGTGCCGCCTCGGCCAGACGGCTCGAGGCCACCCTTCACCCCGGGGCGGCCGTGCTGCTGCTGACCGGCGCAGGCGCGCCGCCGCGCTTGCCGCGGGGCGAGACCGACGGCCCGCTGGGCGCCGCGGTGCTGGCTCGCGGATTAGTCCTGGCCTTCGGGACGCGTCCCCTTGTCGTGGCTGAGGCTCGGTTTCGGGGGCCGATCATGGCGACACTGGACGCGCTGGCCGACAGCGCGGGCGACGGCTCGTGGCGGAGGGCTGTCCGGTATGCGCCCTTCCCGTCCCGCCGCAATTCCGCTACACGCGCCGCCGCTGCTCTTTGGGATCGTGTGAGCCCGGTGGCAATCATCTCGATCGAGCGGCTGGGGCCGAACAGCCGGGGAGTCACCCACAATGTGATGGGCGAAGATGTCACTGCGGCCCATGCCGGGGTCGAGTCTCTGCTCACGCTTGCCAGGCGGCGAGGTGTCCTGACCATCGGCGTGGGTGACAGGGGCAATGAACTGGGCTTCGGCTCGATCATGACCCGCCGCTCTCGGATCGCGTCTCTGGCCCGTCCCTGTGCCTGTCCATGCAGATCAACCATCACGTGCACGGTGCCAGCCGAGGTCGTGGTGGTCGCGTCGGTCTCCAACTGGGGCGCCTACGCGATGGTTGCCGGCCTCGCGATTCGCTTGGGCGATGCTCGACTCCTTCACCACCCGAAGGATGAGACCAGGATGCTCAAGGCCTGCGTCTTGGCAGGGGCCAGGGACGGGATCTCGGCGCAGCGGCGGTTGACCGTGGACGCCCTTTCGCTCAAATTGCAACGGGCCGTTGTGACGCTGTTGAGGGGGGCCGTGGCCCGCCTGAAGGCTAGCGAGAGCAACCTGTGATCGGGTGGTCTGGGTCCTCGAACGAGGACCGCCCAATCCTCTATCCTTGGACCTCGACCCATTGACAATTTTAGTGAACTGATCTAGTGTACGGCTGCTTCAGGGGCGACGTTCCCTGGAGAGGAGAGGGGGAGCGAAACCGGATGCCCGAGCTTCGCAAGGATCCGATCACGTCGCGCTGGGTCATCGTCTCGACAGAGCGCGGAAAGCGTCCCTCGGACTTTGCCGCCGCCCCGCCGCCAAAGCAGTTGGGGTTCTGCCCATTCTGTCCCGGGAACGAAGATAAAACCCCTCCGGAGATCATGGCCTACCGGAAGGACGGGGGTCTTCCCAATCGCCAGGGCTGGAAGGTTCGCGTCGTTCCCAACAAGTTTCCTGCCCTTCAAATCGAAGGAGAACTGGATCGGCAAGGTGACGGGATCTACGACAGGATGAACGGGATCGGCGCTCACGAGGTCATCATCGAATCCCCCAACCATGATGACGTTCTGTCGGCCATGCCTCAGGATCGGGTGGAGGATGTCCTATGGGCATACCGGGACCGGATTCTTGATCTCAGGAAAGATGATCGTCTCCGATACATCCTGATCTTCAAGAACCACGGGGAACAGGCCGGCGCCTCGTTGGAGCACCCCCATTCCCAACTTATCGCCACCCCGATCGTGCCCAAGCGGGCCAGAGAAGAGGTGGATGGAGCGAAGGCCTATTTCGACTACAAGGAGCGGTGCATCTATTGTGACATCGTCCGTCAGGAGCTGCAGCAGGAGACCAGGGTGATCGCCCTGAACGACGAGTTCGTCGCGATCGCCCCCTTTGCGTCACGCTTCCCGTTCGAAAGCTGGATATTGCCCAGAGCGCACGAGCCGTTCTTCCAGGACGCGCAGAAACCCGATCTGGTGAGTTGCTCGCAGATGTTGAAGGAGGTCCTTGGCAGGATGGACCAGGTGCTGATCAACCCGCCGTATAATTACCTGATTCACAATTCGCCGCTCCAGGAGACCGAGGTAAACCACTATCACTGGCACCTGGAGATTATGCCGACGCTCACCAAGGTTGCCGGGTTCGAGTGGGGGACCGGCTTTTACATCAATCCTGTCCTGCCCGAGGATGCGGCCAAGTACCTCAGGGGGGCGCGGCTGTAGCTGCATAAAAAGAGGTCAGACCAGAGGGGCACTGCGCAAACCTTTGGCAAGGCGGTGAGCTTGGCAAAAGGGAATAGAGCCTGATAGCCAGCAAGAACGCGGGTTTCGTGGATCGGTGGAGTCCTGGCGCGGATGCAAGGGGGCGAGGCATCTTGGCATATGACTTGCTTTTCATAACGAGGCGGACCTTGAGCATAGAGGTGTGTTAGAGTATCGACTGGGCGTATTATCACAAGATAGGAAGGTGAACGCCTTCAGAGACGGGAGGTTGTCTGATGAAGAAGATCGAGGCGATTATCAAGCCCTTCAAGCTCGACGAGGTGAAGAGCGCACTGGCCGAGGTGGGCATTCAGGGGCTCACCGTTAGCGAGGTGAAAGGTTTCGGCCGCCAGAAGGGGCACACCGAACTGTACCGGGGGAGCGAGTATACGATCGACTTTCTGCCCAAGGTAAAGATCGAGATCGTGGTTCCGGATGACAAGTGGGAAAAGGTTGTGGAGACGATCCAGTCCTCGGCCAAGACCGGCCGGATCGGAGATGGGAAGATCTTCATCGTGTCGATCGAGGAGGTCATTCGGATCCGTACCGGCGAGAGGGGTGAGGCAGCGATTTGAAGGTGGACCGTCGGTTGGACCCTAGCGTTCCACTGATCCTTGAAGAACCCCCCAGCACACTGGGGGGTTCTTCAAGACGAGCGGAACCTAAGCGATCTGTATTCGCGGACCGTGGCTCCCCAACGAGCTGGGGAGATTGCGGGGCGCTATGCGTTTTCAACGGAGAACTGTTCGATCCGAAAAGGAGGAGACGGGTCCTATGACACCAAAGGATGTCATCAAGCTGGCAAAGGAACGCGGCGCCAAGTTCGTTGACGTGAGGTTCATTGATCTACCGGGGCTGTGGCAGCATTTCTCCGTACCCGTCCGCGAGCTTACTGACGAGTTATTCGCCGACGGAATCGGGTTCGATGGCTCCTCCATCAGGGGCTTCCAGCAGATTCACGAGTCGGATATGCTTCTGATCCCGGATCCGGCAACAGCGGCCATGGATCCCTTCACTGCCGTTCCCACCCTGGTCCTGATCTGCAACGTCATGGATCCGGTGACGCGACAGATGTACACCCGAGATCCGCGGTACATCGCACAGAAGGCCGAGGCGTACCTCAAATCAACAGCGATCGCGGATATCTCTTATTGGGGGCCTGAGCTGGAGTTTTTCTTTTTTGACGACATCCGGTTCGATCAGAGCTACCAGCACGGATTCTACTTTATAGACTCCGAGGCGGGGTTCTGGAACGCAGGGAAAGAGGAGAAGCCGAACCTCGGCTACAAGCCACGCTATAAGCAGGGGTACTTTCCGGTGCCGCCGATGGATAAGTTTCAGGACATTCGCTCGGATATGGTGCTGGCGCTGGAGTCTGTAGGAGTTCTGGTGGAGGTCCATCACCACGAGGTCTCCACGGCCGGTCAGACCGAGGTGGACATGCGGTACGGGCCACTCACCAAGATGGCCGACAGCGTCCTCTGGTACAAGTACTGCGCCAAGAACACCGCCCGCAAGCATGGAAAGACAGCCACGTTCATGCCCAAGCCTATCTTTCAGGACAACGGGTCGGGGATGCACGTCCACCAGAGCCTCTGGAAGGGCGGGAAGAATGTCTTCTGGGAGCTTGGGGGGTATGGCGATATCTCCTCGTCGGCGCTCTACTACATCGGTGGGCTCCTGAAACATGCTCCTGCACTCTGTGCCCTCATCGCCCCCACGACCAACTCCTATCGGCGGCTGGTCCCGGGATACGAGGCGCCGATTAATCTTGTCTATAGCCAGCGAAACCGCTCGGCCTGCGCCAGGATCCCTGTCTATTCCAAGAGCGAGGGGGCGAAGCGGATCGAGTTCCGGACTCCCGACCCAAGCTGCAACCCGTATCTGGCCTTCAGCGCCATGCTGATGGCGGGGCTCGACGGCATCCAGAAGAAGATCCACCCGGGGAAGCCGATCGACAAGGATCTCTATGAGCTGGAGCCGGAGGAGGCGAAGGGGATCAAGACCTTGCCGGGCAGTCTGGATGAGGTCTTGGATGCGCTTGAGGCCGACCACGAATTTCTATTAAAGGGCGATGTGTTCACCCAGGACGCCATCGACACCTGGATCGAGTACAAGCGGAAGAACGAGGTCGATGCGATCCGCCTTCGCCCTCACCCCTGGGAGTTCGCTCTCTACTTCGACATCTAGACCCTCCGTCCTTTCTCGCGCCCAGAACGGCCCCGGATGAACCTCCGGGGCCGTTCTGTTTTTGTCGAGTCTCCACCGGAAAAGCGCTTGTCATCACCGTTGGATCGTGGTAAATGTGGGGCCAATGTCGGAAGGTCCTGTCAGGGATTGCGACAATACTCACGAGTAGAGAGAGATCGATGAGTCCATATGTAACGGGATGGAGGGTCGAAAGATGATCCAGGTAGCCACCCAGAGACTGTGCGCCGGGGTCGGGCACGCCATCGGCTTGATCTTCGTGTTGTGTTTCGTCTTCACCACTGCGGCTTTCGCAGAGATGATCACGGCCGAGGGGGTGGCGGCGATCACCGGGAACGTGACGATCGCCCGGGAGAAGGCGATCGACGATGCCCTCCGCCGGGCCGTGGAACAGGCGGTCGGCACAATGATCTCCTCTGATACGATGACCAACAACTTCCAGGTGGTGCATGACAAGATCCTCGCTCAGACCTCCGGTTATGTGAAAAGTTACCAAATCCTCAAAGAGGAGCAGGTCGGCCAGGAGTTCCGAGTGACCGTCATGGCTGACGTCGGCCGAGAGAACCTCCAGGGAAGCCTGGAAGCGCTGGGCCTGCTCCAGGTGTTGAAGGAGAAGCCGAAGGTCATGGTTATCATCGAAGAAAAGGTGGGCGGCCTCTTCGGGACCACCGCCTGGGAAAATGTGGGCCAGGCCGAGTCGACCATTATGGAGCGGCTCATGGCCGCAGGTTTCAACGTCGTCGATCCGGCCACAGTCCGGGCTAACATCCCACGAGACAAGGCGTTGAGGCTGCTTGAGGGTGACCCTAAGGCCGCCGCCACCGCGGGTCTACAGTACGGAGCGCAGGTCGTGATCACGGGCCGTTCCTTCTCAAAGAACGCGGGCGGCAGGCTCCTCGGAACCCAGATGCAGTCGATTCAGGCGACGCTTCAGGCCAGGGTCGTCAGAGCAGATGATGGTCGCGTCATCTCGTCCCGGAGTGAGCAGGGGACCAAGGCCCATATCGACGAAATGCAGGGAGGGGCACTTGCCATCAAGGAGGCGAGCGAAAAACTCTCCGACACCGTAATCAACGACATCCTGAGCAGTTGGAAGAAGGAGGTGTATGGCCGCTCCCAGGAGATCACGCTGGTCATCTCCGGTCTGGTGTCCTACCGGCACCTGGCGGCCGTCAAGAAGTTTCTGGAGGGCGACCTGCAAGGAGTCAAGGCTGTTCACCAGCGGAACTTCACGCAGGGGACAGCGGAACTACAGCTCGATTATGCCGGGAAGACCAGTGTGATCGCCGATGAGCTGTCGACCAAGCAGTTCACCGGCTTTCGCCTGGAGCCGACCAACGTCACCCCGAACCGCCTCGACGTGCGCGCGATCATTGGACGATGAGTCAGGCTTTGGCCGGCGAAACTGGAGCCAAGTAAGCGTAGAGAGAAGGAGCAGAAAGATGACGAAACATATCTTCATGTTGCTGTTCGCCGCTGCGCTTTTCGTGTGCGGTACGACCGTCGGATGGGCTGAGGGGCTTTCGCCGGAGGTCAAGGCCCAGCTCTGTCAAGAAAAAAAGGCCGGACTCACCAAACTCGAAGCTGAGGCCCCTGAGATCCGGGCGCAGTTGGCGCAGAAAGAGCCGGAGTTAGAAGCTGCAAGAACCGAAATGGACAAGTGGGATAAACTTTCTGTTGCGGTCGTAGCAGGCGCCGTTCCCGGTTGGCTTCAGACGACCGCGACACTCGCCGGCCTCGATCCGACGACCTACGTGAATCAACAGCACGGGAAGGCAGCGAACAAGGTTGGACCGTTACGAGATGCGATAAGAAGCCTCAAGCAGCGACAGACAGAGGTCGGCAGCCAGATCTTTCTGCTCCGCGATATCATCGAGGGCCTTGGCTGCGACACTCCGACCCCCCCGGTGGACTACAATGCCATCAACCAGCTCGGCCAGCAGTCTCAGCAGTTGCAGCCGGGAAGCCAGACCACAACGAGCGGTCAGTCGGTCCAACCGCAGGGCTCGTACGCCGCTCCGTCGTCAGGGTTCGGACCGTCGGGGTCTACTCAGCCTACTGGTCAACAGGGACAGCAACCAGGGTATGGGCAGGGTCCCGATACTGGATCGTTTAAGCCTCCCAAGTATGGAGAAATCCAGGAGACGATACAGGGCTCGATTGGAGAAAAGCCCGGAATGGGCAAACCTGGGTGACCCGGCGGCAAATGCTGAGCGCCCGTCGGGCGCTCGAAGGCTAATCTCTACCTTCATCCCCTCTCCCCTAGGCGGGGGAGAGGGTGAGGGGAAACAGCGCAGGAGAATCAGTATGCGTGTTGCGAAGCTCCACAAGCCGAAAACGAACACTCTTGTTGCCATCACCGCAGCAGTGCTCCTGTTCACTCACGTGGGCGAAGGGGGGGCGGTGTCGGTGGGACCAGACCAGTATGACCCAAGACGCGATCCGAATTACGTTCGTGAGGCTTCGGCGACGACTCCGATGAATTGGCAGGCGATCTGGTCGCTGGTCCGGGAATTCGAGGGTCGCACCGACCAGATTGTCGGCCGAGGCCTGCCCTCGAGCCAGTTCGCCGTTCCTCAACCCTCGCACTATGTCCAGGAGACTCCATGGCCCGGCGCCACACCATCGTACTCAGGCGCAGCCGTCTATGGGGGCCCGTACGGTGGGTCGTTCTACGGCTATGAGCCCTGGTATCCTTCCTGGCGGGAGGCCTCTCCTCGGATCCCCTGGTGGAGCCTGATCCCTTTCAAAACCGACCACCACGGACATCATCGGCAACATGAAGCGAGAGGTGATCACCACCGTTGGTAAGCCATGTATGAAGAACGAGAGAATCATGATGCCATGAAGAACCGCCCAACCCATCCGGCCTTGTGGATATTGACTGCGCATCGGTGTCCTTCCGCCTCGACTGAGGATCGCCGCGTGCGGCGCTATGGCGAGTACCCGGCCATGAGACCCGGCGAGCGCCTGCAGCGGGCCCTTGACCTCTCCACATTTTGCCGCCTGCTTGCAGATGCAGGAAAGCGCAACAGAGCCCGGCGATGCCTGGGCCGGTGACTCTGGAAGAGATCCTGTCAAAGGTCCTTGACCTCCTGGACAAAACGGGGATTCGTGCTGCACTCATCGGCGGGCTTGCGGTCGCTACCTGGGGATCACCCCGGGCCACTGAGGATATCGATCTTCTCGCCGAGCTGGCGCAATCTCCAGAGCTGGAGGGCGCCATCCGGGCTGACGGATGGCACGTGTCGTGGCGCCGGGGAGGAAGTGACGATCCGATCCCGCTGCTCCTGCGCCTAGAGTGGATTCGTGGTGGGCCCGAGATCGACGTGATTTGCGCAACACGACCCTGGGAGCGGGCCATTCTTGATCGGGCAGTTCAGGTGACCCTCCCTGGCGGCCGCCGCGTCCCGGTGGTGACTCCCGAGGACCTGATCGTCCTGAAGCTGCTGGCGGGGGGGCCTCAGGATCTGATCGATGTGACCGATCTATTGACTCGGTGTGGCACCATGCCCGAGCTCGACGAGCGGGCTACTGAGAGGGGAGTAGTGGATCTGCTTCAGAGGGTTCGGGAGACCATCCGGCTGGACCGGCGCGGCCTAACGGATTCTTAGTGCAGCACATGTAAGTGCTTTCTAACTGCAGCGACATCACCCAGATCATCCTGAAATGGTGATGCCTAGGAGGGGCCTTGCAATGACCGTCGGTTCGAAGTGTTGGAGATTGAGAAACTTCGTTTCGCAGGCGGCCTTGATCCTTTCGCTCACCATCACCCCACTACTCCTGTTTTGTCCCACCCTTGACGCCCAAGAGATCATCGATCCCCGGTCAGGTCAGCTTGTTCTGAGCGTCACTGACTTGGCCGTGCAGGCTGGCCCCGTGACCCTGGAGGTCCGGCGTTCTCTCGAGAGTGCAAGGCGCCAGCCCGGCCTCTTGGGGACACGGTGGTGGCTGAACTGGGAGAGCCGCCTGTCGCGTGCTGGCTCGCTCGTCATGATCGAGGCCGCGGGGATGACAGTGCAATTTGACTCGGACGGGAGCGGCGCCGGTTATAAGACTGCCTCCGGGGACCGGCTCGTCTTCGACAAGAGCGGGCGCGCGATCCGGACCAAGCCCGATCGCACCAAGGAGACCTTCGATGCCCAGGGGCGGCTGGTGGAGCGGGACTATCGGAACGGAAACCGCGTAGTCGTCCACTATAGCCCTGAAGGGCGGTTGGCCAAGATTGAGGGGCCGCGCGGGAGTTATCTCAAATTCACGGCTGACAAGGCGGGGCGGGTTATTCAGGTCGAGGCTTCGACGACGGCGACGGTCCGCTATGCCTACCAGGGCGGCGAGCTGGCGGAGGTCCAACGCCCGCCTGCGCCGCCTACCCGCTATAGCTATTTTGCCGACGGACGCCTGTCCCGGATCGAACAGCCAGAGGTCGGCAGCGTCCAGTTCGCCTACGACTTCAAAGGACGGGTCATGAGCCGTCGATGGGCGGATGGCAGCAAGGAACGTTACGAGTACGACGACAAGGCAAACCGGCTGCGTTATACGGATGCGGTCGGCGCAGTCACCACGAGCCAGTGGAGTAAGGATGGGCGACGTCAGGAGGTGACCGATCCCCTCGGGCGCAAGAGCGTCCTCGAGTCCGACGCTGCTGGTCGGCCGGTATCGGCCACCGGTCCGACAGGCGCCTCATCGCGGATGGCCTATGACGCCTTGGGAAGAACGGTTGCTGTCACCGACCCTCTTGGGCGGGTGACCAAGTTGGAGTATCTGGGAGAGAGCAGCCTCATTCAAGCCATCACTCAGCCGGGCGCTGATCGACAGGTGTTCGAGTACGATGCACGTGGGAACCTTACGGCTATCAAGGTCAGGAGCGAGATAGTCTCCGCCCTCACCTATCATCCCGATGGGAGCCTGGCCACCACTCGCGGACTCGATGCCCCGGAGCGACGCTTCGGCTACCATCCGGATGGGCGTCTCAAGTCGATTGCCAATGCGCTTGGGGCGACCACGCAGTTTGAGTACGATCGCCGCGGCAACCTGATCCGTGAGATCAATCCCCTCGGAGGGTTGACCGTTCGGAGTTACGATGGCCAAGACCGCTTGGTGAGCCTGACCGATCCCGTCGGAGGCGTAACGCGCTACGAGTATGACAAGAGGGGCTTTCTGAGCCGATTAGTCGATCCATCCAGGGGGGTGACACGCTTCGAGCAAGATGCGCGTGGTCGGCTTGTGGCCGAGACCGGACCGACGGGACTAGTCACCAAGTACGAGTATGACGCTGCCGGCCGTGAGGTGAAGGTCACCGGGCCAGGTAACCGGATCACGACGCGCCGCTACGACGCGCTGGGGAATCTGACGGCGTTGACCGATCCGCTCGGCCAGACGACGCAGTTCGAGTACGACCAGCTCGGACGTTTGGCGCGGGAACGGAGACCGACCGGCCTGGAGCTTACCTATCGCTATGATGGCCTGGGAAATCTCCTGGGGAGCGAGGACAACGCCGGGGCGAAGAGCGAGCTTCAGCGTGACGCGTCGGGCCTGTTGACCTCCAGCGTCGATCCTCTCGGGGCGGTCACCCGCTATCAGTATGACCCGCTCGGGAATGTCGTCAGCCTGACCGACCCTGCCGGCCACCTGACTCGCTACACCTACGCCAAGATCGGCGGGCTGGCCGGCGCTCGGTTGCCGTCCGGCGATGAGGCTCGCTACCAGTATGACGCTGCTGGTCGGCTGGTGGGGCTTCGCCGCCCGAGCGGGGGCATGACCCGGATCACCTACGACGCGATGGGGAATGTCGCTGCCATCAGCGACCCCCTCGGGAACAAGCGCCACCAGAGCTATGACCTCTCTGGCAGGTTGATCAGCGCGACCGACGCGGCGGGTCGCGCCACCGGGTACATCTATGACCGCTCGGGCCGGTTGGCGGAGAAGCAGCTTCCCGACGGCAGAAAGGTCACATACGAGTACGACTCCCTGGGGAACCGGCTCAAGGCTGACGACGGCGCGTTCCCAGTCCTCTACGGCTACGATCAGAATGGCCGTCTCGTTCGGGTGGAGTACCCGGCCATCAAGAAGAGCGTGCGGTATGCCTACGACCCGAGCGGGCTGAAGACGAAGCTAATCGATGGGGATGGGCGCGAGATCCGCTACGAGCGTAACGCCATGAAGCAGTTGTCGGCCATTGTCCTTCCCGACGGGAAGCGGATCGCGATCGGGTTCGACGTCAAAGATCGACTGACCGAGATCCGCTATCCGAATGGGATCACCGGCCAGTGGGAGTACGATGCCGCTGGCCGGATCGTCAAGATCACTTATCGGGACCGAGAGGGAAAAGCGGCAGCGGGCTTCACCTACCGGTACGATCCGGTTGGTAACCCGGTGGAGCGGCAGGACAGCCAGGGCCGGACTGCACGCTTGCAGTACGATTCAGCAGGTCAACTTGTCGAAGAGGTCGGCCCCGCCGGGACCACTCGATTCCGCTACCTCCCTGGTGGCAATCGATCGACAGTCGAAGAGCGCGGGGCCGTCACTCGGTACCGCTATGACGCCGACGACCGGCTCGTTCAGGCCGGTGCTGAGCAGCTCACCTACGACAAGAGCGGCAACCTGATCGGCCGCAAGGGGGCGAGCGGCGCGACGGTCTATGAGTATGGCGCAGAAGACCAGTTGGTAAAGGTCGCGGGGCTCGACGGGGGAACGACATCCTTCGGCTACGCGCCGACGAGTGAGCGTGTCTGGAAGAAAGATCAGCAAGGTCTGACCTACTATCTCTATGATGGCTTCGACCTGATCCAGGAGTTGGGGGAGGGCGGAAGCCTCAAAGCGACCTACGTTCACGGCCCCGGGATCGACCGGCCGTTAGCGATGATTCGCGACGGCAAGACCTATTACTACCATGCCGACCGTCTGGGGAGCGTCACTCACCTCACCGACGAGCAGGGCCAGGTTGTGGCCACCTACGACTACGACTTGTTTGGCAGGTTGAGGACGCAACGCGGCTCCGTCCCGAATCCCTTCACCTTCACCGGGCGCGAATTCGATTCGAGCACCGGACTTTACTACTACCGGGCCCGTTACTATGACCCGACGCTCGGTCGGTTCCTCACGACAGACCCGGTGGCGCCCCGCCTGACGGAACCGCTCGAGTTAAACCCGTACCTCTATGTTAGGAATAATCCTGTCCGCTTTGTTGACCCATTAGGACTTGAGATTCCCCCCGAGGAATGGCTTTGGCATAAGGAAGAGGTAATTCAGAATACGCGCGCTCGCTTGCAGAACTATGGTAAAGGCCCCGAGTTTTATCCTCGGGAGCAGCTTGAGGGGTTCCTGAGCGAGGCCGAAGAAGCAGCGGCAGCGCTTCGGAGCAAGCATCCCGGCTTGGAGCCCAGGCGACCCGCTGCATGGGGTCCTTCTCCTGCCCCGGAGCCCGTGCCCACCGGCCAGCCAAGGACCCCGACTATTAAAGTTCCAAAGCCCCAAGCTGGGCAGACGGGTGCAGGCTCGCGCCCTGGCGCACCCGGCAGCCGGACGGCTGCTGTTCCACGCCCTGGCGCGCCCGCCCCAGGAACACCAGGGCCTGGAGGAACAGGGGGCGGCATCAGCAAGCCGGCTGCCGGTGCCCTCGCTGTCGTGATGACCGCGGCTCAAGTGTATAACTGTTACCAGCGGGGGCTGAGCCCTGTTCAGTGCGCGACTGAGATGGCGGTTGGGCTCGCCGTGGGCGGGGTGGTGGTCGCGGTGATCGGTCCGACAGGTGCGCTGGTCCTCACCGCCGCCTCCGGCGTGATCAGTATCAAGGAGGGGATCGTTGAACTGAACAGAGACTGGGAGGAACGGAAACAGCGTCAGCAGGCCGAGGCAGCGCGACAAGCCCAGCAGCAGGCGAATCGCAACAGGCTCGAGGAGATCGTGGGTAAACTTGAGGGAGAGATTGATGGCCAGCTCGCGGCCCTGAGAGCCCAGGTAGCAGAAGCTGAGGCGGCCGCCAAGACAGCCGCCCAGTCGGCATCGACCGCCGCGACCGCCGCCGTGAATCTCCTCAGACAGCTTGACGGGTCGAAGCGCCCGGTCGAGCAGGCCTCGGCCGCCTGCCAGAACGCCGAAACGGTCGCGCTGCAGATCGGCGCCTCCGCTGCCAACGCCGCGAAGAACGCGGAATTGGCAGAGGCGATGTTTACGGGAGCCGGCGCAATGGTCGATGCGTGCCAGTCAAAGGACGAATTGAACACGGCGAAGGAAGCCTATGAAGCCGCGAAGAAATTGGCATCGGCGGCCGCATCGAATTACAAGAAGGCAAGCGCAGGCAGTGACCTCCTGAAGAAGATCCTCGCGCAGGCGGAGAGTGCGAGGGCTACCCGAAGCCAGGCCGCCGCCGTCGTTGCCACGATCAGCGCCGAGGCGGCTTCGGCCGCGAGCTTTGCCGACACAGCTCGAACAGATGCTAAACGGGCTGAGCATCGCTCGACCGATCTGAAGACGCGAAAAGCCGCGATGCTATCGCAGGTCTGGAGTATCCGAGGGGCGTTCCCCTCTGATTTCGGAGAGGCGGACGAAAGGATTAAGCCCCTTGTCGGACGGCTGGCAGGACAGGAAGCCGCCTTGACGGCCCCCGCCTCTGCGAATTCGGCCGAACGTGAGGCGAAGCGCGCGGGGGAGGTCATGAGTCAGGCCAACGCTGGCCTCGAATACCTCAATGGCTTGCCCCTCTGCGAAGGGATCAGCCCGGCAGACGGGGCCGTGGAGAAGGCTGCCGGCGCAATTGGCCTTCTGGGTATGGGTGGGATGGGTGAGGGGTTCTCCGGGAAGGCGGCGGCATGTCTCGCCAAACTGACGCCGGGGCAGGCGCCCGTGACGACCACGGGCGGGGATAAGCCACCTGCCGATCCCACGTTGAAGAGTTTCGGTGTGTCATGCTCTCCTAGTAAGATTAAGGTGGGCCAATCATCCTCGTGCAGGGCAGTCGGCGAATACTCCACTCAACCCGGCGTCGCCGTCGATCTCACCCACTTGGCGGCCTGGGGCCCCGGGCCGACCGTCGTAGGGGACTGGCCAGGCTCCTGGTTTGCAAAGGCCTCGCACGGTGGAATGAGCGCGACCGCCACGGTGACCGTCATTGCCGATGACAAGGGCCCGCCGCCTGACATCACTGGCGCCGGCCAGCAGCCGTTCGGCGGCGGCATTCCCGCAGCTCCAGGGACCTCGGGCGTGACCGGAGGCGGCAAGGAGCCGATAAAGCAGCCCGGCCAGGAGCCGATTCCGGCAGGCGCGGGGCAAACGCCGCCCCCGGGGCAAACCCCGCCTTCGGGGTACTGGTGCTACTCGGAGAAGACGAAGGAATGGTACTCGATCCCTTATGGACCGTGTCCTCCTTCTGATATGAAGCCCTCGAGCGACCCGGGGTCGGTACGGATCCCCTGGCAGGGACTTACACCGCCACCGGACACTGTCGCCCCGACCGGCGGCGGCTGTCCGCCAGGCTGCCACATCAAGCCGGCGACCGGGAAGTGCCACTGCGGGGGGATGTGAAGGGGTTATTGGGAAGGAAGGGATTGTAACCTCATGAGGAGTCGCCCAGCGGGGCCCGCGTTGTGGATCCTGGCTGCACGCCGGTGGCTCATCAGCTCCGCTCAAGAGCGTGTGATGTGGCGATCCGACAAGGTACGCCGCCATGAGCCCGGGCGAGTGTCTGCAACGGGCTCTCGATCTCTCAACGTTTTGCCGCCTGCTTGCAGACGCAGAGGATCGCTGCAGACCTTGACGATGACCCCGCCATTGACCCTTTCAGGAGATACTAGCTAAATCGGCTTTGGGGAGTAGGGCCACCACCAATGGTGAAGCTTCTGCAGATAGTTGATTAAGCATCCTTCGTTGGAGGATCCGCTCGGTGAAGCGCTCTGCGTATCGACAGCGCCTATCCAACCTCGCCCTGATTCCTGTGCTCGCCATCTCCGTCCTTCTGCCGGCTGTTCCCTCGCTTGAAGCCCTAGAGATCATCGATCCCCGGTCAGGCCGGCTTTTTCTGACGGCTAGTGACCTAACTGTGCAAGCTGGTCCGGTCACTCTGGAGATTCGGCGCTCGCTCGAGGACCGGCGGCGCGAGCCGGGGCTTCTGGGAAGGCGGTGGCGGCTGAACTGGGAGAGTCGCCTGCTTCGTGCCGGCTCGCTCGTCATGATCGAGGATGCGGGAGTGACGGTGCAATTCGCCTTGGAGGGGAGCAGGGCCGGCTATAAGACTGCTTCCGGGGAGCGGGTCGTCTTCGACAAGGATGGCCGGGCGACCCGCACAAAGCTGGATGGCACCAAGGAGACCTTTGACGCTCAAGGGCGGCTGGTGGAGCGGGACTATCGGAACGGAAACCGGGTAGTCTTTCACTATGGCCCTAGTGGGCGTCTGGCCAGGATCGAAGGGCCGCGCGCGAGTCACCTCAGATTCACGACTGATAAGACGGGTCGGGTGACCCTGATTGAGAGTTCGACCGGGGCGACAGTCCGGTATGCCTACAGCAATCATGAACTCTCGAAAGTGCAACTCCCGCCGAGGCCGCCCACCCGGTACAAGTACTATACGGGCGGGGAACTCGCCCGTATCGAGGACCCGCAATCCGGCATCGTCAAGTTTGCCTACGACTTCAGGGGACGGGTCATGAGCCGCAGTTGGGCAGACGGAAGCAGGGAGCGCTACGAGTACGATGATACAGGAAGCCGACTGCGCTACACTGACCCTCTCGGCGGAGTCACGACAACCCAGTGGAGTAAGGACAAGCGGCGGCAGGAGGTGACTGATCCCCTTGGCCGCACGAGTGTGTTCGAGTACGACGCAGCAGGTCGTCCACTATCGGTCACCGGCTCCACGGGCGCGACATCGCGCATCAGGTACGATACCCTCGGTCGCACTCTCGCGGTCGAGAACTCGCTCAGGCAGGCCACTCGATTCGAGTATCTGGGCGACAGTTCATGGGTGAAGACGATCACCCGTTCCGACGGGACCAAACAGGTCTTCGAATACGACGGCCACGGCAACCTCACGGCCGTCAAGCTTGGGACGGAGACCGTCGCGGCCTTCACCTATCACCCAGACGGGAGCGTCGCAAGCATACAGGGGTATGGTGCGCCGGAAAGAAGGTTCTCATACCATCAGGATGGTCGCCTCAAGGGGATAACCGGCGCGTCGGGTGAGCTCTCCCAATTCGGGTACGACCGGTATGGAAACCCAATAAAAGATGTTCACCCTCTCGGAGGGATCACCTTAAGAAGTTATGACGATCACAATCGGCTGGTGAGCCTTACCGACCCAATGGGCGGTGTAACCCGCTATGCGTATGACAGTAAGGGCCGCCTTATCGGGATCACAGACCCCTTGGGAGCTGTCAGCAAGTTTGAGTACGACGCGCGGGGTAGGCTGCTGGCTGAGCACGATCCAACAGGTCAGACAACCCGCTACCAGTATGATGCGACAGGTCGCCTTATCGCCGTTACCCATCCAGGGAATCGTACAGAGCGTTTCAGTTACGATTCCATGGGAAATATGACCAAGTGGACCGATGGCGATTTGCAGGTCACCAGCTATCAGTATGGCCCATCCGGGGAGCTTCTCAAGGAAAGGTCGGCCAGCGGGCTTGAGATCAGCTACCGGTACGATCCGTTAGGTAATCTTATTGCTGAGGAACGAGGAAAGGGGGTCATCAGGGAGCTTAAGCGGGATGCCTTCGGTAGCCTTCTTAGCCGGGTCGATCCTCTTGGGGCTTCAACGGGTTACCAAGTGGATCCATTGGGCCGTCTCTTAAGCCTTACAGACACCCTGGGACGGGTGAAACGGTTTCAGTACTCAGGAAGCTACCTGACCGCCGCCCAGGAGCCTGGGGGGATTGTGGGCCGGTATGAGTACGATCCCGCAGGCAGATTGGTTGAGATCAGACGGCCTGAAGGCGGGGTGAGCAGATATGCATACGATGCCATGGGCCATATGACCCTGATCACCGATCCTGACGGTCGAGCATGGCGTCGCTCCTATGATCTGGTCGGGCGCATAAGCAGCGTCACGGATCCCACAGGAAGGGTGACCCATTATAAGCACGATAAGGCGGGGCGTCTGGTAGAGAAGAACCTGCCGGATGGAAAACGGATCAGCTATCAGTACGATCCATTGGGCAGGCCCATCTCCCTCGATGATGGTCGTTTTCCTGTACAGATGAGCTACGACAAGGCCGGACGCCTTGTAAAGACCGATTATCCGGCCATAAAGAGGTCTCTCGGCTATGTCTACGATCCAAAAGGTCTCAGAACCGTCCTTACCGATTTACAGGGCTACCAGGTCAAGTATGGGTATGACAGTGTAAGACGCCTCAGTATCATCACCCTCCCTGATGCCAAGAGCCTATCCTTCGAGTATGACCTGGAGGGAAGGCCTACGGCCTTGCGCTATCCCAATGGGATTACGGGAAGCTGGGAGTACGATGGGGCAGGCCGAATACGCAGGATAAGCTACCTTGATCCCAAGGGGGTGACCCTGGCCGCCTATATTTACGGCTATGATAAGGTGGGGAATCTGGTCTCGATAGAGGATTCGCTTAAAGGGACGATCACCTACCAGTATGATGGCCTGAATCAGCTTACGGAGGAGAAGGGATCTGAACGGTTGGTTACATACAGGTATCAGCCGGGGGGCGGCAGGGCCTCCATGGAGCAGGATGGGGTTCTGACCAGGTACCGATACGATGCGTCAGACCGACTCTTGGAGGCAGGGGCTGAGCGGTTCGGCTATGACGAGATGGGCAATCTTGCCCAACGACGCTCACCAGGCGCAGCGACAAGTTACGGTTACGACCCTGAGGGCAGGTTGATCAAGGCGGTGGCTTCAGACGGGGCCACAACCACATTCGGCTACACCGCAAGCGGGACAAGGGCCTGGAGGAGGGATCAGAAGGGGTTGACCCACTTCCTTTATGATGGCTTTGACCTGATCGAGGAGGTTGGTGAAGATAGGGTAGCAAGGGCTGCCTATGTGTATGCCCCCGGCATAGATCGGCCGTTAGCCATGATCCGTGAGGGAAAGAGCTATTACTATCATCCTGATCGGTTGGGAAACATAAGACTCCTTACCGACGATCAGGGTGCAATCGTTTCAAGGTATGACTACGATCCATTTGGCCGGATAATCGGCCGCCAGGGCTCCATCCCGAACCCCTTCACCTTTACTGGGCGGGAGTGGGATGAAGGCATCGGCCTGTATTACCAGAGAGCCCGTTACTACGATCCGGTCCTTGGCCGCTTCCTCTCTCCCGATCCGGCTCCCCCCCGTTTATCCCAGCCCCTTACCCTCAACCCTTACCTGTATGTCCGGAACAACCCGCTTCGATATATTGACCCGATGGGGCTGTATGAGTGGCGGGGAGATTACGTGAACCTTCCAGATACGGCAGAAAACATCGCCAAGAAGATCGATGTGCTTGAGCGTGTAATTACGGACCTGGAACGACCTAGTCACGAGGCGTGGGCTAGAAGGCTTGAAGAACCGTTTGTGGACCGGTGGGGGCAACAGGATCCCGGTTGGCCGGGGGTGGCAGAAAAGTACCGGAATAACGTCCGGCAGGGGTTGGCGGATGCCAAGGCGGAGTTGAGCAACCTCAGGGCCAGACTGCCTGCGTCGGAAGGAGGCACTGTCGGCGCCGCCCCTCGAACCGGCAGGAATACGGTTCGTATGCAGCCTCCAAGGCCGGGGGCGGGGACGGTCGAACTACCGCGTCCCGGCGAGGCTCCAGCTCCAGGGACAGAGCCAGGTATCAAGGGAGGGAGGGGCGGTTTGGTCCTGGTTGGCGCTGCTGCGGCGTTACAGCTTGCCTCCTGTCTTGAGCTTGGCAAAGGGTATCAAGATTGTCTGATAGAGGTTGGTATAGGCGCTGCCATAGGGATTGCCATTGCTGAGGCCGCCGCCGCCGCCGGCCTTTCCGTTCCTGTTCTCCTTGCGGCCGGAGGGTACGGCTGGGTTCAGGTGGCGGGGGAGGGCGCTCAACAGGTCAAGGACCTCCTTGACAGGCGGCAGGCCCTTGCTGCACAGGAGGCCCAGCAGCGAAAGAATCTTGAGAACATGGAACAGATCATAGCCGGTCTGGAAAGGAAAGCTGACGGACAGATTGCGGCGTTAAGGAACAAGATTGATGCGGCACTTGCAAAGGCCCAGAATGCCGCTCAGGCAGCAGAACAGGCAGCAACGACCGCTTCCAATCTCCTCGGCCAGCTCAAAGGGCTGGCTGGACCGATCGCCAAGGCCTCCGCCGCCTGCAGAGCGGTTGAACAACTCATGGGAGAGGTGGCGTCCAGAACGGCTAATGCCAAGCGGTATGCCGAGCGGGTCGAGAAGGGGATTGAGGAGAGCTGGAATAAGGTAAAGGCCTGTCAGTCTACCGATGAGATAAACAAGGCCTTGCAGTTGGCAAGTGCGGCGAAGCCTCTTGCGCAGGGAGTTGCCCAGAACTATCGGCAGGCGGAGGAGGCGATGGCGAAGCTTCGCCAGATCAAGGCCCAGTCTGAGCAGGCCAGGCGGAGCCTCGGGGGTGGACAGGGCATCTTGGCACAGATCGGTGCGGCGGCAAACTCGGCTGCAGACCACCTCAATGAGATCAGGAATCAGGTTGAACTCGCCAGAGGCGCGTTTGAGGGCATAATGCCTCTAAAAACCGCACTGCTCGACAGTGTTCACAAGATCAGGGCGGCCTTCCCTGCGGATGCAGCGCAGGTAGATCAGCGCCTGGCCTCGCTGGTCGAGCGTCTTCAAGCCAAAGAATATCCCCCTGTATTTGGACGGTTCATTGCAATTGCAGAGGGCGGCAGGAACCGCGCATACGAGGGCTTGAAGTTTGCCGATGCCCTTCTTGTGGAGCTGAAGGCCCTTCCCCTCTGCGATGCCATTGGCCTGCCTGAAGGCCAGATCGAGGAGGCCGCTAGAGCGATTGCTGGTATGGGGCTTGGGGGTCTTGGGGAGGGCATTGAAGAGCGGGCCAAAAGCTGTCTGGCCAGACTAAGACCACCCCCATCCACCGCTACCGGGAAGGGTGATAAACCACCAGATGGAGGCGATGGGGGAGAGACACCACCCCCCCTCAAGAGGGTCCTTACAAGGTTTGGGGTTTTCTGCTCACCGTCAAAGATTAAGGTGGGCCAGAGTGCAAGCTGTAGAGCGATCGGGGAGTATTCCGACAAACCAGACGTCAATGTTGATCTGACCGGTGTGGCGGCATGGAGTACCGGTCCAACCATAATAGGTGACTGGCCGGGGCGATGGCGTGCTACAGCCACCCATGGAGGCGCAAGCGCTTCGGCCACAGTAACGATCGTAGCTGATGAAAAGAAAAAGGAAACATCAGGGGAGCAGCCTGGGGTCAAGGGGGCCGGTGAGGAACCGTTCGGGGGTGGGATTCCGCCTGCCCCTGTAACGTCCGGGGCGGCAGGCGGCGGTCAGCCCGTAGAACAGCCAGGCCTGAAGCCCCAGCCCGGTACCGGAGAGCCCCCCACGGCTGGGACGGGCGGGCCAAGTGGCCCCGGAGCTGGCCAAGGGGTGTGGTGCTACTTCGAGCAGACGCCGGGGATGACGGTGCAGTACTGGCAGCCCGAAGGCCCCTGCCCGCCGATGGGCCGCCCACCCTCTGATTCCCGGATTCCCTGGCAGGGTCTCGTGCCGCATGGCGGCGGGGGTGGCGGCGGTCCTACGCCACCTAGCGGTGGTGGAGCAGGCGGCGGTCCTAAGCCCCCGATGGGGCCGAAGCCCTCCTGCGGACCGGCGACTTCTTGCAGATGTGCGGGCGGTGGGATCGGACACATTCCTTGCGACCGATCGAAAGGGCCGTGCCATTGCGGAGCGAGTTAGGCCAGGTCTGGAGACAACCGGTGTGTACGTCTGATCGCGCCTTGTCTCCGGTTGCAGCGTTATTCGGACTCGGTCGGTCAAATGGTACATGATCTCCTTACAGCCGCTGCCCACTGCCGGGCATGGTGCCGACAGGCGACCCCTCCGTCCGG